>NZ_JAENXS010000003.1:300000-597455 GCF_016612535.1 Bradyrhizobium diazoefficiens
CCAGGGCAAGGTGTTCGACATCGAGCTCGCCGGCGCCGACAAGGCCAAGGCCGAAGCCGCGTTGAAGGACGCGGCCGACAAGCTCTTGGCGAATACCGTGATCGAGAATTATGCGATCGAGGTGAAGGGCTGAGAGTTAGCCATGGTCGAAGTCAGCAACGAGTTGATCTTTGAGGTCCTCAAGCAAGTACAGCAGAGGATCGACAGAATTGATCACAAGATCGATGAAATCAAGTCGGAGCTGAACGCGCTTCGGGGGCACCAAATCTCGATGCAGCCGGACCTCCAGAACGTATACGGGATACTCGGACGTTCCGACGTACGGCTCGATCATATCGAGCGCAGGCTAGAGCTGAGCGACGTGCCTGTGTCCTAAGCCGGTGCTCACAGCCACCCGACGCGGCGGAAGCGCCAGTACAGGCCGGCGCAGGTGAGCGCCATCATCCCCATCACGACGAAGTAGCTATACTCCCATTGCAGCTCGGGGATGTATTTGAAGTTCATCCCGTAGATGCCGGCGACCGCGGTCGGCACGGCGATGATGGCAAGCCACGAGGCCAGCTTCTTGGAGACGGCGGTCTCCTGGGCTTGGCCGACCAGAAGGCTCGCCTCGAACGCAAACGCTAGCACCTCGCGCATCGAATCGATGCGCTCCTGAATGTTGCGGACGTGATCGGTGACGTCGCGAAACAGCGGCCGCATGGTCGCGCGCACCATCGGCAAATTGTCGTGCTCGAGCTTGCGGCAGACTTCCACCAGGGGACCGATCGCGTTACGCAGCCGCAACAAGTCGCGGCGGAGCATATAAAGCCGTTCGATCTGTTCCCGCGTCATCGGATTGGCGAGCACGTCCTCCTCGATCTGTTCGACCTCCTCGTGGATCGTTTCCAGCACGGGCGAGTAGTTGTCGACGATGAAATCGAGGATGGCGTAAAGAATGTAGTCCTCGCCGCGGGCGAGGGCGCGGGGACAGCTCTCACTGCGTGCACGCACCGCGGTATACGACGTCGAGGCGCCGTGGCGCACCGAGACCAGATAACCTTCGCCGACGAACAGATGGGTCTCGCCAAAGGCGATCCTGCCGTCGATCAATTGCGCCGTGCGTGCTACGATGAACAGGCCCTCGCCATATTGTTCGATCTTCGGCCGCTGATGAGCGTTGTTGGCGTCCTCGATCGCGAGGTCGTGAAGGTCGAACTGTTTCTGCACGCCGGACAGGAGCGCCAAATCCGGCTCGTAGAGCCCGATCCAGACCACGTGACCGGGCTTGGCGCGCCAGCTCGCGGCTTCTTCGATGGCGATATTGGCGACGCGGCGTCCGTCGATATAGGCGCCCGCCGCGATCACACCTTCGGCGGAGAGCGGCTCGGACTGGGAAGCTGGCAGCGACGGGACGTTCATGGCTCTAATCCCGGGCAAAATCGCCAGGCAAAAGTGCGTGGCTATGGCCTGTGTACAAGGCCACCCGGCAAGGCTAGCACTGGTAAAATCCTCGTCAAATGGCTATGTCTCTTCAGGATTTGGCCCTTTGGCCAACCCCGATTCCCGTCACCGTCGGAACCTGAACCATGAAGGCCGCCATCCTCGTCTTTCCCGGAATCAACCGCGAGCGCGACATGGCGCGCGCGTTGAAGCTGATCTCGGGCCACGAGCCAGCGATGGTTTGGCACGCCGAGCCATCGCTTCCCGCAGGCACCGACCTCGTGGTCGTGCCCGGCGGCTTCTCCTACGGCGACTATCTTCGCTGCGGTGCGATTGCGGCGCGGGCGCCGGTGATGGATGCGGTGCGCGACTATGCGGCCAAGGGCGGCCTCGTGCTCGGCGTCTGCAACGGTTTCCAGATCCTCTGCGAGTCCGGCCTGCTGCCGGGCGTGCTGATGCGCAATGCGCGGCTGAAATTCGTCTGCAAGGACGTGCATCTGCGCGTCGAGCGCTCCGACACACCGTTCACCCGCGGCTACAATGCCGGCCAGGTGATCCGCGTGCCGGTCGCCCATGGCGAGGGCAATTACGCTGCCGATGAAGAGACCATCAAGCGGCTCGTAGGCGAGGGGCGGGTGCTCTATCGCTACTGCTCGGCCGACGGCGTGGTCGACGAGAGCCACAACATCAACGGCGCGGCGCATTCGATCGCCGGTCTCGTCAACGACAAGGGCAACGTGCTCGGCATGATGCCGCATCCCGAGAACCACGTCGAAGACATCATGGGCTGCACCGACGGCCGCGGCCTGTTCGCCGGCCTCACTGCACATCTGGAAAAGGCCGCTTGATTTCATCGTGGTGAAGCGTGCGCTCGCCGCGTTTGCGGTGCTGTCGTTTGCGACAGCCGCGTTCGCGCAGGATTTCCCAAAGCGTCCGATCACCATGATCGTGCCGTTCGGAGCCGGCGGCACCTCGGACGTGGTTCGAGGGGCAGGGCTGGAACAGCCTGTTCGCGCCCAAGGGCACGCCGGCGGCGGTCATCACGCCGCGGCGTTCGCAGCCTGCTGAAAGCCGGTCAGGAGCTGGGCGACCTCGCTCGCCGGCACCGGCTTGCTGAAGAAATACCCCTGGACCTCGTCGCAGCCTTCGGCGCGCATCTTGTCCAGCTGCTCCTGGGTTTCGACGCCCTCGGCCGTCGTGGTCATGCCGAAGCTCTGGCCAAGCCCGGCGACCGCGCGAATGATCGCGATCGAATCCGGTCTGTCGATCAAGTCTCGAACGAAGCTCTGGTCGATCTTGATCTTGTCGAACGGGAAGCTGCGAAGATAGCTCAACGATGAATATCCGGTCCCGAAGTCGTCCATTGAAATCCTGACGCCAAGGCCCCGGAGCTGGTGCAGCGCTTCGAGCGTTGCATCATTGTTGGTCATCAGGACGGTTTCGGTAATTTCAAGCTCGAGCCGGTTTGCCGGCAATCCGGACGTCGCCAGGGCCGTTACGACGGCGGAGAGCAGTGTCTTGTGGCGGAATTGAACCGGGGACACGTTCACTGCCACTCGCAGATCGGATGGCCATGTCTTCGCTTCGGCGCAGGCCTGTCGGATCACCCACTCGCCGATCGTCGCAATGAGGCCCGTCTCTTCCGCCAACGGAATGAATTCGCCTGGCGGGACCCTGCCGCGCGTCGGGTGGTTCCAGCGCAGCAATGCCTCAAGACCCGTGATCTTGTTGTCCGCGAGATTGACGATTGGCTGGTAATATAGTTCGAATCCGCCGGCTATCACCGCCTTGCGAAGATCGAGTTCGAGGAGGCGCCGGGCCTGCGCCTTTACATCCATGTCCGGCTCGAAGAAGTGGAATCTGGCGCGGCCATCTTCCTTGGCGCGATACAACGCCATGTCGGCGTTCTTCAGCAGTTGATCCACGTTGTCGCCGTCGTCGGGGGCGATCGCAATCCCGACGCTTCCACCGATCACGACATGATGGTCGCCAAGCTCGAGGGGCACGCTCAAGGCTTCGACGATTCGGGCCGCCAGGCCGGCAGCCGCCTCCATGGGCCTCTCCGCCCCTGATTGCACGATCGCGAACTCGTCGCCGCCGGTTCGCGAGACCAGATTGCCGTCGCCAACGAGATCGCGCAGCCGATCGGAAACCGCACACAACAGTGCGTCGCCGACCGAGTGGCCGAGCGTGTCGTTGATGAGCTTGAAATTGTCGAGGTCGAGACAGAGCACGGACGCCTTGCCGCCGTGCTTGATGTTTGCCAGGGTTCTCTCGATGTGCTGGCGCAACTGGACGCGGTTCGCCAACGCCGTCAGGGCATCGTGATGCGCGAGGAACGCGATCTGCTTTTCAGAATTGTGCTTCTCGGTCACGTCCATGTGGATGGTGACCGAGCCGCCCGTGTTGAGCGGCGCTCTCGTCGTTGCAATAATTCGACCGTCTTGCAGTTGGTGTTCCAGGGCGACCGCGATCGGGCGGGACGCCTGCGCCAATTCCTCTTCGACGAAATCGCCGGCGTCGACAGCCGACGTGCCGTGCTCCATCCGGTGTTCCAGTATTGCCCGAAGCGAGGCACCGGGTTGGGTCAAATCTGGTCCAAGTCCATACATCGCGGCAAATCGTGCATTGCAGACGATCAGGCGCTGCGCTTCGTCGAACATCGACAGACCCTGCGGCATGCCCTCCAGTGCGGCATAAAGACGGTCGCTCGATCGTTCGTTGAGTGACCTGATCATGCGGTGGATCGCGAACAGCACGAGTCCCGCCAGCATGATGCTGGTGAGGATCGAGCTGAGCAGCAGCAGATCGGATTTGTACGAAAATGCCTCGATGTCGTCCCGGGCCTGCAGGCCGATGGCTGAATTGCGCTCGCGCAGGCGCTCCATGCGTGTTTGGAGATCGCCGATGCGATTTTCCAGGTCGGCATCATTCTGTCCGGCACTGAGCAGATCGGCGAGGTCGGCCCTGATTTTCAAGCCCTCCCTGCGCGCGACCTGCGAGCTCGATCTTTCGATCGCGACATCCATGTCGTCCAGCACGGATTCCAGAAGCTCGTTCGTTTTGGAAGCTTCGCCCTGCGCGGCCGCACGGGAGCGTTCGTCGACGTAATGCTGAAAGGCGATCTGGGCCTGGCTGACATAGTTGGTGGAAATGAAGGCGGTGTCGTAGATCTTGACCGCATAGTCGCTGATGGCGCGTTGCTGGTAGCGGGCGAACAGGCCGATGATGAGATTGGCGGCCAGCAGGCAGATCGTGACGATCAGAAACTGCCGGCGGAAGGAAATCGCGTATCGGTTGGCCGCCCCCTCCGAATGGGGGGTGGCATGACCCGGCATGCTTGGTGCTTCCGTATCGATCCCAATAGACGACACTGCGTCGCCCTCCCCAGAAATTCCTCGCAGTTCCCGTCATTTGCGACCGGCACAGGCTAAACCCCTTATCTTAAAGTGAGGTGGATGCTGCTGACCAACCGCCCGCAGTTTGAAGACATCGGATCTTCGACATGTTCGCGATTCCGTCGCCAAATCGCGCGATTGCACCTGATCTCGGTGCGGCAGGCACCCGTTCTTAACTGAAATCGAATCATTGGCGGCCGCGACAGTGGAGCAGTCGGGGACCGCATCTGCGCGGGGGATCGATCGGCCGTCAGAGCTTGACGGAATATTAACCATAATCGGATTTCTTGGGCTGGGCTAACTCTCAGGCGCGAGATGCGGAACATGTTCTTGAACTTGTTGCGCACGGCTTTGGCGCAGCACTCAAACTCCCGCTCGAGCTGGCTGTTTGCGGACTCTGATCGCATTCGCCTTATCGTGCCGGCCGTGTTGCTCGCGACCCTGCTGGCGGCGACGGGGCCGGCGCTCGCCGTTCCATCTTTCGCGATCCAGACCGGTCAACCCTGCGCCGCCTGCCACATCGGGGCGTTTGGCCCGCAGCTGACCCCTTACGGGCGCGACTTCAAGCTGCACGGCTACACCGCCAACGACGGCCAGAATCACGGGCTGCCGATTGCTTTCACCGCACAGACCTCCTTTACCCATACTTCGCAACCGCAGCCCGGTGGTGCCGCGCCCGGCTTCAAGCCGAACGACAATTTCGCCATCGATCAGCTGTCGCTTTACTACGCCGGGCAAATCGCGCCCAAGCTCGGCGGCTTCATCGAGCTCAACTACGATGGCGTCGCGCAGCAGGCCGCTCTGAACAATGTCGACATCCGCTATGTCAGCGAAGGCCAGGTGTTCGGACAGGATGTGCTCTGGGGCGTGACCGTCAACAACAATCCCACCGTCCAGGATCCCTGGAACTCGACGCCGGCCTGGGGATTTCCCTACAACCGATCCGCGCTGGCGCCGACGCCGACCGCTTCAACGCTGGTCGACGGAGGCCTCGGACAGCGCGTCGCCGGCGTCGGTGTGTACTCGCTGTGGAATGACTTCGTTTACCTGGAGAGCGACGTCTACAAGGGCCTCGCTCCTCCCGCGTTGCGAGCGCTGGGCCAAACGCCTGACGACAGCGATCGCACCACGGCCTTCATTCCGTATGCCCGCATCGCGCTTCTGAAGGACTGGGGCGACAAACGCCATCACGCGGAGGTCGGGGCTTATGCACTGTCCGGCAGCGTCATTCCCGGCGGCGACCAAACGCTCGGCTTCGGCGTGCGCAAGAGTGATTGGGCGGTCGATGCGACGTATCAGTACATTACCGATCCTGCCAAGGTGACCAGCGACAGATTGTCGGCGCACGCGACTTTCGTCCACGAGACCAGCAGGCTGTCGAGCGATGCGCTGGACGCGACAGGCGCGCTGCCTCGCCATTGGCTGGACACGATGCGTGCGGATCTGTCGTACAGTTTCGCCGCGACCGTGACGCCGTCGATCCAGTATTTTCGCACCGTCGGCACGGGCGATGTGAATTACTGGACGACGCCGAACGGCAGTCCCAACTCCGACGGGATGATTCTCGAAGTTGCCTATGTGCCTTGGGGCAAGCCGGACTCGTCGTTCCAGAACATGAACGTCCGGCTCGCCGTACAGTACGTCAACTATTTCAGCTTTGACGGCAGCCGCGCCGACGCCAGCAGAAACAACCATTTTTACTTCAGCCTCTGGACCGCGGTAAAATTCTAGCCGGACCGGTCATCGAAGGAAACAGATCATGTCGTTTCGCCTTTCAATTGCCTTCGCCATCCTGATGGGGCTGGTGGTCGCAGTGCCGGCTGCATCGACGATCACGGTGATCCAGCGCGGACTGGCCTTGAATATGGCGTCGGTGGCGCTAGCGAGGGGGGATCGTCTGAGCTTCACCAACGACGACGACGTGATCCATAACATTCACATCTTCGGCCCTGACGAGGAAAGCACGGACCTCGGTCTTCAGAAGCCGGGCAAGCTGCTGAGTTACAAGTTCGACAAGTCGGGCTCGTACAGGGTCCGGTGCAACATCCATCCATCCGTGAAGATGTCGGTTACCGTGAAGTGATGCGAACCGAGATCGTGCCGGACGCGACCAACCGGGGCAAGTGTCGCGAGAACCGCGGATTGTTCAGGGGCTGCTGATCCAGATGGCGCACACCAAAATATCTGCGCGATGCGCAGGCCGAGTGGCTGTCGATCGCCGAGAAGCAGATTTCGGCGTGAGCGGAAGGGACCAAGCTTGATCCCTTGAGCACCCGCGGGCTCGCTTAACCTCTCCCGCTTGCAAGCGGGAGAGGGAGCGCACCTCTCCAGCGGCGGTCGTGCATCAAAAGGGAAGCTATGCGTTTGGCTGAGGGAGTGGCCTCCGCTTCACCCGCTTGATCGTGCCGGAGAAGGTGAACAGTCGGCGTTCGCCGGCCATCATCTCCCCGCGCAGGAAGATCAGCGAGCCGCCGGCGCGAGTGACCTCGCCGGTGCACTCGATCAACTCGCCCTCATGGCCGGCATCGAGGAATTCGCAGGCGAAATTGACGGTCACGCCTTTGCTGTTCAGCGCATGGCGGCCGATCGCGAACAGGCAATAGTCGGCGAACGCCATGAAGCAGCCGCCATGGACGTTCTGGGAGCCGTTGAGGTGCTTTTTCTCGACCCGGAAGGCGCAGCGGACCCGGCCGTCCGCCTCGAAACGGTGCCAGAAGGGGCCGATATGGTTCTCAAAGCTGTCGCGGATCCAGGTCTGCCAGCCCTCGAATTCTCCCTGGGTCGCGATATGGAGGTCGGGACGTTGGGGAGGGGGCGTTTTGGTCAATTCATGCAAGGAAATGGGCCTTCAATTGCGGGTGTTTTGACCTTAAATCCGATCCGTGCGCGCTGTGCAATTCCTGTTCCCGCGCCCCCTGACCGCAAAACGTGGGACAGCGGGAAAATGCGCCATAAAGGGCTTTTAAGAGCCGTCCGATGTTCCTAAGAACGGCAAAACGCCGCCGAAAGCCCCGAATCCATGAAGAACGAACCCAAGATCACCCCCGAGCTGATCGCCGCCCACGGGCTCAAACCCGACGAGTACGAGCGCATCCTGAAGCTGATCGGCCGGGAGCCGACCTTCACCGAGCTCGGCATCTTCTCGGCGATGTGGAACGAGCACTGCTCGTACAAATCCTCGCGCCTCCATCTGAAGGGCCTGCCGACCAAGGCGCCCTGGGTGATCCAGGGCCCGGGCGAGAACGCCGGCGTGATCGATATCGGCGACGGCCAGGCCGTGGTCTTCAAGATGGAGAGCCACAACCATCCGAGCTATATCGAGCCCTACCAAGGTGCGACCACGGGCGTTGGCGGCATCTTGCGCGACGTCTTCACCATGGGCGCGCGTCCGATCGCCTGCCTCAATGCCCTGAGCTTCGGTGCGCCCGAGCACGCCAGGACCCGGCATCTCGTTTCCGGCGTCGTCGCCGGCGTCGGCGGCTACGGCAATTCCTTCGGCGTGCCGACCGTCGGGGGCCAGGTCCGTTTCCACACCCGCTATGACGGCAACATCCTCGTCAACGCGATGGCCATCGGCCTCGCCGATGCCGACAAGATTTTCTATGCGGCCGCCTCCGGCGTGAACATGCCGATCGTCTATCTCGGCTCCAAGACCGGCCGCGACGGCATCCACGGCGCCTCGATGGCGTCGGCCGAGTTCGACGACAAGTCCGAGGAGAAACGCCCGACCGTGCAGGTCGGCGATCCCTTCGCCGAGAAGTTGCTGCTCGAAGCCTGCCTCGAGATCATGGAGCAGGGCTGCGTCATCGCGATCCAGGACATGGGCGCGGCGGGGCTGACCTGCTCGGCAGTCGAGATGGGTGCCAAGGGGGATCTCGGCGTCGATCTCGATCTCGATGCGGTGCCGACCCGCGAGGCCGGCATGAGCGCCTATGAGATGATGCTTTCAGAGAGCCAGGAGCGCATGCTCATGGTACTCAAGCCCGAGAAGGAAAAGGAAGCCGAGGCGATCTTCAAGAAGTGGGGGCTCGATTTCGCCGTGGTCGGCTACACCACGCCGAGCAAGCGCTTCGTGGTCAAGCATGGCGGCGACGTCATGGCCGATCTGCCGATCAAGGAGCTCGGCGACGAGGCGCCGCTCTACGACCGGCCACATGTCCCCTCCGCCGCGCTGCCGGTGGTGCATGCCCGTGAGGTGCCGGCGCCGATGGGCGTCGGGGCCGCGCTGGAGAAGCTGATCGGCACACCAGACATGTGCAGCAAGCGCTGGGTCTGGGAGCAGTACGACCACGTCATCCTCGGCAACACCATGCAGCGCCCCGGCGGCGATGCCGCCGTCGTGCGCGTGCAGGACGGACCGAAGGGGCTGGCGCTCACCGTCGACGTCACGCCGCGTTATTGCGAGGCCGATCCCTATCAGGGTGGCATGCAGGCGGTAGCGGAAGCCTGGCGCAACATCACCGCAGTCGGCGGCAAGCCGCTCGCGATCACCGACAATCTCAATTTCGGCAATCCGGAGCGGCCTGAGATCATGGGCCAGTTCGTCGGCTGCCTGAAGGGCATCTCGGACGCCTGCCGCACGCTGGACTTCCCGGTCGTGTCCGGCAACGTCTCGCTCTACAACGAGACCAATGGCCGCGCGATCCTCCCCACACCTTCGATCGGCGGCGTCGGCCTGCTCGACGACTTCACCAAATCCGCTTCGCTGGCCTTCAAGGCCGAGGGCGAGGCGATCCTGCTGATCGGCGACACCCATGGCTGGCTCGGCCAGTCCGTTTACCTGCGCGACATCTGCGGTCGCGAGGAGGGTGCGCCGCCGCCAGTCGATCTCGCCGCCGAGAAGCGCAACGGGGATTGCGTGCGCGGCATGATCCATGCGGGCACCGCGACCGCCGTGCACGACCTCTCGGATGGCGGTCTCCTGATCGCGCTTGCCGAAATGGCGATGGCGAGCGGCATCGGCGCGAAGCTGCTGGCGGCGCCGACCGCGCTTGTCTCGCAGGCCTATTGGTTCGGCGAGGATCAGGCGCGCTATCTCGTCACCGTGCCGGAAACGGAAGCCGGCCGCGTGCTTGCCAAGATGCGCGGCTGCGAAGTGCCGTGCGTGCGGATCGGCACCACCGGTGGCGATGCGATCGCGATTGCCGGTGAAGCGCCTGTTACGATCGAGAGCTTGCGGACCTCGCACGAGCGCTGGCTGCCGGATTATATGGGCGGGAAGGCGGCGTAGGCCGCCACCACAACCCCGGTCCCGTAGCCCGGATGGAGCGCAGCGTAATCCGGGATTCCGCCCGACGGTGAGAGATCCCGGATTTCGCTTCGCTCCATCCGGGCTACCGATCACGCCTCACAACACGTGCGTGGCGCCCGGTATTTTCCGCAACGCCGCTGTCAGGCCCCAGCTCAGCATCACCGTGAGCACGAATCCGATCGCGGCCTTCACGATGGCCGGCAGCTGGTAGTCGAACAGCGCATACTGGATCCACAGCGCGATCGGGTAGTGGACCAGGAACATGCCATAGGCATCGGCTTGCATACGGTCGAGCAGGGTCGGTCCCGGCGTCTTCGAATGCAGGAAGAAGGCGAGGATCGCGAGCAGGATCGCGGCCGAGAACATCACGAAGAACGTGCCGTAGATGGCTTGGTACCAGTGCGGCTGCACGCCGGGATTACCGAGGATTTCGCGCTTGATGTAGATCATGCCCCACATCAGGCAATAGGGAATCAGCGTCGCGATCACCCACAGCCAGCGGCTCCCGGGCAATTGGCCGTCGGCGCCGAGGATACCGCGATCGAAGTTCGCCGCACCGACGCTCACACCCATGAAGAAATAGGCGAAGTAGAGCAGGATGCGGCTTGCCTGCACCGAGAACGGTCCGAACTCAAACCATTTGTTGGCGCCGAAATAGAGCAGTGCCGGCACGTAGACGATGGCCGTGACGACGGCGAGCAGCAGCCAGAACACGGCCGGCTGTTCAAAGCCCCGAACCGAAATGCGGTTCACGGGATCGACCAGATGCGCCGAGACCCGGTAGAGCAGGCTCGCGGTCAGGTCGAACGCCAGCAGCACCCACACGAACCAGATCGGACCGCTCGGCCAAGGGCCGACGGTGATCGTCTTCCACCAGAACGCCGCGAAGGTCAGCTCGGGATTTTCGCGCAGCGCGATCGCGTAATAGGCGAGCGGAATGACGGTGAAGGCTGCAATCACGAACGGCAGCCCGAGCCGCAGCAGGCGGTCGCGCACGAAGACTGACGGCGCCTTGCGCGCGATGCCGGGCCAGGTGAACAGGCCCGACAGAAAGAAGAACATCGCCATGAAGAAGCTGTCGGTGGCGAGCACGACGATGTCGAAGCCGATCCAGGAGGCCGGATCGGTGTGACCGAAATAGGTGTAGGGAATGACGGCGTGATGCAGCAGCACCACCAGCGTGAGGAAGGTGCGGGTGCGGTCGAGCGACAAATTGCGCGCCTTGGCTTTCGGCGCGGCGTGCGCCTCTGCACCCACCGTTGCAGAATGTGACATCGTGATCATGGCCGCCCCGGTCGCGTTCCTGTCCCGGCCGGACTGTGCCGCCGGGAACCCGATTCAGCAAGGGCAGTTTGTGCCGCGAAAACCCTTCCGTCGTGCGTTTAGGAACCACCTCCGCATAGCGCAGTTAGCGTTCCCGAAACGGGTGAGGGGCCGCCGATCATGGTGGCTGGTTTCGCGGAGCTGACGATGACGATCTTGAAATGGGCGCTGATTTTCCTGCTGATCTCGATCGTGGCCGGCGTGCTCGGCTTCACCGGCATTTCGGCCGCCTCCGCCGACATCGCCCGCTTCCTGTTCTACATCTTCGTCGTGATCTTCCTGGTGCTGCTGATCCTCGGGCTCACTGTGTTCAGGGCGTAGCGGGCCGCCGCGCCGGGCCCTCAATCGCGTGCGAACGGCATGACGTGGGTCACCAGATCGGCCAAGAACTCGTCGGGACGATCGAACGGAATGAAATGATCGCCGCCGCGCACCCAGACAAATTGCTTATGCGGGGCCGTGATCTGATTGAAGAGCTGTTCGGCCGGCCCACCCGGTGTGTTGTAGTCCGCATCGCCCTCGATGAATATCACCGGGACCTGAAACGCGAGTCCCAGCGAGGCGACGTCACGCTTGAACATGGGGCCCTCTCGTCCGCGCAGATATTTTGCGGAGAAGGCCATGCCCTTACGCCAGTTGTACCAGTCCAGCAGCGAGAAATCCGGCATGAATGGGGGTGGAACGGGACCCGCCAACCGGAAGCTCTCGATGGAGGGTAGCCCCAGCGCCTTGCTCCACTTGTCCGCGAGCAGGCGATTTTGCGGGCTCATCACAGGTCGCGCGACGATTGGCGCCAATTCCGCCAGGGCCTCGTTGTTGCCAGCGGACTGCGCCAATGCTTGCAGATGTGCGATTGTGATCTCGAATTGCGTCTCGAACGTCACCCTGCCGACCACTTGTCCCGTGCCGACATAGGCAGAGAACAGATCAGGGCGCTGCTTGACGATGTGAATGCCTAGGAACGAACCCCAGGAATGCCCGACCAGGATAATTTTGTCCTTGTGCAGATGGATTCGCAGATATTCGGCCAGCTCGATGCCGTCCTGCACCATTCGCTCCAGCGTCATGGTTGGAGCGAGTGTCTCTCCAGCCGCGCCATAGGTGCGGCCAGCGCCGCGCTGGTCCCACTGCACGACAGTGAAATGCTTTTCCCAGGGACGCCAACCCGACGAGATCGGCAAGGTGGAGCCGCCGGGTCCGCCATGGACGAACAGGAGAACAGGGTTATCCCGATCCTCGCCGCGGATTTGAATCCATTGCTTGATGCCGCCGATGTCGACGAACGCTCCCTCCTGCACCCCCTCAGGGGAGCGTATCGCGAGAGTTTCGGCGGCAAGATATTGGCGGTAGGCACGAAATCCCACTCCGGCAGCGGCCACTACAATGAGGACACCGGCCAATCCCAGCAACGAGACCCCAATCAGTCTTGCGGCCTTGCGCGGCATCTCGTGCCTTGTGTCGACTGAGAGGAGGCGATCCGTGAGCGCCCCGGTGCCCCGGCCCCGTGAGCCTACCCCACTTCCTCGATCTTCACCTTGTCCGGATAGAAGGCAAGATGACCCGTGATCTCGGTCATCGCGGGGAACGGCGTCTCGTAGGTCCAGATGGCATTGTCGAGCGTCTTGCCGTCGGCCTTGATGCTGTAATAGCTGGCGTCCCCCTTATAGGGGCAGTGCGTGGTGCGGTCGGTGCGCTCCAGCAGCGCCATGTTGGCGTCCTCCCGCGGCAGATATTGCACCGCCGGATATTTGGCCTCTTTCAGCGTCAGCGCCTTGGCGCTCTCGGCGATCACGATATCGCCCGCCGTCACGCGGACGCGCCGGGGGTTTTGGGTGATGGTGATGGGGTGGTCGGGGCCTGGAAGCTTCATGATTTCACGCCTTTTCGATCAATCCGTCGCGCGCGGCACTTTGTCGTGCCTTTATCCTGATGGGATCAGGGATATAGTGCCTGAAGGCGTGACGTAGAAGGCCGATCACGCTAAGTTTCGCCCTGCCGGCAAGTTTGGCTTTGCAGATCCGGACCCCGGCAAGCGATTCGACGCCGAGGCTGTAAAGCCGACACTGAGGAGCAAGACCCGAATGCCCATGGACGCCCACGATATCGAGGCGATGATCAAGGCAGCGATCCCCGATGCCGAGGTGACCATCCGTGACCTCGCCGGCGATGGCGACCACTATGCAGCGACCGTGATCTCGGAATCCTTCCGCGGCAAATCCCGCGTCCAGCAGCATCAGATCGTCTATCAGTCGCTGCAGGGCCAGATGGGCGGCGTGCTGCATGCGCTGGCGCTGCAAACCGGGGTGCCAGGCGCTTGATTTGAGGGCACCTGACCTGAGTGCGCGACGGGGATGATGATGGCTGCGGATAATCCGCGCGGCGCGCTGTTTCGCGTCATCCTGCCGAACCAGACCAGCCGCGTCACCAATGCCGAGATGTTCTTCGACCTCGTGTTCGTCTTCGCGGTCACGCAGGTGTCGCACACGCTGCTGCACCATTTCACCTCGCTCGGTGCGGTCGAGGTCACGCTGCTGTTCCTGGCGGTGTGGTGGGTGTGGGTCTACACCGCCTGGGTCACCAACTGGCTCAATCCGGAGCTGACGCCGGTCCGCATCCTGATCTTCCTGATGATGCTCGGCGGCCTCGTGCTGTCGACGACGATCCCGACGGCGTTCGAGGGGAGGGGCCTGTGGTTTGCGACCGCCTATGCGACGATGCAGGTCGGGCGCACCGCGTTCTGGCTGTTCGCAACCCCACGTCACCGGACTCCGGTGCGGCACAACGCAATCCGCATTCTGGTGTGGCTCTGCGGCTCCGCAGTGTTCTGGATCCTCGGCGGCCTCGCCCATGGCGAGGAGAGGCTGTGGTTCTGGATCGTGGCGCTGACGATCGAATACGTCTCGCCCGCGGTTCGCTTCTGGGTGCCGAAGCTGGGATTCTCGTCGGTCGAGGCCTGGGCGGTCGAGGGCGGCCACATGGCCGAGCGCTGCGCCGGCTTCATCATCATCGCGCTTGGTGAGGCCGTCATCGTCAATGGCGCAACCTTTGCCGAGCTGGACTGGACCGCGGACAATATTCTCGCTTTCGTCTCTGCGCTGGTCGGCAGCATCGCGATGTGGTGGATCTATTTCCACAAAGGCGCGGAGGCCGGCTCCGAGTGGATCTCGAAGTCTGCCGAATCCGGCCGGCTGGCGCGGCTCGCCTATACCTATCTGCACATGCCGATCGTCGCCGGCATCATCCTGAGCGCGGTCTCGGACGAACTGGTGCTGAAGCATCCGACCGGGCATCCCGATGTCAGAACCATCGTGAGCACGATCGGCGGGCCGCTGGTGTTTTTGGTCGGCACCATCCTGTTCAAGCATTCTATCCGCGGCTTCCTCCAGCTCTCCCACGGCATCGGCATCATTCTGCTCGCGGCGCTGTGGTGGTTTGCCGCCGATCTCTCGCCCTTATGGCTGTCGGTCGCAACGAGCGTGATCATGATCGTCGTTGCGGTGTGGGAAACGGTATCGCTGCGATCGAAGTCGGGAGAGCTCGGGGAGCGTTGAGCCGCCGGGCTGCCGGTGACGCCGGAGCTGTTACTTCGCCGCCTCCAGCGCGTGCACCGAGAACATCTTCGCTGTGTCCGTCCAGCTCTCGCGCACCTTCCAGCCGGCGCCTTGCGCCAGCGCTGCAAAACGCTCGATGCTGTATTTGTAGCTGTTCTCGGTGTGGATGCTCTCGCCGGGCCGGAACGAGAAGCTGGTGCCGAGCAGACGCACGATCTGGCTCTTCTTGCTGATCAGGTGCATCTCGATCCGGTGCCGGTCGTGATTGTAGATCGCACCATGGGTGAAGGCGGAGAGGTCGAAATTTCCGCCGAGCTCGCGGTTGATCCGCACCAGCACATTGAGGTTGAACCGCGCGGTGACGCCTGCCGCATCATTGTAGGCGGCGTGGAGCAGACGCTCCTCTTTCTCGAGGTCGGCGCCGATGATCATCTGCGCGCCTTGGCCGAGGATCTTGCGAGCGCTCTTCAGAAAAGCCTGCGCTTCATGCGGCTCGAAATTGCCGATGGTCGAGCCGGGGAAGAAGCCGACCTTGGGCATCGTGGCGACCGCCTTGGGCAACTCGAACGGCGTCGTGAAGTCGGCTGCCACTGGATAGATGCCCAGCGAGGGAAAGTCCCGCTTCAGCCCGTTGGCCTGGGCCTGCAGGAAATCCCCGGAGATATCGACGGGGACATAGGCTGCGAATTTGCAGTGATTCAGCAGCAGCCGGACCTTCGTGGTCGCGCCTGCGCCGAATTCGACCAACGCCGCATGCTCCGGAATGATTTTCGCGATCTCGCTGCCGCGCTCCTTCAGGATCGCAAGCTCGGTGCGCGTCGGATAATATTCCGGCAGGCGCGTGATCGCCTCGAACAATTCCGATCCGGTCGCGTCGTAGAAATATTTCGGCGACAGTTTTTTGGGCTGCTGCGACAGGTCGTCGATGGCCTCGCGGGCGAAGGCCGTGGTCTGCTCGTCGGGAAGATGGGCTTCAGCCAAAGCGCTGGCGTGCACATTCATGATACTCTCCTGAACGCGCTGTCCGGCGCGCATTGGTCGTCGGATAATTTTTACTCGTAGTCGGCGAGCCGCAGACCCGTGAACTGCCACCGATGGTGCGGATAGAAGAAGTTGCGATATGTGACACGGCTGTGACCGTCCGGCGTCGCCAGCGAGGAGCCGCGCAGCACCAGCTGGTTCACCATGAACTTGCCGTTGTACTCGCCGAGCGCGCCTTCGATGGCGCGGTAGCCGGGGTAGGGGGAGTATGAGCTGCGGGTCCATTGCCAGACGATGCCGAAGGCATCGTTGAGCTGGCCGGCGCGCGCGGCGACCTCCCATTCCATCTCGGTCGGCAGATGCTTTCCCGCCCAGCGCGCGAACGCGTCGGCCTCGTAATAGCTGATGTGGCAGACCGGTGCGTCAGGATCGACCGGCTTGACGCCGGCGAGCGTCATCACGTTCCACTGGCCGTCGATCTCGCGCCAATGACCCGGAGCCTGCCAGTCTTCCTTGCGGGCGGCGGCGAAGCCGTCCATCAACCAGAGCGTTGCGCTCGCGTAACCGCCGTCGCGCATGAAGGCAAGCCATTCGCGATTGGTGACGAGATTGCGCGCGACCTTGACCGGGCCGACGAGAGCGCGATGCGCGGGCTTCTCATTGTCGAAATGGAAGCTGTCTTCGGTGTGGCCGACGGTGTGAATGCCCTCGTTCAGTGTCAGCCAATCCTCAGCCGTGCGCGTCGAAGCCGGGAAGCGCCAGTCCGGATCGTAGGCCGGATAGACCGGGTTCTGCGCAAAGGCGTGCAGGATGTCGGTGAACATCAATTCCTGATGCTGCTGCTCGTGGTTGAGCCCGACCTCGACCAGCGGTGCGATGGCCCGAAGCTTGTCTTCGCCGGCCTCGCGGAAGAATTTCACGACTGCCGCATCGACATAGCTGCGATAGGCACTGACCTCGTTGGCACTGGGGCGGGTGATGTCGCCGCGGTGATTGCGCGCATGACGCGGGCCGGCGCTGACATAGTAGGAATTGAACAGGAAAGCGAAGTCGGGATGGAAGGGCCGGTAGCCGGACACGTGTTCGCCGAGCAAAAATTGCTCCCAGAACCAGGTGGTGTGGGCTCGGTGCCATTTCGCCGGGCTTGCGTCCGGCATGGATTGGATTTGCTGGTCCTCGGGCGAAAGCGGCGCGGCCCGGCGCTCGGTCTCTTTGCGGACGGCGAGAAAGGCGGTCTCCAACCCCTGCTCCAATCCTTGGGCGAGGTCGCCGGGGGCGTCCAACGGTGACGAAAGCGGCGAGGCGGCCGTAGCGGAGGCTTGTTTCGTCACGTTTTTCTCCAGACAGGACAAGAGAACGTTGTTGGCGGTACCCGGTTCCAAAACCAAGGTTCGTCCTAGATAGGGGTTCCGTTACGGTATGAAAGTCCTCCCCGGTGATGATATTCGTGCCATCATGCAATGGCCCCGGGCCCGTCCGGCCCGGCCGCCCAGCGGCTGGTCGCCGCCATTTTACTTTGGATGCACAACGGTTTGGGCTACATATATAGGCAGGTATCGGGTTAGATCGGCTGAGCCGGCCCGAAGATATTGTTGAGGGCTCTGCCCCAGAAGGACACGGATATGAGCATCGCGGAATTCATCGACAACGAAGTGAAGTCGAACGACGTGGTTCTGTTCATGAAGGGAACGCCGCAATTTCCGCAGTGCGGTTTCTCCGGCCAGGTCGTCCAGATCCTCGACCACATCGGCGTCGGTTATAAGGGCCTCAACGTGCTCGAATCCGCCGAGCTGCGCAACGGCATCAAGGACTACTCGAACTGGCCGACCATCCCGCAGCTCTACGTAAAGGGCGAGTTCATCGGCGGCTGCGACATCATCCGCGAGATGTTCCAGGCCGGCGAATTGCAGCAGCTCTTCTCCGAGAAGGGCGTCGCGGTCGCGGCCTGATTCGTGACCTCGCTGACGCGCCGGATCGGCGGCGTTCAGCTCGAAATCATCGTTGCTGACATCACCACCCTCGGCGTTGACGCTATCGTCAACGCCGCCAACACGTCGCTCCTTGGCGGCGGCGGCGTGGACGGTGCGATCCATCGGGCCGCCGGGCCCGAGCTGGTCGCCGAGTGTCGCATGCTGCACGGGTGCAAGACCGGCGATGCGAAGATCACCAAGGGATATCGGCTCAAGGCCGCCCATGTGATCCACACCGTCGGACCGGTCTGGAACGGCGGCACCATCGGCGAGGACGAGCTGCTCGCCTCCTGCTATCGCCGTTCGATGGAGCTGTGCGGCGAGCACAAGCTGACCTCGGTGGCATTCCCCGCGATTTCGACCGGCATTTTCCGCTTTCCCGCCGACCGGGCGGCCGATATCGCCGTGCGGACGACAATCGAAGGGCTTCCTGCCGCGCCGTTTGTTGCTCGCGTGGTTTTCTGCTGCTTCTCCGAGCCGAGTGCCAAATTCCATGCCGAGGCGCTCTCGCGGCACAGCAGCCCTTGTGCCTGATGACACGGTTAGTACACTCCACCCGGCCATGTTCCGGGGAGGGGATATGATTTTACGTTTTGGACGATTTGCGTTGGTCTGCGGCGTACTGGTATCGCTCGGTGCGATATCGTTGGCGCAGGCCGAGGGCACTTACGAGATTCCGGCTGGCGCGCATTTCAATCAGGACAAGCTCGCGAGGATCAGCGAGTTTTTCAAGAACGAGGTTGCGACCGGCAAGATCGCCGGCGCAACCGTGCTGATCAAGCAGCACGGCAAGCCGGTCTTCCACCAAGCCTTCGGCGTGCAGGACGTGGTCAGCAAGGCGCCGATCACCGACAAGACGATCTTCCGCCTGTTCTCGATGACCAAGGCGATCACCTCGGTGGCCGCGATGAAATTGGTCGAGGACGGCAAGATCAAGCTCGACGATCCCGTCTCCAAATACATCCCGTCCTTCGCCAATGTGAAGGTCGGCGTCGAGAAGAAGGCCGAAGACGGCACCAAATCGCTCGAGCTGGTCCCGCCGAATCGGCCGATGACGGTGCACGATTTGATGACGCACACGTCGGGCATTACCTACGGCTTCTATGGCGACAGCCTGGTCCGCAAAGCCTATCGCGACGCCAAGATCTACGACGGCGATTTCGATCTCGCCGAGTTCGCCGAGCGCATCGCAAAGCTGCCGCTGCACAATCAGCCGGGCGCGCTCTGGCAGTACGGCCATTCCACCGACGTCCTGGCACGCGTGATGGAGATCGCGGCCGGCAAGCCGCTGCTCGATATCGAGCGGGAGGTGCTGCTCGGTCCGCTCGGCATGGTCGACACCGGCTTCCTCGTCACGGACCCCAAGAAGCAGAAGCTGCTGGCGCAGCCGGTGCCGAACGACAGCGATTTCCGGGTCGGTCGGATCAACGATCCGACTGTCGTGAAGAAATGGCAGTCGGCCAGCGGCGGCATGGTTTCGACCATGGCGGACTATGAGCGCTTCGCGCAGATGCTGCTCAACGGCGGTTCTCTCGACGGCAAGACCATCCTCAAGCCCGAGACCTTCAAGCTGATGGTGACCGACCAGATCGGCCCGAATTCGGGCGTCGATCGCGATTATTTCTATTTCCCCGGCGACGGTTTCGGCTTCGGCCTCGGGCTTGCTGTCCGCACCGACCCCGGCAACGCCAAGCCGCCGCCGCCCGGCGATCTCGGCGAATTGAAGTGGGACGGCGCCTCCGGCTGCTATTTCGTGATCGACCCCAAGCAGGACATGTTTTTTGTGTTGCTGGAGCAGACGCCGACCGAGCGCCAGCGCGTGCAGCGGACATTGAAGCAGTTGGTTTATGAAGCCATGGAGAATTGACATGTGCGGGCGCCGCGGTCTGATCGCGGCGCTCATTCTTCTGTTTGGCGTCGTCGGTGCGCAAGCGGTCTCCGCGGGCCGCGCCCATAACTTTACGCCCGAGGGCCTGGCGAAGGTTTCCGACTACATCAGGAACGAGATCGTGACCGGCAAGTTTCCGGGCGCGATCCTGCTGCTCCAGCAGCACGGCAGGCCGGTCTATTACGAGAATTTCGGCGTCCGCGACGTTGCGACCGAGATGTCGATGAGCGCGGACACGATCTTCCGGCTCTATTCGATGTCGAAGCCGATCACGTCAGTCATGGCGATGATGCTGGTCGAGGAGGGCAAGCTCGCGCTTAGCGATCCCGTCTCGAAATACGTTCCGGCCTTTGCCGCCATGAAGGTCGGCGTCGAGAAGAAGGCCGAGGACGGCAAGGTCTCATTGGAGCTGGAGCCGCTCAACTGTCCGGTGACGATCGAGGATTTGATGCGCCACACCGCCGGGCTGCCCTACGGCTATTATGGCGGCGGCTTGGTGAACAAGCTCTATGCCGACGCCGGTCTCTTCGACAACAGGAATTCGACCAATGCCGATCTCGTCGCGAAGATCACCGCGCTGCCGCTGGCTGAACAGCCCGGGACGATCTGGGATTACGGCCACTCCACCGACGTGCTCGGCCGCATCATCGAGGTGATATCGGGCAAATCGCTGTTCCAGTTCGAGAAGGAGCGGCTGCTTGATCCACTCGGGATGAAAGACACCGCGTTCTATGTCGCCGATCCCGCCAAGTGGCCGCGCATCGCCGAACCGATGCCGGAGGATCGCGCGATCAGCCCGGTCACGCAGGTCCGTGATCCCCGGAAACCACTGAAATGGGAGTCGGGCGGCGGCGGGCTGGTCGGCACTGTCGGCGACTATGCACGCTTCTCACAGATGCTGCTCAACGGCGGCACTCTCGACGGTCGACGCTACCTCAAGCCGGAAACCCTCGCCTTGATGGCGTCGGATCACGTTGGTCCCGAAACTCACATTGAGCGCGACAAGAACTATTACCCGGGCGAGAGCTCCGGCTACGGCATCGGCTTCGCCGTGCGCACCTCCGTGCCACCGGGGACCTCCTGGCCGCTCGGCGAGTATCGCTGGGACGGCGTCGGCGGCACCTTCTTCTTCATCGATCCCGAGGACGATCTGTTCGGGATTTTCATGGTGCAGACCCCATCGCAGCGCGGCCGGGTCCAACTGGCACTGAAGACGCTGATCTATCAGGCGATGGGGCGGTGATCGGTCGTCTCGCCTGCTGTCGTAGCCCGGATGGAGCGAAGCGCAATCCGGGATTGATGCCAACGAAAGACTGTCCCGGATTTCGCTGCGCTCCATCCGGGCTACGGGACTGACGACTACGCCCCGCGCACGATCTCGCGAACATGGCCGATCGTCTCTTCGATCTGGCTCGCATCGACGTCGAGATGGGTGCAGGCGCGGATGCGGCCGTCCATCATCGCAAGCGTCACGCCGCGCTGGCGCAGCGCTGCGACCATCTTGTCGCCGGGCACGCCGGCGCCGTCTGGCTTGAAGAACACGAGATTGGTCTCGGGCTCCTGCACCTCGACGCCTGAGATCTGCGACAGCCCGCGCGCCAGCGCCCGCGCATTGGCGTGGTCGTCGGCAAGGCGATCGACGTGATGGTCGAGCGCGTAGATGCAGGCGGCCGCGCAGATGCCCGCCTGCCGCATCGAGCCGCCGAGGCGCTGCTTCCACTGCCAGACTGCGTCGATGAAGGCGCGCGTGCCTGCGAGCACGCCGCCGATCGGCGCGCCCAGGCCCTTGGAGAAGTCGATCCAGGCCGAATCCCAGCCTGCGGTCATGTCGCGCGGGGAGATGCCGCTCGCCACGGTGGCGTTGAGCAGACGTGCGCCATCCATGTGGGTGGCGAGGCCGTGTTGCCTGGCGATCGCGACGATCTCGTCGAGCGCCGTCTTCTTCCAGATCGTGCCGCCGCCGATATTGGCGGTCTGCTCGACGCTGACGACAGTCTGTGTCGGCTGGTAGCGCGTGCGCGGATGCAGCGCCTTGCGAAACGTCTCCGGCGTGAACTGGCCGTCGGCGCCCTTCAGCTGCGTGACCTGGAAGCCGCCGATCGCAGCATGCGCGCCGCCTTCGCGAGCGATGATGTGTGCGCTTTCATGGGCCAGGATCTCGTCGCCGGGACGGCAATGCACCAGCGTCGCAGTGACGTTGCACATCGTGCCGGAGGGCATGTAGACCGCCGCCTCCTTTCCCATCAGATCGGCCACGCGCGCGCACAGCGCATTCACGGTCGGATCGTCGCCGACCTGCTCGTCGCCGACCTCGGCGCGCGCCATCGCCTCGCGCATCGCAGCCGTCGGCTTTGTCTGCGTGTCCGAGAGCAGATTGATGCGCACCGGCGGTGCCTTGGGATCGATCGGGGCAGGGGTGTAGAGCATCAACTTGCTCCCTAAGGGAATGGCTTCACTCGCGGTTAACGAGTTCTGGGTGGACGCCGCGCGGCGTGACGAAACCGCATAATAACGATTTCTGTCGTGGTAACACGATAATCGATCAGATAGGGATGAGGGTTGACCGGCAAGCGACGGACGTGTGCACGAGTGGTCTGCCGCCCTGCATAAGGGTGATCTTGGAGCAGCGCGATTAGCGCGACAATGCGGTCGCGGACGTGCTCGGCTCCTTGGGGCGAGCGCTCGTCGATGTAGGTCAGAACTTCGTCGACTTGGGCGAGCGCCCGCTTCGTATAACGGACCTTCACAGCCCGTGCTTGGCCCACATGGCGCGGACTTCGTCGACGCTAGCCAGCTCACCGCGAGCGATTTCAGCTTCGGCCTCGGCGAGATCTGTCTCTTCTGCCGCCGTTAGCTGAATCGGAGGCTGGTCGACCCCGGCGAGTGCAAGCAGAGCTCGGGCCAGTTCGTCCTGCTCTAATTCGGGCAGGCCGGAAACCTTGCTGAAGGCCTCTTCCAGAAGACGTGTCATGGTCAACTCCGCTACGCACAATGATAGCACGGTTGGGCCGAGACATGGGAGTGGCAACCCTAAACAAAAAGGCCCCGGAAACCGGGGCCTTTGAATGTTGATCTGCCGAACTATCAGCGCGAATAGAATTCGACGACCAGATGGGGCTCCATCTGCACCGGAAACGGCACGTCGGAGAGGCCGGGGATGCGCACGTATTTGGCGGTCATCTTGCCGTGGTCGACTTCGAGATAGTCGGGCGTGTCGCGCTCGGGGAGCTGGCTCGCTTCGAGAACGTGGGCGAGCTGCTTGGAGGTTTCCTTGACCTCGATCACGTCGCCGATCTTGATCTGGTAACTGGAGATGTTGACCTTGCGGCCGTTCACCTTGATGTGGCCGTGATTGATGAACTGGCGCGCGGCGAAGATCGTCGAGACGAACTTGGCGCGGTACACCACCGCGTCGAGACGACGCTCGAGCAGGCCGATCAGGTTCTCGCCGGTGTCACCCTTGAGGCGGCTGGCCTCGACATAGATGCCGTGGAACTGGCGCTCGCTGATGTTGGCGTAATAGCCCTTCAGCTTCTGCTTGGCGCGGAGCTGCACGCCGAAGTCGGAGAGCTTGCCCTTGCGGCGCTGGCCGTGCTGGCCGGGGCCGTATTCGCGGCGGTTGACGGGGCTCTTGGGGCGGCCCCAGATGTTCTGGCCCATACGGCGATCGAGCTTGTACTTCGCCTCACTGCGCTTAGTCATCGCGTCCTCTTCAGGTACATGGTTTGAGGAAACGCGCCCTCCTGTGTGACGGGCTAGCCCGGCACTGACAGGTCCGATCCCCAAAGCTTAAGGGAGAGGACCACGGGTCGCGAAACGCTTCGCGGGCCGAAATCGGCCCGCGAGCAGGCGGCTTTTAGGTGAGTTTGGGTCGTTCTGTCAATGCAAATGGCTCCGGAATCAGCTCCCGACGGCCCGGATCGGCTTTGCGCCGGCCGCGCGCAATTCGGCAGCGATTTCAGTGTTCAGGACTTGTTCCAGCCGAGTTAAGACCCGGGCGATCGGGGCGGCATCGGTAACCCGGTGGTCCCAGCGGATCACGACATGGATGGTCTGGTCAGGTGCGGCCACCCCATAGCTGACGATGAACGGACCCGGCGTGATGGGATGGAGCTCGCCGCCGCCATAGGCGGCCACCGAGCTCACCGCGAAGCTGCCGAACCAATTGCCCCGCTGCCGGCCGAAATTCAGCCCGATCGCCCAGGACAGGCGCCGCAGCGGCCAAGGCAGGCGGGTCGCCCGCATGATCTTGCGGAACATCGGGATTTCGTCGATCGGGGCCGTCTTGGCGCGACGGATTTCGGCATCGACCGCGACCAGCGCCATGGCCTCCGGGGCCGCGATTCGCTGCAGCATCACGCATTCCTCGCCGTCCTCGATCCGGGCGATCGCCACCGACGCCACGCTCTTGGGCAGCTCGTAAAGCATCGGCCAGGGCCATTTGGCGTAGACGGTGCGCAGGACCGGCTCCTCCCTGGCGACCGAAGCAAAGGCCTTGACGAACATCGCGGCCCAGCCGGCCGGCGCCATTGCGCCCGCGCGGGCCTCCAGCAGGGGGCGGATATCGAGCGAACGGGACAGCGAGACGAACGGCACGTCCATCGAGGCGCGCATGAGATCGATAATCAGGCGGCGCGGCAGCGAAATGTTCTTAGGTTGACCGCGCATCGTTCTCCGGTTCCCACGGACTGAAAATGGAGGACGGCGAGGGGCCGCTCGCCGCCTGCTCTAGCACGAACCAACCCGATTGGGCGCGAATCGGTTCGACCTTATCAAGGTGCCGGCGAGGCCAGCGGCTTGGTGTTGCCGTGGCTGAGCCTAGCAGCGCCGCTGTTCCCGGCAAGATGGCGATCGGCCTGTTCAGCGCTTGATCCCGTCGAACGCCGCCGTGATGCCGCGCTGGAACAGCGACCAGTCGAAGCCGAGCGCGATCGCGCGGTAGCCGCGGTCGATCAGGGCGTTGGCCTGGTCGGCGGTGCGTGCGACGCCGCCGATCGGCACGCCGCTTTTGAGGATGCCGGCTTCGGCGCGCGCGATCAGCGCGCGCAATTCCGGATCGTCCATCTGGCCGCGCTTGTTGATGGAGGTGGCGAGATCGCCCGGACCGATCACCGCGACGTCGATGCCCGGCGTCGCCATGATCTCGTCGATGCGGTTGACGGCATCGACATGTTCGATGGTGATCATGCAGATCATCTCGTCGTCGGCTGACGCCATGTAGTCCGGCATCGACTGGCCCCAGCGGAACGGTGCGTGGAACGGACCCCAGAGACGGTCGCCGCGCGGCGGATAGCGCACGCTGCGCACGGCCTTCTCCGCCTCGCTGCGGTTGGTGATCATCGGAAAATTGATGCCGAAGGCGCCGATGTCCATCGGCGCTTTGGCAAGCCACGGCTCGTTGGCTGCGATCCGCACCAGCGGGGTACACGGCGTGCCCGTCGTCGCCGCGATCATCGCATGCGCTTCGGTGAGCCCGATCGGGCCGTGTTCGAGATCGACGATGATCCAGTCGAGCGAACGCGCCATGATCTGCACCATCTGCACGCTCGGGATCGTCGCGATCGCGCCGAAGGCGGGGCGGCCCTCGTTCCACAATTGGCGGAGGCGATTGAGCGGCGTTGCGGGGACCGACATGTGATGACCTTGCGCGAAGGTGACGACGGCAGAGCCTAGCAGCGCGCCGTCGAGGCGCAAGGTCAGGCCAGCGCGCGGCCACCGAAGAACGGCGTCAGTGCTGCTGCGAGACCGTGCACGCGGTTCGACGTGAAGATCATCTCGGCACCGGACTGCGCGATGCCGCCCACGCGCGGGCCGAGCAGATCGGAGACGCGCCGGGCGATGGCGGGCGCAGGGTCGATCCATTCGACCGGCCAGGGCGCAAGCTTGGTCAAGCGGTCGAGCAGCAGCGGATAATGTGTGCAGGCGAGCACCACAATGTCCGTACGCGACGCTGCGTCCGCGGCAGCGCCGACGAAGCAGGGGGTGAGCTCGGCCAGGATGTCGCCGTCGCTGATCGGATAGCCGCTGAGCTCGCGCTCCGCAAGCGAGGCCAGCTCGGGTGAGCCGACCAGTGTGACCTCGCAGCCCTGGGCGAAATCGCGGATCAGCGCCTTCGTGTATTCGCGTTTCACCGTGCCCTTGGTGCCGAGCACCGAGACGCGGCGGGTCTTCGATCGGGCGCAGGCCGGCTTGATCGCGGGCACGGTGCCGACGAAGGGCACGGAATAAGCGGCGCGCAGATGCGATAGGACCAGCGTGGATGCCGTGTTGCAGGCGATGACGACGAGGTCAGGATCATGGGTGCCGATCAGCTCCCCCATCAGCGGCACGACGCGGGCGATGATCTCGTCCTCGCTGTGATGGCCATAGGGGAAGAAGGCGTCGTCGGCGACGTAGACGTAATGCGCGTCTGGGCGCGCAGCCACCACCTCACGCAGCACCGTGAGGCCGCCGAGGCCGGAATCGAATACCAGGATCGTCGAGGAATTGGTCACGTCGTTACCTTAAGGGCTCATGGTTACCATTCGGTTTTTTGGGCGGTTTTGCGGCGGGAATGACCGGCACCCAGTTTGGAGCGATTCAATTTCACCTTTGGCGCATGTTCCCGCTATTTGCAGCCGTGCTGCGCTGCGGTTGGGGCATCCGTAAATATTCGGGAGCGGACATGATCAGAAACACGACGACCAGCTGGGGGAGCGTTTCCCGGTGGTTTCACTGGGGGCTGGCGCTGGCGATCATCGGCATGATCGGCTTCGGCTGGTGGATGAATCACATCCCGGCGCGCGCCGACAAGTTCTTCTACCGCTCGATCCATGCCGACATCG
The DNA here is from genome assembly GCF_016612535.1 of Bradyrhizobium diazoefficiens. Classification (NCBI taxonomy): domain Bacteria; kingdom Pseudomonadati; phylum Pseudomonadota; class Alphaproteobacteria; order Hyphomicrobiales; family Nitrobacteraceae; genus Bradyrhizobium; species Bradyrhizobium diazoefficiens. Next base: position 326,609 of record NZ_JAENXS010000003.1, read on the forward strand.
GCTATGTGATCCTGCTGCTGTCGGTGCTGCGGCTCGTCTGGCGTGCGGTCAACCCGACCCCGGCGCTGCCGGTCGAGACTTCGCGTTGGCAGAAGATCGCAGCCCCTGTCAGCCATGGCGCGCTCTATCTCGTCGTGGTCCTGGTCGCGATGCTGGGGTGGGCGCATTCCGGCGCGCGTACGCCCAATTATTCGGACTTCTTCGGCCTGTTCAATGTGCCGCAATTCACCTCTTCGGACAAAGCGGCCGCGGGCGCCTATGAAGACCGCCACATCTTGTTTGCTTATGTGCTGCTGGCGCTGATCGCGGTTCACGTGATCGCCGCGCTCTGGCACCACTTCATCCGCCGCGACCGCGTCGTGGCGCGCATGGTGACGGACGAGGCGGGGTAGGCGCGGTTTGCGCCGCTCTCCCGTCAATTCCTTCGTTGGTCCCATCATCCTGTCAGGGCGACGGTGATGGATTTGCCGTCGCATCCGCGTTGTCATTTCCGCGCTCGCAATGTCGGCACGTTGCGGAACTTTCCGGCGGTATCGGCGTTGGGAAAGTTCACTCAAGAGCATCGGTCCTGTTAACGCGGGCGCGGAAGCGGTGCGGGGGTAAGGCGTCGTCTCATCGAACGTACGATCCGGCGCTGGTGGCGAGCGCAGCCAGATGGCAGATTGCGCAACGAACCTCTCACGGCGTCGCAGGCGTAGACAGGCGGATTGAAGTGATAGCGAAGCCCGTCGTGCTCGTGGTCGAGGACGATCCGCTCCAGATGATGGTTGCCGGCGACCTCGTCGAGAATGCCGGATTGATGCCAATCTTCGCGCAGAACGCGGACGAGGCGATCGTCATGCTGGAAGGCCGCGACGACATCCGGATCGTGCTGACCGACGTCGACATGCCAGGCTCGATGGACGGCCTGCGTCTGGCCGCGGTCGTGCGCAATCGGTGGCCGCCGATCCAGCTGGTGGTCGTCTCCGGGCACATGCTGGTTGAGCATGCCGAGCTTCCGGAGCGGAGCCATTTCTTCAGCAAGCCCTACGCGGCGGACAAGATGATCGGGGCGCTGCGCAGCCTGGTCGCCTGAACAATCTTCAACGCGACACGTGGCTGCGCTATGTTGACCGCGGGCGGATTCCTGCCCGCAGGAGACGCCCATGCTCACCGTCCATCACCTCGGCAAATCGCAATCCGAACGCATCGTCTGGCTCTGCGAGGAGATCGAGATCCCCTACGAGCTGAAGCGCTATGCGCGCGATTCCGTCACCATGCTGGCGCCGCCCGAATACAAGGCGCTGCATCCGATCGGAGCGGCGCCCGTCATCACCGACGGTGATCTCGTGCTCGCGGAATCCGGTGCTATCGTCGATTACGTCATCGCCAAATACGGCAAGAGCCGCCTCGTACTCCGCGCCGATGATCCCGAGTTCGCGCAATTCCTGTACTGGTTTCATTTCGCCAACGGTACGTTGCAGGCCGGCATGGGCCGGCTGATGCTGCTGAACCGGCTCAAGCTCGCCGAGGACAATCCGATGCTGGTTGCGACCAGGGCGCGCATCGATCGCGCCTTCGATCTCGTCGACGCCCGCGTGCGCGATGCCGAATATCTGGCGGGCAGCACCTTCACGACCGCCGACATCATGATCGGCTTCTCGCTCACCACGATGCGCTACTTCCAGCCCTACGATCTCACGCGCTGTCCGAACGTGGTCAAATATCTCGGCCGCATCGGCGCGCGCCCGGCCTACAGGCGTGCGATGGAGAAGGGTGACCCCGGCATGGCGCTGCTGTTGAGTTGAGCCGTGATCATGCGATCCTGTTCGTGGTCGCCGATCGCGCCGTGGCGAGTTGCTTCTGCAAGCGGTCGATGTTCTGCAGCAGGCGCTGGCTGGTCAGCACTAGGAAATAGTAGCCGAACTGCGGATCCTGGAAGTAGATCTCGAGCAGGCGGTCATAGGTGATCGTCAGCACCTGGCCGTCCTCGACGCATTCGATCGTTCCGGTGCGCCGGTTGTCCGGCGTGAGGAAGCCGAGTTCTCCCATCAGCGCGCCGGGCCCAATCTCGACGTTAATCTCCTTGACCAGGAACTTGCCGGTGACGGTGAGCAACATCTCGTTGGCTGGATCGCCCAGCTTGAACAGCGTGTCGCCGTGGCGGTATTTGCGCTCGGTCATGAACGGCTTCAGCCATTCGATCGACATGTCGCCTTCGGCCGCATGTCGCGCTTTTTTGACCAGCTTGAGCATCTGCCGCAGGCGAAGCGCGTTGATCGGAAGCAAGAGCAGATATAGGACGAAGGTCGAGACATTGGCGGAGAGCGCACCGAAAATGGCGAAGAACGCGCAGCCGATCATGTTGGCGACGCGTAGCGGCACCATCGTCCGCATCAGCAGGGTGGCGACGAAGAAGCCGGCGCCGACCGTAGCGAACAAATTGGCCAGCGTGATGTTGTGGACGAAGATCTCCAGCAACCGGTTGAAGATCGCGTCGTAGGTGACGTTGTTGGGGTCGAGGCCCATCTGGACCAGGATATTCGCGATCCTGAGATTGTTCGTGGCCGCATCCAGAATGCGGTCAAGGATGGACGAAATGTCTGCGTTGCCGGACGGCATGGTACTAATCCCGCGTAAGGCCTTCAGTCCTGGTCGGTGTGCTCGGCACCTATAGCCGAAATCGAATGACGACCGCTTGAATGAAGCCTTCGGCCGTCATGCCGCAAGAGGCAAATTTTAGCCTGATCGGCGGTTTCGGCAATTGCCCGTTGGTTGCGCGTATGGCCTGGGCTGCGCCCGCGATTCGGGGCCGCCGGGCGCGGGCTCGGCGTCGTGGACTGACATCATGGACGGATTTGGGCGCTCCCCGGCGAGGCGGGGGCGGGGGACGATCTTCGCCTCAGGGCTTGGCGGCGGGCTGGATGACCTGCTGATCGACGAGGCTGAGGTGGCCGGGCAGCGACCCGGCACGCAGCTGCATGGCGACGCTGTTGGCCTCCTCCAGGGTGAAATTGCCCGAGATCTGGACCGAGCCGCCGGTGATGGGCTCGCGGATCACGGGGGCGGAGATCACGCTGCCGTCGAGCACGATGGCGAAGGGCTTGCCGACATTCTCTTCTGTGACGTGGGCGAAACGCCGTGTGCCGCGCCCATTGAAGCGAAACGAGGCGATCGGGTCCTTGGTGCCCGGCGCAAAGCCGGGTGCCGCATAGCTGATGTCATCGCCGTCGAGCGCGCTGTCCTTGGCGACCAGATAGGGCCGCTTGTCCTTGAAGCCGAGCAGGACTTCGGAGCCTTCGGGCGGGGTGCCGGATTGCGCCTGCTCCGGCGTCATCGAAACATCGACCGGGCGGAAGCTGACCTTGACCTTCCGGGCGAAGATCGCGGTGATGCGCTCGGGGTCGGTGACGCCTGGGAGGAAGATGCGGATGCGGTCGGTCCCGTCAGGGACGACGCTGGCCAACTTGACGCCGGCCTCCTTGAGGCGCTGCTCGATCATGGCGATGGCGTCTTCGATGAGGCCATTCAGCCGTGCCGCGGATGCGGCATCAGTCGGCGCCAGCCTGACCGCTCCATCGCCGCCGTCGGTCACGGCGATAGCATGCGATGGCAGTCCCTCCGCGGCCGACGCGAGCTTGCGCGCGAGCTGGTCACGGTCTTTGGCATCCGCGATCTTTACATCAACGCCGCCGTCGCGGATCGCGAGGCCGGAGAAGGCGATATGGCCGTCGTGCAAATTCTTGTAGACGTCGTCGCGCAAATCCGTGACGACGCTCTCGCGCAAGGCGTCGCCGTCCACCTTGTAGACAATGCGTGACCCGCCCAGTTTCTCCATCTTGTCGCCGACGAAGGCGACGATCTTGGCGCGCATCTTGTTGAGCTGGGTGTCATCGGCGAGCGCGGCGCGCGGCTGGACGATCGCCGCTACCGTGGCGAACGCGACGAACAGGCGTGTGGCGCGGTCCCGCAGGGGCGTCGTCATGATCACCTCAAGTCTTGCGGCAGGACGCTGGCGGATGAGTCCGATGCCAGTTCTTGGTCCCCGGATCGGGCGCGGAGGTTCAAAAGCCTTTGAACCGATTGCTACCACCGTAGCCGTTAGGTCGTAGACGAACGCTCGATCATCGATCATTCTGTCCGGGCTCGACCGGCCACGGTCGAGGCCTCGTCGAACCAAAATGTCAAAAGACAGGAGGCGGGGGACTGCATCTGAGGGAGGACGGAATTCCATGGCGGGCATCCACGCGCTCGATCGGCTCATCGGCAACGACTACCCGGAGCTTTTGACGGACGAGGAGGTCCGGGCCTTCGAGCAGGTCCCTTACGCTGATAGGGTCGCGGCCGAGAGCACCTACGATGCCATCAGGCTCGGTGCCGCGCGCAATCCCGACGGGGCGGCGATCCAGTTTCTGCAAAATGCCGATCCGGCCGACACGCCGCTGGTGGTGAATTACCGCGACTTCATTGCGCGCGTGACGCAGGCCGCCAACATGTTTCACGCGCTTGGCGCGGAGAAGGGCGACGTCATCAGCTTCATGTTGCCGCTGCTGCCCGATGCCTTCGTGACGCTGTTCGGTGCGGAGGCGGCCGGCATCGCCAATCCCGTCAACCCGCTGCTCGAGCCGCACCAGATCGCGGAAATTCTGGAAGCGGCCAACACGAAGATCCTGGTGGCGCTCGGGCCGCTGCCGGGCACCGACATCTGGCAGAAGGTCGAGCAGATCCGCCCGTCACTCAAGCACCTCAAGGCGATCGTGCAGGTGGCCGGCGGCGGCGATCCGGCAAAGGGCATTTTTGCCTTCAACGACCTGATCAAGCAGCAGCCGTCCGACCGGCTTGTGAGCGGGCGCAAGATTCTTGGCAGCGATATCGCCGCCTATTTCCATACTGGCGGCACCACCGGCACGCCAAAACTGGTGCGGCACACCCACACCAACCAAGTCTATCAGGCCTGGGCGCTCAATCTGCTGCTGAAGCCGAAGCCCGGCGCCAACATGCTGTTCGGCATGCCGCTGTTTCACGTCGGAGGATCGCTGACGCAGGTGCTGACGACGCTGTCCGCCAGCGGTTCGCTGGTCGTGCTGTCGCCGAGCGGCTGGCGCAATCCGAATGCGGTGAAGAACATCTGGGGCTTGGTCGAGCGTTTCAAGCCGGAGGCACTGTCGAGCGTCCCGACGGTGCTCGCCGCAACGCTCGCGGTGCCGCCCGGGAATGCCGACATCTCCAGCCTGAAATATGCAGCCGGCGGCGGTTCGGCGATTCCGGTCGCCGTCGGCTCCGCCATCCAGGACAAGCTCAAGCTGCCGGTGGTCGAGGTCTACGGCATGACCGAGACCTCGAGCGTGCACACGCTGGCCTATCCGTCGCGGCCGATCCGGCTCGGCTCGGTCGGCCTTCCGATGCCCTATTCCCGCGTCCGCATCGTGCAGCTCGATGCCGACGGCCGCATGATCCGCGACTGCGCGCCTGACGAGATCGGCGTCGTCATCATGGCCGGGCCTGGCGTGTTCGGCGGCTACCTCAATGACGCGCATAACAGGGGCGCCTTCGTCGACGAGGTCTGGGTCAATTCCGGCGATCTCGGCCGCCTGGATGCCGACGGCTATCTCTGGATCACCGGCCGCGCCAAGGACCTCGTGATCCGCGGCGGCCACAACATCGATCCGGCGCCGATCGAGGAGATTATGTTCCGCCATCCCGCCGTCGGCTTTGCCGCGGTGGTCGGGCAGCCCGACGCTTATGCCGGCGAATTGCCGGTGGGCTATGTGCAGTTGAAGCCGGGCGCGACAGTCGAGCCGGGCGAGCTCGAGACATGGGTGCGCGAGCGAACGCCGGAGCGCGCCGCCGTTCCGGTGCAGGTCATTCCGATCGACCCGATGCCGGTGACCGGTGTCGGCAAGGTGTTCAAGCCGCAGCTGCGCTGGGACGCGGCGCAGCGCGTGTTCACCAAGGTGCTGTCGCCGCTCGTCGCGCGCGGCATCGACTGCAAGGTCAAGGTCGGCGCCCACGGCAGCCACGGCTCGATCGCCATCGTGACGCTCAGAGGCCTGCCTCTGAACCAGCGCGAAATCGTCGCCGCTGAGGTGCATACGCTGCTCGCGCCGTTCGTGATGCGGCACGAGGTGATTCAGGCGTAGCTGAGGGCAGACACGGTGGGGTGGCGAAGCGTCAACCCATCTCTGTCGCGTCCGTGAAGTTAGACAGCAATGGGTAACGCCTGCGCCTAACCCCGCCTGCGCCTAATCTAATGCCTATCCCGCCGGCATCGTCGTTTCGATCAGGCGCACCCAGAACGAGGCGCCATGGCCGAGGATGTTGTCGTTGAAGACGTAGGCCGGGTGGTGGCAGTCGGGACTGTCGCCCATGCCGACCAAAACCATCGCGCCGGGGCGCGCTTCCAGCATGAAGGAGAAATCCTCGGCGCCCATCAGCGGCACGTAGCGGTCGTTGACACGCTCGGCACCGACGATGTCGCGAGCCACGTCGGCGGCGAGGCCGGCCTCGCGCGCATGGTTCATCGTCACCGGATAGAGGCGCGTGTATTTGGTTTCGGCCGAGCCGCCATAGGCGCGCGCGACGCTTTCAGCGACCTCGCCGATGCGGCGCTCGATGAGATCGCGCACCTCAGGGTCGAGCGTGCGCACGGTGCCCTTCAGTTCGGCGGTCTCCGGAATGACGTTGGTGGCGGTGCCGGCATTGAACATGGTGATTGAGATCACGGCCGATTTGAGCGGATCGACGTTGCGGGCGACGATCGATTGCAGCGCATTGACGATCTGTGCGCCGATCAGCACGCTGTCGACCGACTTGTGGGGACCCGAGCCGGCGTGGCCGCCCTTGCCGGTGACGTTGATCTGGATGGTGTCGGAAGACGCAAGCAGCGGGCCTGCGGTGGTCGCGAAATGGCCTTCGGCGAGGCCCGGCATGTTGTGCATGCCGTAGACCTCCTGGATGTTCCAGCGCGTCATCAACCCGTCCTCGACCATGGCCTTGCCGCCGCCGCCGCCTTCTTCGGCGGGCTGGAAGATCACGACCGCCGTGCCGTCGAAATTGCGCGTCTCGGCGAGATATTTTGCGGCACCCAGCAGCATCGCGGTGTGGCCGTCATGGCCGCAGGCGTGCATCTTGCCGGGGACTTTTGACGCATAAGCAACCCCTGAGGTTTCCATGATCGGCAGCGCATCCATGTCGGCGCGGAGGCCAATGGTCTTGCCGGAGGCGGAGTTGCGGCCGCGGATCACGCCGACGACGCCGGTCCGACCGATGCCCGTCACCACCTCGTCGCAGCCGAATTCGCGCAAGCGATCGGCGACGATGCCGGCGGTGCGATGGACTTCGTAGAGCAGCTCCGGGTTCTCGTGGAAGTCATGGCGCCAGGCGGCCATTTCGTCGGACAGGGCGGCAATGCGGTTGACGATGGGCATGGGGTTTCCGTTTCTGATTGTGGTTCGTAGGGTGGGTTAGCGTAGCGTAACCCACCACTGTTTGTCTTCGTGGACGCGAAAGAGGTGGGTTACGTCCAGCGGCCTACGCTTCGCGCAGCCGCACGGCTAATCCACCCTACGATACTACGCTTCGCCGAACACGCGCTTGAAGATCGTGTCGACGTGCTTGAGGTGATAACCCAGGTCGAACTGCTCTTCGATCTCGGCATCGGTGAGATATATCTTCACCTCGGCGTCCTGCTTCAGCAGTTGCAGGAAATCGCCTGCGCCGCGCCAGACCGGCATGGCGTTGCGCTGCACGAGCTTGTAGGCGTCCTCGCGGCTCGCGCCCTTCTGAGTCAGCGCCAGCAGCACGCGCTGGGAGTGCACGAGGCCGCCGAGGCGGTCGAGATTCTTCTGCATGTTGGCGGGGTAGACCAGGAGCTTGTCGATCAGGCCGGCGAGGCGCACCAGCGCAAAGTCGAGCGTGACAGTCGCGTCAGGGCCCATCATGCGCTCGGCGGAGGAGTGCGAGATGTCGCGCTCGTGCCAGAGCACAACGTTCTCCAGCGCCGGCGTCACGTAGGCGCGCACCATGCGGGAGAGGCCGGTGAGGTTTTCCGACAGCACCGGGTTGCGCTTGTGCGGCATCGCTGACGAGCCTTTCTGGCCCTCCGAGAAGAACTCCTCGGCCTCCAGCACCTCGGTGCGCTGCATGTGGCGGATCTCGACCGCGAGCCGTTCGACCGACGAGGCAATCACGCCGAGCGTCGAGAAATACATCGCGTGGCGGTCGCGCGGGATCACCTGCGTCGAGATCGGCTCCGGCACGAGGCCCATGGCCTTGGCGACATGCTCTTCGACGCGCGGATCGATCTGCGCGAATGTGCCGACCGCGCCCGAGATGGCGCAGGTCGCGACTTCTTTCCGCGCCGCGATCAGACGCTCCTTGGCGCGCGTGAATTCGGCATAAGCATAAGCGAGCTTGAGGCCGAACGTCACCGGCTCGGCGTGGATGCCGTGGCTGCGGCCGATGGTCGGCGTCATCTTGTGCTCGAAGGCGCGCTTCTTCAGCGCGGCCAAAACCCTGTCGAGGTCGGCGAGCAGCAGGTCGGCGGCGCGGGTGAGCTGGACGTTGAGGCAGGTGTCGAGCACGTCGGAGGAGGTCATGCCCTGGTGCACGAAGCGCGCCTCGGGGCCGACGATCTCGGCGAGATGGGTCAGGAAGGCGATGACGTCGTGCTTGGTCGCGCGCTCGATCTCGTCGATGCGGGCGACGTCGAAACTGGCGTCCTTGGCCTTGGCCCAGACGGTCTTGGCGGCCTCTTTGGGGATCGTCCCGAGTTCGGCGAGGGCGTCCGCCGCGTGCGCCTCGATCTCGAACCAGATCTTGAACCGGGTCTGCGGTTCCCAGATCGAGGCCATTTCCGGACGGGTATAGCGGGGGATCATTGGACTGCTCCAGGAAGGTGGGCGGGCGGACCCAAGGGGGCGCGACCTGCCAAAATGCTTTTTACGCCGTGATCTAGCAGAGCGGGCAGGGCGAAACAAACGATGAGGGCAAGGTAACGGGGATGACGGGGGCTGGGCGGCGATCAGCCCCTGCCGCGCCCAGCTCCCACCTGCCGAAGAGGCTCGCTGGGGACCACGAGCAAAAATTAACTGTCAATCACGGATCATTGACTGACAGATATTGAAATCTGTCAGCGGGACGTGTATATCCGTTCTCGGACGCTCCGATTGGGCGTTCCGCGGTCCTCCCGGGGAGCCCGACATCCGAAACGAAGACGGATCGAGGGACGAAGTTGAAGAAATAGGGACCGTTGACGAATGGAGACTTACGACAATGACCACCGAAATCATCAATCTCACGGGGACGATCGGGCACTGGCTCAATCTCTTCGTGGCGCGGCAGATCGCGGCGCAGGCTGCAAAACTGCCTCATTAAGGCGAGAGCTTTCCGAACCGACCGGTACGGGCGCTTCGGTAAGCGTCCATCGCCGGGTAACTGGACCCTGAACGGGAACATGGTGCTGGCATGAACGAAGCCGTTGTTTTGACGCCGGAGCGGATCCTCGAAGTCACCGAGGATGTGCTGAGGCGTTACGGACTTGCCAAGGCCACCGTGGTCGACGTGGCCCGTGCGCTGGATGTGAGCCACGGCAGCGTCTACCGCCACTTCCCAAGCAAGGCCTCGCTGCGCGAGGCGGTCGCAAAACGCTGGCTCGACCGTATCGACGCGCCGCTGCTGGCGATCGCCGGAGAGCAGGGCCCCGCCCCGGCGCGACTGGACCGCTGGCTGCGGACGCTATTCGCCGCCAAGCGTTCACGCGTGCTCGATGATCCCGAAATGTTCGAGACCTATCTGACGCTGGCGCGGGAGGCCTGTGCGGCGGTCAAATGTCACAAGGACACTATGATCGACCAGATCGCGGCGATCCTTGCCGACGGCGTGAAGCAGGGCGTGTTCGCTGTCGACGACGTCAAGACCACCGCGCGTGCTATCTTCGATGCGACCGTCCGCTTCCATCATCCGGCCCATGCCGACGAGTGGAAGGATGCCGACCTGCCTGCGCGCGTCGATGCGGCGCTCGCGCTGTTGCTGCGCGGGTTGAAGGCGTAACCGAACTCCCTCACTTCATTTCAAGCGAGCGATACCCGGCGGCCAGTCGCGGTGTCTTATCCACCGACCTTGTGCGCGAGGCCGCCATCACGCAGCGAGCGCGGATGATGGGTCTTTTTCCGCGCACCAAGGGCGGTGTCAGCCAATGGCACCACCGGCGGGCTTTCCGGATAGGCATTGACTTCAATTTGGACGACGTCCTTTGATCGTTTTCGAAGGCGGTAGAATGCAAGTTCTTGTTCGAGCATGGGGCAGTGGAATTGGACCGTTGCTGTGTCGGGCAAGCGGCAGAGTTCATCGATGAGCTCGCCGACGGTGATGATGGGGGGATAGCTGGCCTCGCGGATAGCCTTACTCATGGCGCAACTCCTTCATTGCGTTACAACCAGAATTCCAAGGCCTCTGTTCCAATCCGCCCGCGGAGCCGCTCGAAATATCCTTGGGAACGATCAGATGTTGAGGAATTTCTGCGTCCCAAGGGCGCGGATCTAGATCCTCGTCAGCCCGCAAGCCGCTGCCAGCCGCACCAGCTGCGCATCTGTACGTGTGCCGGTCTTGGTCTTGATCAGATAGTGGTAGTTCTGAACCGTCTTCACACTGAGATGGAGATGCGTCGCAATCTCTTCGGTCGTGGCGCCGCCGGCGAACTGCCGCAGAATCTCGATCTCCCGCTCGCCCAATTGATCGAGCGCTGATCCGGTCGGCGACAGGCTGTCCTCGGCCAGCACATGTGCGATGTCGTCGCTGATGGCGCGTTCGCCGCGCGCGACGCTGCGGATGGCGTTGACGACGGCGGAGGGCGCGCTGCTCTTGGTGACGAAGCCGGAGGCGCCGGCATTGAAGGCGGCTTTTACCAGCACCGCTTCGTTGTGCATGGTGAAGACCAGGACTCGCGCTCGCGGATTGCGTGCGCGGATGTTGCGGATCGCCTCGAGCCCGCTGGCGCCGGGCATCGAGATGTCCATCACGATGACGTCGGGGTCATGCGCTTTGAAGGCGCTGTAGGCATCCGCGGCATTGTCGGCTTCCGCCACGACGCGGAGATCGCCCTGGCTCTCGAGCACGCGCCGGTAGCCTTGCCGGACGATCGGGTGGTCGTCGACCAGCAGCACCGAGATCCCTGTTGCTGCGACCTCGTTCATGCCGGCCTCACGCGGCGAGCGGGATTGTTGCGGCGACGCTGAGCCCACGGGTCGCGGGCAGGATCGTGAGCGAGCCGCCGGCCGCCGCCAGGCGCTCGCGGATGCCGGTGAGGCCGAAGCCGGCCGAGCGCGCCACGCGCGCCGCATCACCGCCGCCGTCGTCCTCGACGCGGATCAGAAGCGCATCGTCCTCGCCCGGGCGCCGTTCGACGTGCAACGAAATCTCGCGTGCCACGCCGTGGCGCAGCGCATTGGTCAGGCACTCCTGGGCGACGCGATAGGCGGTCGTTGCGGCCGGGCCGCTGATGTCGGTGAGGTCGCCTTTGAGGTCGAGCTGAATCGTCGGCTGCGTTGCGCTCTGCGAGCGCCAGCTGTCGACGAGATTGACGAGGCTCGCCTCCAGCCCGAATTCCTCGGGCAGGGGATTGCGCAGGCGCTTCAGTGCATCGCGCAGCGATGCCATCAAATGGTGCGTGGCCTGCGAGATCATGCGCGCATCCTGCGCGGCGCCACTATCCTTGTTCTGCTTCGCGCTCGCCGTCTCGATGGTGTTGGCGAAGGCGTGGATGGCCGAGAGATTCTGCCCGAACTCGTCATGCAGCTCGCGGGCAAGCGCGCGCCGTTCGTCGTCGCGGATCTCGATCAGGCGCCGCGTCAGCGCCGCGCGCTGTTCGGTGGCCTCTTCCAGCCGGCTGCCGAGCGCATCGACGGCCCCGCCGATCATGGCAAGCTCCATCGAGCTGAAACGCGGCAGTTTCGTGCGATATTGACCGCGCGCCATGCGCTGCAAGGCGGTGACGATGGCGCGCGCCGGCGCCAGCGTGTGCGCGATCGCAAGCGAGGCGAGCAGCGCGATCGCCGCCGCCATCAAAAGCGCGACGTCGATCACGTTGAGAATGTACTCCCAGGCGAGCGAGATCGCGGCCGCTTCATCCGGTGTCGCGACCACGGTTCCGGCGGCCACGGCGCGGGGACTGACGGGCCGCACCACCTCGGCATGGCTGCCAAGGAAGGTCGGGATGATGGCAGCGAACCAGCGTGGCGGCACCCTGCCGATCCCCTGGCTCTGGCCGCAGAGCGGCTTTTCGAATGCGGTCGCCGGCTGGAACTCGACGCAGACGCCAGGCGAGATCAGCTTCATCGTCTCCAGCGTCCGCCACTCCGGAACCGGCACGAGATGCTCGCGCATTCTGCTGCTGCGCAGCAAGAGTTCGTGCCAGTACAGTCCCTGAAGCGCTTGCGCGACCCGCTGCGCGGAGGCCGCCGTCGCCCGGTCGACGCTGCGATAGGCATCGAACGTGGCCCACACGGTCGCCGCGCCCAGGCACAGCGCAACGATGAGAACCAGACGGGCGACGAGCTGAAGCACCAGGCGCATGCGATCACCCCAAAGTTTGGTAAGCTCAGCCTAACAACGCAGCCTGGCCTTGCCAATTGCAGGGTTTGGGCCGGATTGCAGCTCGGGCAAATTTCCCAAGCCGGATTGGGCATGGCTCTTTGGACCTGAAACGGCGACTTTGATCTAATCGCGTGGAATCGTTGCAGGCCAATCCCTGCAGGTCAGGAGCAATGCAGCATGAGTTCGATGACGATTGGACCGATCGCGAAAACCGCGACCGACCCATCCGAGCGCAGCGCGCTGCTGTTCTGGATGATCTTCACGGGGCTATCGATCTTTGCCGTCGTGCTGCTGTGGCGGTTCGGCCTGATCCATCTGATGCTGACCTCGGACCGGACCTATATTTCGAGTGTGATCGCGGTGCTCTATATCCTGACCTGCGGCCATTGCTTCCTGCGCACGCGAGCGATTGCCCGTGAGGGTGCCGCGACGCGGCGTTGCCGCGCGGTGCTGGCGGCGCCTGACGGCAGCAAGGCGCTCGATGCGAGTGCGGCCGCGCTGCCGCGCGGGCTGGTGCGCGACCATATCGAGAGCCTCGTGACCAAGGCCGCCGCGCAGGATTACCGCCCGGTCGACCAGACGCTGCTGTTGCGGACGCTCGCCGACCGCCTGCGCGGCTCCAACGGCTATGGCGCCTTCGTCTCTGACACGCTGATGAAGCTCGGCCTGCTCGGCACCATCATCGGCTTCATCATCATGCTGGCGCCGATCGCGGGACTGGACGCCGCCGACAAGGTCGCAATGCGGTCGTCGATGGGGTTGATGAGCGACGGCATGGCGGTTGCCATGTACACGACGCTGGCGGGTCTCGTCGGCTCGATCCTGGTCCGCATCCAGTATTACATGCTCGATGCCGCGACCCAGCGGGTGTTCTCCGATGCCGTGGTCTTGACCGAGACCTACGTGACGCCGGTGCTGGAGCACAAGGGATCAATGGAAAACAAGGGCGCTGGAACGCCGTCATGATGGATGATTTCGGCCTCTATCCGCGCGAAGAGCCGTTCGATCCCCTGGGCGTGATGCTGTTCAAGGCGCTCCAAGTGGTCGCCTTCCTGTTCTTCCTGGCGCTGCTCGCCGTCTCTCCCGATGCCAAGGACGGCAAGATCGACTCCAAGGCCGAGTTCATGATCACCCTGGACTGGCCGGACAATCATCCCGACGATCTCGACCTGTTCGTGCAGGATCCCGCCGGCAACATTGCCTGGTATCGCCACCGCGAGGCCGGCTTCCTCACGCTCGATCGCGACGACCGGGGTGGAGCCAACGACTTCATCATGGTCAACGGCAAGAAGATCGCCTCGCCGATCCGCGAGGAGATCGTGACGGTGCGCGGCATCGTTGCCGGCGAATACACCGTCAACGTCTCGCATTTCGTCGCCACCACCGGCGAGCCCGTCACGGCCAATGTGAAGGTGCAGAAACTCAATCCGACAGCGCAGGTGGTCTTCGACAACAAATTCACGCTCGACCACACCGGCGACGAGAAGACCGCGGTGCGGTTCCGGCTCGATGCCGAAGGCAAGGTCATCGATGTGAGCCAGCGGCCAAAATCGCTGATGGAGACGTTTCGCAGCAGCTGGCGCAACGGCGCCGATATCGACCCGAACACGCGGGTGAGGGTGCGCCGTGAGTAATCTGCAAACGGTCATCCTCACGCTGTCGGTCGCCTATGCCGTGATCGGCGCGCTGCTCCTGGTCGTGCTGGTCTATGCGCGGCTGCACTGGTCGCTGAAAGCGGTCGCGGTGGTCATGACCAGCGCCTTCTACGTCGTCAGCTTCACGGAAATGCGCGGGCTGCTCGGCTGGGCCAGCACCGACAGACTGCCGGTCTCCTTCAAGCTGCTCGGGGCGCGGATCGTCGAGCCGCATTCGCTGGAAGGTGATCCGGGCTCGATCTATCTGTGGGTCGAGGAACTCGACGAAGATCATCGTCCGAGCGGCATCCCGCGCGCTTTCCGCGTCCCCTACAACGACACTCTGGCCGACAAGACCCATGCGGCGGAGAACGAGATCGCGGCGGGGCATCCGCAAGGCGGGCGCGCGGCGGACTTCGGCGGCGGCGAGGGCAGCCTGATCGACATGGTCCGGGAATATGTAACGCCCAAGGCCATCCTCGAGACCAGCGGCGGCGACTCCTCGACCGGGGAATTCAATGCGCCGCCGGCCGGCGCGCAAGGCGCGGTCTTCACGCCGGTGCCGCCACCCCGGATGCCGCCGAAGGACGAGCAATAGGCTCTTCACCATCGCCTCACGGGTGCGCTGGTAAACCCTCTCGCGCTGGCGCATCTTGTTGATGTCCCTCAATTTGGCCTTATCGGCTTCCAATAAGAATGTGAGGGTGGAGGGTGCGTGCTTCTCGCTGTTTTCTCGGATATCCACGGCAACCGGCAGGCGTTCGAGGCTTGCCTGAAGGTGGCCCGCGCGAAGGGCGCGGAGCGGTTTGTCCTGCTCGGCGATTTCGTCGGCTATGGCGCCGATCCGGAATGGGTGGTCGATACCGCCATGGCGCTGGTCGAGGCGGGCGCCGTCGCCGTCCGGGGAAACCATGACGAGGCCGTCGGCACGACGACTGAAACCATGAACGCCGAGGCGCAGATCGCGATGGAATGGACCCGCGGGCGTCTCGACGTGGCGCAGCGGCGCTTCCTCGCCGAATTACCGATGGCGGTGCAGGAGCAGGAACGCCTTTACGTCCATTCGGAAGCCTCAAGTCCGTCGCACTGGCATTACATCCGTTCGACGTCGGATGCCGCCAAGAGCCTGATTGCGACGCCGTCCCACGTCACCTTCTGCGGCCACATCCACCGGCCCGCACTCTATTCGATGTCGGTGACGGCGAAGATGACGAGCTTCGTGCCCAAGACCGACGTGCCGGTGCAGCTCCTGCGCGGGCGGCAATGGCTCGCGGTGCTCGGCTCGGTCGGCCAGCCCCGCGACGGCGATCCGTCCGCGTCCTTCGTGCTGTTCGACACCGTCTCGTGCCAGATCACCTATTGCCGCGTGCCCTATGACATCAAGAGCGCGGCGAATAGGATCCGCGAGAACGGCCTGCCGCCCTGGCTCGCCGACCGGCTGTCGCAGGGGCGCTAGAGGTCGATGCCCAAACCCCTGGTCAAGTCCGGCGCGGAGATCGACGGCTACACGATCGGCGAATGCGTCCATGCCGGCGGCATGGCGACGCTGTGGACCGTCACCCATCCCGGCATCGACGTGCCGCTGCTGATGAAGATCCCGCGCGCCTCCGAGGGCGAGGACCCCGCGGCGATCGTCTCGTTCGAGATGGAGATGATGATCCTGCCGCGGCTTGCTGGTCCGCACGTGCCGCACTGCTACAGCACCGGCGATTTCGCGCACCAGGCCTACGCCGTGATCGAGCGCATTCCAGGCACCACGCTGTACAAGCGGTTGCCAGACCTGCCGCTGCCTTACGAGGAGGCGCGGCTGCTGGTTGCGAAGATCGCGGCGGCGCTCGCCGATTTGCATCGGCAGAACGTGATCCATCACGACATCAAGCCGAGCAGTGTCATGTTCCGCGAGGGCGGCGAGGCGGTGCTGATCGACTATGGTCTGTCGCATCACGATCATCTGCCGGATTTGTTGCAGGCTGAATTCCGTCTGCCTTATGGCACCGCGCCCTACATGGCGCCGGAGCGGCTGCGGGGCGTGCGCCACGATCCGCGCAGCGATTTGTTTTCGCTGGGCGTATTGCTGTATTTCTTCACGACCGGCGAGCGTCCCTTCGGCGAGGGCGAGACGCTGCGCGCGATGCGGCGGAGGTTATGGCGCGATCCGCATCCGCCGCGCGGCTTGCGCGCCGACTATCCGCCCTGGCTGCAAGAGGTGGTGCTGCGCTGCCTCGAGATCGAGCCGGTCCGGCGCTATCCGACCGCAGCCCAGCTCGCCTTCGATCTCAGCTATCCGGACCAGGTCAGGCTGACTGCGCGTTCGGAGCGGATCAAACGCGACCCCTGGAGCGTCGCGTGGCGACGCCGCTTCAATCAGGACGTCGCGCAGCCCCGCGCGAAGGCGGATGTCGCGGAGCAGATCGCTTCGAGCCCGATCCTCACGGTCGCGCTCGACACGGTCGAAGGCACTGCGGAGCTGAATGAGGCGCTACGCGTCACCACCGAGCGCATTCTGGCGACGCTGCCGTCAGCGCGGCTCGCCTGTGTCAACGTGCTGAAGCTCAACCGCATCGCGATCGACAAGACACTGGACGAGCAGGGCTCCAACAAGCATATCGACCGCCTGGTCGCGCTTCGGCACTGGGCGACGCCGTTGAAGCTGGACGAAAGCCGGCTGTCTGTTCACGTGCTGGAGGCCGTCGATCCCGCCGCCGCGCTCCTGGAATTCGCCGAGGTTAACCAGGTCGACCATGTCATCATCGGCGCGCGGCAGAGCTCGTTTCGGCGCACGCTGCTCGGCAGCGTCTCGGCCAAGGTGGCGGCGGAGGCAACCTGCACCGTCACCGTGGTGCGGCCGCCGCGGATGGCTGCCGCGAATCCAGACGTCGGCGTGGTGTGGGGCTAGGAAAGATTACGCCGCGTGAGCGGTGTGGACGACGCTCTTGCGGCGGATCGGCCAGGAGAACTGGGGGCCGGGCTCGCCGTGATCCGCGCTGCCGCCGAAGTACTGAATGATCTCGCGGCAGGGCTCGCAATTGAAGAGGTTACGCGACGCGGATGCCTTGGTCATTTCCTTCAGGCAGTTCGGACAATGCGGTTTCATCAGTCTTGGCCCAGAAGAGGATTTCAATGCCGGCGCGGTGACCCGAACGCGTGGTCCAGGTCGATCGTCTCGGCGCCCGGATCGTCGCTTAACTCGCCTTCGGCGCGTTCGAGCCGCCCGAAGAAATAGTCGAGGTTCGGATGCGGGCGTCGCGGGATGCGGCACCGGCGTTTCGGCTGACGCTTCACGAGGACGATCTGCATGGCATCAGGCCCGGTAGCGGTCGCGACCGCTGATGCGGGTTGAACGCGCAGGCGCCCTTACCGGTCCGGCTGATGGGCCGAACACAACGAACGCACTAAAACCGATCCACAACGCCACGCCAGTCCAAACCAGTGTCGTCGTCATGATGTGCTCCTGTCAAATCAGGCAGGAATCACTAGCGGTGATTTGCACGAATCAGGGAAGCCCGGAGGAGTACGGATCGTGGTTGCAATTTTAGGCATTGCGCGCCGCAACGCCTCGTAAGAACCGCAGATTTGCGGGGCGTATCTGCTTCAGATGGCTTCGCCGCGGGCGCCAGCGGCCGCGTTGCGGATCGCCGCGATGTTGGTCTTGTAGGCCTCCAGCGTGCCGCCCCTGAACACGGAGGTGCCGGCGACGAAGGCGTTGGCACCGGCAGCTGCCAGCGCGCCCGCGACGTCGGGGCCGACGCCGCCATCGACCTCGATGTCGATCGGCCGGCCCGCCGTCATGGCGCGGATGTCGCGGATCTTGCCGATTGAGGAGGAGATGAAGGCCTGGCCGCCGAAGCCCGGATTGACCGACATCACCAGCACGAGGTCGACCAGGTCGAGCACATATTCAAGCACGCTGATCGGCGTGCCCGGATTGAGCGACACGCCGGCCTTCCTGCCGAGCGCGCGGATCGCTTGCAGGGAGCGGTGCAAATGGGGACCCGCCTCCGCGTGCACGGTGATGTGGTCGCAACCGGCTTTCGCGAAGGTCTCGAGATAGGGGTCGCAGGGCGAGATCATCAGATGCGCGTCGAACACCTTCTTGGTGTGCGGGCGCATCGCCTTGATGACGTCAGGGCCGTAGGAGATGTTGGGAACGAAGTGCCCATCCATCACGTCGAGATGGATCCAGTCGGCGCCTGCGGCATCGACCGCGCGAACCTCCTCGCCGAGCTTCGAGAAATCCGAGGCCAGGATCGAAGGGGCGATGGCCAGGGGGCGGGGGGCGAAGGCTTGGGTCATGGCGCTGTTTCCCGTGGCGGCCGAAGGGCGAATGGCTTCGCCTAACATGGGTCCCTCGGCCGGGCAATGCAGGGAGGATGAGCTTCCTGTGGGCGGAAAATTCTGCCGTCAGCGGCATGAATTGCCGATGTTCCCGCACCCCGCAAAGCGCGGTCGAGCCGGATTTCATTGAGCTTTTTACGCTGGCACGACGCTTGCTGACTTCACTGCCGGAACATTGGCCGCGGCGTGCCGCATCGGTTGGAGTTGTGCAATGTTGTTTGCCCTAGGTGCCGTCTCAAGCGCGCTCGATGCGATTCAATCACTGACGAGCTCGAAATCCTCGTCGTCGACGTCGCAAGGCGCGACGACCAATCCGTTCGCGATCGACAGCGGCAGCAGCAGCACGACCGGCGGTGCGGCGTCGTCGGTCAATTCCGGCAATTGCGCGCAGATCGCGCCGGAGACGATGAGCGCGCTGATCGCAGCGCAGAGCCAATCGACAGACAGCACCAGCACCTCGACTTCGTCGACGTCGTCGAGTTCGACTTCCTCGACGTCGACGAGCCAGAACGGTGCGCTCAAGGATCTGTTTTCGCAGCTCGACGCCAATGGAGACGGCCAGATCAGCAAGTCCGAGTTCGAGAATGCGCTGGGTGCTGGCGGCACCAATCTGGCGCAGGCCGACGACGTGTTCTCCAAGCTCGATGGCGATTCCGACGGCAGCGTCAGCCTCGACGAGATATCGAAGGCGCTAAAGGGCAGCGGCCATCACGGCGGCCACCATCACGCCCAGGCTGCGAGCGGCTCCGGCGACGCATCGGGCAGCGACTCGGATTCCTCGTCGTCAGCGTCCTCAAGTGGTGGATCGACCTCGACCACGACGACCGGCGCCGACGGCTCGAGCACCACCACCGTCACCTATGCCGACGGCTTCAAGATGACGACGACGGTGCCGGGCGCCTCCAACTCTTCGAATGGGTCGGGCACTGGCAATTCGCCCTATGACTGGTTTGCGCAGATGATGCAGAGTCAAGGACAGGGATCATCGGCCATCGCGGGCTCTTCCTCGATGTCGATAAGCGTATAACGCGCCTTCTGAGACTCTAGCCAAACCGATCCTTCCACGCCGGCTGCGCGCCGGGGAACGGAAGTGCGGTCGCGCTGTAGACGCCGCGGGCGATTGCGCGCGCGACCACGTTGGCGGCGATCGTGCCGAGCTCGGTGAGGCCGACGACGGGCTCGATCGGCTTCGCGCATGTCGCGGCGGCAAACAGCACATCGCCATCGGTCGGGGCATGCACCGGATAGAGCGCGCGGGCAAAGCCGGTGTGCGCGACCATCGCCAGCCGCTTGGCCTGGGGCTTGGTCAGCACGGCGTCTGTGACGACGACGCCGATCGTGGTGTTCTCGCGCTCGCTGGCGGCAGGCCCACCCTTGATGCGCATCTTGAGCATGTCCGGCGTGAACGCGGGTGGCAGGCCGCGCCCGCCGAACTCGCTGTTCTCTTCGAATGGCGCCGCCCAGAACCAGGGCCCGTCGCCGACGGTGGCGCTGCCGACCGCATTGACGGCGACGATCGCCGCGACTGTGATGCCGCTGCTCATGAGAGCGGACGCCGAGCCGAGCCCGCCCTTGAATGTCGCGGTGGAGGCGCCGAAGCCGGCGCCGACGCTGCCGAGCGCAAACTCCGTCCTGGCGGAGACCGCCGCGGCGTAGCCGAGATCGCGATAGGGCGCGAAGCGGCCCCATGCCTTGTCGCCGCCGTTGAGCAGATCGAACAGGATCGCGCCCGGCACGAGAGGGATCACGGCCTCGCGGACCCGGAGGCCGCGGCCTTGTTCGGCAAGCCATGCCTGGATGCCGCCTCCGGCCTCGATTCCAAAGGCGGAGCCGCCGGACAGCGCGATCGCGTCCACCCGTTCCTGCATGCTGGCAAGATCGAGCAACGACCCCTCGCGCGTGCCGGGTCCGCCGCCGCGGACGTCGATCGCTGCCACCGCCGGCTGGTCGAACATGATCGCCGTGACGCCGGAGGCGACTTTCGCATCCTCGGCGTGACCGACGCGGACGCCGGCGATATCGGTGAGAAGGTTTTTCAAGGGCGGCACTCCATGCGCGGCATGGCCTCAGCGATAGCGCACGCGAGCGGCCCGCTCAACTCGCCAGCGCCATCCTGAGCATCTTGGCAAGCTCGGACTTTCGATACGGCTTTGCCAGCAGCAGCACGCCGGAATCGAGTCGCCCATGATGAACAATGGCGTTTTCGGTGTAGCCTGAGGTGAACAGCGTCTTCAGGTCGGGGCGTCGCCGGGCCGCCTCATCGGCCAGCTGCCGGCCGTTCATGTTGCCGGGCATGATGACGTCGGTGAAGAGCAGGTCGATGTCCCCGTCGGTGTCGATGATGGTGAGGGCTTCGGCGGCGTTGGCCGCCTCGAGCGCGGCATAGCCGAGGCTCTTGATCTGAGTCACGACATACTGCCGGACCAGCGCGTCGTCCTCGACGATCAGGATCTTCTCGTCGCCGCCGGCGATCGGCACGTTCTGGAGCGCCTCGTACTCGGTCTCCTGCACGCCGCTCGAACGTGGCAGGTAAATCTTCACGCTCGTGCCGTGGCCTTCCTCGCTGTAGATCTTGATGTGCCCGCCGGACTGCTTGACGAAGCCGAACACCATGCTCAAGCCCAGCCCCGTGCCCTTGCCGACCTCTTTGGTGGTGAAGAAGGGATCGAACACCCGCTCGATCAGGGCTGCCGGAATGCCGGTGCCGGTGTCGCTGACCGCGATCATCACGTAATTGCCGGCAACGACGTCGGGATTCATACTGGCATAGCCGTCGTCGAGGAAGATGTTGCGGGTCTCCAGCACCAGGGTGCCGCCGTCGGGCATGGCATCGCGCGCATTGAGCGCGAGATTGAGGATCGCAGTCGAAAGCTGGCTCGGGTCGATCAGCGCCGGCCAGGCGTCTTCGGTGAGCTGCGGCATGATCGTGATCTGCTCGCCAAGCGTCGGATGCAAGAGCTTGGCGGCCTCCAGCACCAGGGCATTGACGTCGATCTCGCGCGGCTGGAGCGGCTGCTTGCGGGCGAAGGCGAGCAGGTGCTTGGTCAGCTGCGCGCCGCGCTCGGCTGCATCGTCGATCAGCTTGGTGATGGCGGCGAGATCGGGCCGGTCGGCGACCGCGTCGGCGAGAATGCCGATCGTGCCGGTGATGACGGTAAGCACGTTGTTAAAATCGTGGGCGACGCCGCCGGTCAATTGGCCGATGGAATCCATCTTCTGGACCTGCCGGAGCTGGGCCTCCGCGGCCTGCTTGTCGGTGAGGTCGCGGCCGATGAAGAAATGGCGCTTCACCGGCTCGGACCAGCTGCCCATCCAGTTCAGCGTGACCTCGTGACCGTCGTAATGATAATAGCGCGCCTCGAAGCTACGCTTGATATGACCGCGGCGCGCCGCGCGCATCTCCTCGCGCGTCCTGTCAAGGTCGTCGGTGTGGATGAACTCCGTCGCGCTGTGCCCGATCATATCTTCCGGGGCGTAGCCGAGGATGTCCTTCACGCTCGGGCTGACCTGGATGAACTTGCCATACCCGTCGGTGACCAGGATCAAATCCTGCGAGGTCTCGAAGATGCGCTGGCGTTCCTCGATCTCGCGACGTAACTTCTCGCGCGATTGCTTTTCCTCGGTGATGTCATGGGCGATCTTGGATGCGCCGATGATTTGCCCGCTGTCCGATCGCAGCGGCGACACGTTCAGGACGACGTCGAGTTGACGGCCATTCTTGTGGATGCGCACCGTTTCGTGCTGGGCGATCGACTCGTTGCCGCTGATGCGATTCAGAATACCCCTGGCATCGGCCCTCTGGTCCTCCGGCACCACGAGGTCGATCGACCGGCCGACGGCCTCGGCGGCAGAATAGCCGAACAGGTGTTCGGCAGCATTGTTCCAGCCGGTGATGATGCCGTCGAGCGACTCGGTGATGATCGCATCGTTGGAGGACTCGACGACGGCGCCGTACAGCGCGAGACGTTTCGAGTAGAAGTCGCGATCCGAGGCCGACTGTTCGCGCAGTTGGCCGACGAGACCGACGGTGTGGGCCTGAAGGCGGACATTCTCGATCAGGAGCACGGCGAGCACGAAGCTCGCGGCGCCGAGGCCGTAGAGACGGCCGGCATAGAAGCCGAGATCGTAGCGGGAGACATTGACGATTGCCGACAGCGCGATGTCGAACAGCCAGGCGCACATCGTGACCATCAGCCAGACGTCGATCACCGTATGCGGCTTGCGGAACCACAGCGTGATCAGCGCCGCGAAGCTCAAGGACCAGACGAACGACACAACGCCGATCATGGTGGTGGTGTAGCGGCCGTCCCTGAGCAGGACCGGCAGCAGATCGTGCTGCGCCGTGACAATCCAGGCGATGACGGTCATCGCCACCACCACGCCGAGGACGGCGAGCGCGATCGGACGCTCGGTCGATCCCTCGACCTTGGCGCCGCCATTGCCGTCCTTCAACCACCCATAGGCCAGCACGAACAGGGGGAACCCGCCGTGCCAGACCATGTAGAGCCAGACAGTGGTCTGGGGCCCGGCGCCCAGCGAGCCGGCCGGTGCGAACAGCCCCGGAAAGGTGAGGGCGTGGGTTACCGCCGAAGCCGCCGTGAACAAATATCCGGTCGACAACAGCAGCAGCGCGCGGCTGCGCAGGACGGCGAATTGCGACAGCAGCAGAACCGCGGTGATGATGTCGCTGACGGCTAGCGCCGATTGGTAGCTGGCCACGAAAGCCGGCACCTGCATCAGCGGCGTTGCCGCGAACGGGACAGCCAGCGCAAACAGGATCGCGGAGATCCCGACGATCGCCAATGCTGCAGTGCGATCGCTCTGCATGGCCGGCAAGGTCGAAAGGAATGTGCTTCGGTCGTTCTTTGCGTGCACGTTGACCTCTCGCTGGGTCGTCATGGGGCTAGTCCACGTGACTTCGTTGGCCGGCTGCCTTGGGTGTTTTGCCTTGGCCTCCATGGTAGCCGGCTCCGGGCGCGCGTCCCGAGGGGGCGCGCCCACGACTCAACCGAGGGTTACAGCTTACTTAACTTCGATAGGTACGCGGAATAGGGAATCGGTAAGGTTGGCTTTACTTGACGGACCCATACTGCCTTGGCGCACGGCGCCGTTGAATTGAACCAATTAATGATACGAATCCGGGAGTTGTTCCCATGCCCCGTGTCCTTGTTGTCGACGACCAGAAGGACGTCCGCGCCATGGTCTCGATTGTCCTCCGGGTCAACCGTTATGACGTCGTTGAAGCCGAGAGCGGCGCGGCCGGCCTGAAAGCCTTCGGCGAGAGCGTTTTCGATGCGGCGATTGTCGACATTTTCCTGACCGACACCAGCGGTATCGAGGTCATGGCCGCTATTCGCGAGCGCGTTCCCGGATTTCCGATCGTTGCGGTTTCCGGCATGACGGCGCTGGATTTCATCGGCGAGGCGCCTGGTCTGGACGGCGTCGTCTGCCTGCAAAAGCCGTTTCGGCCGAACGACCTGCTGCAGGCGCTCCGGAAGGCGCAGGAAGCGGCGGGCGGGGAACTTTCTGCAGCCGTCTGATCCTGCTGCAAAGAAAACGCCCCGGCGAACCGGGGCGTTGAGATGAATAGGTCAGGCGTCGTGTCTCAGGTGCCGTTGCCCTTGATCTCGGCGTATCCGCCCTTGGCGTCCCATTTGTAGACGACGTAATCGAGCTGCTTGATGTCGCCCTTGGCGTCATACTCGATCGGGCCGATCACGGTGTCCCACTTGCCGGCCTTGAGGGCCGCCATCACCTTCTTGGCGTCCATGGTGCCGGCCTTCTTCGCTGCTTGCGACCAGACCTGCATCGCCGCATAGGTGTAGAGCGTGTAGCCCTCGGGGTCGATGTTCTTGGCCTTGAAGGCCTCGACGATCTTCTTCGCGGTCGGCTTGTTGCGCGGATCCGGACCGAAGGTGAACAGCGTGCCTTCGCCGGCTGGACCGGTGATGGAGGCATACTCCTTGTCGGCGAGTGCGTCGCCGGCCATCAGGATCGTCTTGAGACCCTGGTCGCGCATCTGGCGCAGGATCAGGCCTGACTCCTGATGATAGCCGCCGACATAGACCAGATCGATGCTGTCCTTCTTCAGCCGCGAGACGATCGCGTTAAAGTCCTTGTCGCCCTTGTTGTAGGATTCGGAGAGCTTCACGGTGACGCCGGCCTTGACGAGGGCCTTCTTGGTCTCGTCGGCGAGACCCTTGCCGTAAGTGGTCTTGTCGTCGAGAATCGCGATGTTCTTGCCCTTGAAGTTCTTCGCGATGTACTGCGCCGCAACCAGGCCCTGCTGATCGTCACGGCCACAGACGCGCGCCACGTTCCAGAGTCCGCTATCGGTAAACTTCGGATTGGTCGAGGCGGGGGTGATCTGGAGCACGTTGCCGTCGGCATAGGCTTCCGAGGCCGGGATCGACGAGGACGAGCAATAGTGCCCAGCGACGAACGGAATCTTGGCGCCGGCGATCTTCTCGGCGACCGAACGCGCCTGCTTCGGATCGCAGGCATCGTCCTCGATGTCGAGGGCGAGCTTCTTGCCGTTGACGCCGCCGGCGGTGTTGATATCGGCCACCGCCATTTCAGCGCCGTTCTTCATCTGGCGGCCGAAGGCAGACTCGGTGCCGGTCATCGGGCCTGCGACGGCGATGGTGACATCCTGCGCGAATGCCGCGCTCGACAGCGCGATCGACGCTCCGAATGCCAGACCGATAAGCTTCAGTGATTTCATGAGATACCTCGCGGGTGGTCGCCTGTGGAAGTTGCCGGGCTTGCCCGGTTCAAACCGCTCCTATTGTTGAATGAATTTTCGGAGAAGTCACCGGCAAAATACGGCCACTGGCGGAGATATCTCGCCACATTCGGCCGCACACGGTCCGCTGCATGATCCTCGCCTGATTTTGCGGGCACGGTGCGGGCCCTGCCTGGACCAACGAGAGCGATTGCAGCAGCACGCGAAATGTGATCAACTCAAGGGGATATCATTTATCTAATACAATCAGAAGACGTTGATCGAAGTGCACTCATTTTGATCGGAGAATTCCATGAAGAGTATTCTCCCGCTCGCAATTTTGGGCATCCTGATCGCGGCAGAGCCGCCTTCGCTCGCTCAGCAGGGACCGGATCCCGCCTTGCAGCGATTGAACGAATGCGTTGCCACCCCGCGGGCAAAACCGTCGACGCAGGAAGACATCTTCAAATCCTTCAACCCTGCGATCTCGGACCCTGACCGCGTCTCATGGTGCCTGTTCCTCTACGTGAACTCGCCAAGCACGACGGCGGGGAACAACAATGCGCTGTTCGAGACCTGGGCCAGCGACGGCGAGACATTCAACCCAAACCCGCAATGGCCAACCACGCCCGCACCGAAGGTTCTGCGGCCGAACATTCTGTTGCAGATTCGCGAAGCCGATCGGGCGTTTCAGCTGGGCAAGCAGGGACGCGCCTTTCAGCCCTTCGTGCTGCCGCCGCCGCGACCGCTGAAGGAAGGCGACAATCTCGAGGAGACCCGCCGCAACAAGATCGACTTCGACTTCATCGTTTCGCACGATCTTCACAAGATTTCGGGTCTGCAAAAGGCGTTCGAGACCTTCACGCGGGATCGCAAGCTTCTCGTCTTTCCCGCCGACGCGATCGAGGTCAAGGCGAACTGGTTTCCCGTGCAGGACCCGCAGGATCCAACCAAGAGCGGCATTCCCGGATATACGGGCAGTCCGGCCGACGCGGGCAAGTTCTATCATGTGAATACCGCGGGCGGTAAGCAGTACGCCCTCGTCTCCATGCACTTGATCTCGAAGATGGTGCCGAACTGGACGTGGGCGACCTTCGAGCACCAGAACAATCCGGGCCGCTGCGAATATATCGGCTGCCACGACAGCTTCGGTTCGGCGCACGCCATGGTCGCGCCCGATACGACGATCCCCGATCCCAAGGATCCGAGCTACCAGAATCCGGCGAACAATCCGAAGCCGTATCCCGCGTGCACGCACACGCCGGCGCTCGCGAGCCTGTTCAAGGAGGCGCAGCTCGATCCGGCCTACCAGTTCTACTGCCTGAAGGGGTCGCAGACCGATTTCACCGACGCGACCGGCATGGCGATCCGGCTCGGCAATTCGATCACGGAAGAGACCTTCGACTTCCAGTCGTCATGCATGACCTGCCACTCCCGTGCGGCATTCGGCGCCGATGGTTCGGCGACCACGATCGCCGGCTTCGACAATACGACCGGCGCTCCACTCGGTCCCGTGCACGGCGAATGGTACTGGTCGACCCAGATCGGCGGCCCCTGGGGACCGGCTGCACTGCCGATCGTCGCCGACAAGCAGATTCCGGCGGCGTTTTCCGCCGATTTCGTCTGGTCCATCCCATTCTGCGCGATCGACGACACCAGCAAGCCTGTTGCGAAGAGCCGCTGCGCCGCGAAGTAGACCGCTAGCCGTGTCGGCCGCCTTCGAGATAAGCGGCGCGAATCTCGGGGCGCTGCAACAACTCGACGCCGGTGCCGGCGAGCGTGATCAGGCCATTGACCATGACGTAGCCGCGATGGGCGAGCTTGAGCGCATGGTTGGCGTTCTGCTCGACGATCAGGACGGTCAGGCCGTCCTGCCGGTTCAGGGTGCGGATGGCATCAAAAATCTGGCGGGCGATCAGCGGCGCCAGCCCGAGCGAGGGTTCGTCGAGCAGGAGCAGGCGCGGCCGGCTCATCAGGGCGCGGCCGATCGCCAGCATCTGCTGCTCACCGCCGGACAGCGTGCCGCCGCGCTGGACGTAGCGTTCCTTCAGCCGCGGAAACAGCGTGAACACGCGCTCCAGCGTCGCTTCGCGCTCCGCATCGGTGCATTCGGTGGCATCCGCGCCCATCTGGAGGTTTTCCGCCACGCTCATGCGCGGGAAGATGCGACGGCCTTCCGGCGACTGCGCGATGCGCAGATGGGCGATCTCGTGGGTCGGCACGTCGGTGATGTCGCGGCCTTCGTAGAGAATCTGGCCGGCACGGGCGCGAGGCTTGCCGAAGATGGTCATCATCAGCGTCGACTTGCCGGCGCCGTTGGCGCCGATCAAGGCCACGATCTCCCCGGCATTGATTTCGACGTCGACGCCCTTCAGTGCCTCGATCTTGCCGTAGGCGGCGCGAAGGCTGCGGATCGCGAGCAGGGGAGTGGGGGCAGCCGTCACGACCCGCTCTCCATCACGGCCACGGCCTCTTCCTCGTCGGTGCCGAGATAGGCCGCGATCACCTTGGGATCGTCGCGCACTTCCTGCGGCGTGCCTTGGGCGATCTTCACGCCGTGGTCCATCACCACGATGTGGTCGGAGATCTCCATCACCACGGACATGTCGTGCTCGATCAGGAGGATCGAGGTGCCGAGCTCGTTGCGGATCGACAGCAGGAGCTCGCTGAGCGCAGCGCTCTCGCGCGCATTGAGGCCGGCGGCGGGCTCATCCAGGCACAGAAGCGCGGGCTCGGTGCACATCGCGCGCGCGATCTCCAGCCGGCGCTGGTCGCCATAGGCGAGATTGCCGGCAGCATCGTCGGCGCGATCCAGCAGGTTGATCCGCTTGAGCCAGTCGGTGGCGAGCGCGATCGCGTGTTTTTCGGCGCCGCGGTAGGTGGGCGCGCCGATCAGGCCGAGAAAGGTGAACCCGGAGGCGCGCATCAGTACGTTGTGCTGCGCCACCATCAGGTTCTCCAGCGCGGTCATGCCGGGAAACAGCCGGATGTTCTGGAAGGTACGCGCGACCTTGGCCTGCTTGGCGATGCGGAAATCGTTCAGTCGCTCCAGCGCGATCTGCCTGCCGTCGTCGTGGGTGAGGCGGATGGCGCCGCCGCTCGGCTTGTAGAAGCCGGTGATGCAGTTGAACACGGTGGTCTTGCCGGCGCCGTTCGGTCCGATCAGCGCGGTGATCTTCCTCCGTTCGGCCGCAAACGACAGGTCCTGCACGGCAACGATGCCGCCGAAGCGCATGGTGAGCTTGTCGACGCCAAGAATCTTGTCGCTCATGGTCTCGCCGCTCATCCGTGCCCTTCCTTGACGAGGTCGGAGGAGATAGCTTGCGCCTTGGTCAGATAGACGGTCGGCGCGCGATGGCCAATGATGCCGCGCGGCCGCCAGATCATGATCAGCACCATCGCCATGCCGAATACCAGCATGCGGTAGCCCTCGAGGCTGCGGAACAGCTCGAAGCCGCCGATCATCGTGAGCGCTGCGAGCGCGACACCGAGCTGCGAGCCCATGCCGCCGAGCACGACAATGGCGAGCACCAGCGCCGATTCCTGGAAGGTGAAGGATTCCGGGCTGATGAAGCCCTGACGGGTGGCGAAGAACGCGCCAGCGAAGCCGCCGAACATGGCGCCGGTCGCAAAGGCCGTGAGCTTGGTAGTCGTGGTGTTGATGCCGAGCGCACGGCAGGCGACCTCGTCCTCGCGCAAGGCTTCCCAGGCGCGGCCGATCGGCAGGCGGCGCAGGCGGATCGTCACCCAGTTGGTGAGCAGCGCGAGCGCCAGGATCAAATAGAACAGGAAGACGATGCGATGGGTCGGCGAGTATTCGATGCCGAGCTTTGCCGCGAGCCCGTCGTCGCTGTTGTCGAGCGGAATGCCGAAGAAGCTCGGGCGGGGAATGCCGGAGACGCCGTTGGGGCCGCCGGTCAGATCCTGCCAGTTGATGATGACGAGGCGGATGATCTCACCGAATGCAAGCGTCACGATGGCGAGATAGTCGCCGCGCAGGCGCAGCACGGGGAAGCCGAGCAGCACGCCCCAGAACGCGGCCAGGATGCCGGCGAGCGGCAGGCAGACCCAGAACGACCAGCCGAAATTGGTGGCGAGCAGCGCGTAGGAATAGGCGCCCACCGCATAGAAGGCGACGTAGCCGAGATCGAGCAGGCCGGCGAGCCCGACCACCACGTTGAGGCCCCAGCCCAGCATGACATAGGTGAGCACGAGGATCGCGAGGTCGAGGATATAGCGCTGGTTATAGAAGATCACCGGCACCAGCAGGGTGAAGATCAGGAGCGCCGGCGCGAGGTAGCGGCCGATGAACGACAGGCCGCTGTGCACAGCGGGCGGCACCAGCTTCTCGGCGCCGGTCGGGCCGATCCATTGCCGCAATAGGTCGATCACGATCGAGCCGCCGAACACCGCAGCGACGATCGAGGCGAGGTCGCCGAAGCGCGTCCAGTAGGTCAGCTGGCCATCGGAGCCTGCCTCGGTGCGAATGCCGATCATCAACGAGAACAGCACCAGCGCGATCAGCGCGTTGACGAAGGCGGTTTTCAGAAGGGCGGGGATGCCGGCGGTGCGACTTGCGTTGGTGGTCTTGTGCGGGATGGGTGTCACGCGGGGCGGTCCGTCAGACTTTTTCGACTTCGGGACGGCCGAGCAGGCCGGTCGGCATGAAGATCAGCACGACGATCAGGATCGAGAACGCGGCGACGTCCTTGTATTCGACCGAGAAATAGGCCGACCACATCGTTTCGATCAGGCCGATCGCGAGGCCGCCGAGCATGGCGCCGGGCAGCGAGCCGATGCCGCCGAGCACGGCCGCCGTGAACGCTTTGATACCGGCGACGAAGCCCATGAAGAAATCGACCAGGCCGTAATAGAGCAGGTACATCAGACCCGCGACCGCGGCGAGCGCAGCACCAATCACGAAGGTCATGGAGATGGTGCGGTCGACGTCGACGCCAAGCAGCGCCGCCATGGTCTGGTCCTGCTCGCACGCGCGCATGTCGCGCCCGAGCCTTGTGCGCGAGACCAGCCAGGTGAAGATCGCCAGCAGCACGATCGTGGTGATCACGACCACGATCTGGACGTTGGAAAGCCGGATCACGAAACCGTCGGCGCTCTCATGCAGCGTGTAGCCGCCGGTGATCAGGGGCGGGATCGGCTTGACGCGGGCGCCCTGCGCAATCTGCGAGTAATTGGTGAGCACGAAAGACATGCCGATCGCCGACAGCATTGGGGCGAGCCGGAACGAATGGCGCAGCGGCCGGTAGGCGATGCGCTCGATGGTCCAGCCGTAGAGTGCCGTGATCGCCATCGAGACCAGCAGCACC
Organism: Bradyrhizobium diazoefficiens; assembly: GCF_016612535.1. Taxonomy (NCBI): domain Bacteria; kingdom Pseudomonadati; phylum Pseudomonadota; class Alphaproteobacteria; order Hyphomicrobiales; family Nitrobacteraceae; genus Bradyrhizobium; species Bradyrhizobium diazoefficiens. The sequence goes on from NZ_JAENXS010000003.1 coordinate 357,199, forward strand.
ACGAGCAGGATCACCGGGATCGCAGTCAGCCCGAGCGAGATCAGGATCAAAAAGGTGATGAGGGCGATGAAGCCGCCGATCATGAAGACGTCGCCATGGGCGAAGTTAATCATGCCGACAATGCCGTAGACCATCGTGTAGCCGATCGCGATCAGGCCGTAGATGGAGCCGAGCACGAGGCCGTTGATGAGCTGCTGGGCGAAATAATCCATAGGCTGCCGTTACCAAACCTGACGCGGGCTCAAAGGGAGCTCTGAAGAGTAAGTTTCTGGGCCCCGGCAGCCCCTCAGCATTCTTCCCGTTTTGTAACAGGAGGGAACTGGCGGCTGCAACTGGCGATGCCTTGGCATAAAGGCTTGTGCAGAACTCATTTCATTACGGCAGTCATCTCGCGGTTCCGCACCTGCGAGGAACCTGGTTCCGCACAGCAACCACGGTGGCCGCCGCCTGTTATCTGCCGACCGACGTCCAACAAGGGAGTTTCCCGAATGACGAAGCAGCAGAACCAGAACCCCGGCCAACAGCAGGGTGGCGGTCATAAGCCCGGCCAGCAGCAGCAGGATCCGCAGCGCCAAGGCGATAAGCCCGGCCAGCAGCAGGGCGGCCAGCGCGGCCAGGAGGACAGCTAATTTGGGAGCCCAAGAGCAAAAGGGGCGTGAGACGAAGGCCCCGCCAGAAGGCGGGGCCTTTATCTTTGGGCGAACCGGCCCGGCGATTAAGGTAAACGAAGGGTTTAAATTGCCGCCGCAGTCCGATGCGAGTTAGCTCCCGGCAAAGCCTTCCATCGAGGGCGCGTAGCAGGCGAAGCGGGAAGCGGCATGTTCAGGAATTGGCGGATCGGCTCGGTCAACGGCGCGCTGCTGGCGGCCTATTTCATCCCGGCCTGGACGCTGGTCGCCTTCAACATCATGGTGGCGCCGGTGCACGGCCTCTATGAGCGGCCGAGCGTCGCCGTGGCGCTGTTCCTCAGCGATCAGCTTCAAATGTCGGGCATGAGCACGGTGCGTGCCGCCTGGCTGCTGGCGCTCGGACGGCTGACGGTGGTGGCGTTCTTCGCGATCTATCTTGCGCTGCTCGCCATTCCGCGTACCCGCAGGAGCGGGGGTAGCGACGAAGCGCTCGGCATTGCGCTGGCGATCGGCAGCCTGATCTCGTTCGCGAGCATGGTGATGGCCTCGAAGGTCGGCGAAATGGCCGCCCTCCGCCTGCACGCCACCGAGCTCCTGCTGCTGCTCGGTGCTGCAGTCGTGCTGGTGATCGAACGGCCGGCGACCGCGCCCAAGACGGTCGAGGCTCCCGTCGAGGCCACCGCACCGTTAGGTCTTGAGCAGGCCGAGCTCCTGCACAATGGCTGAGGCTTCCTTGACAGCGTGGTTCGCCGCCGGAACGCCGCAATAGACCGCCTGCTGGAGCAGGATTTCCTTGATATCGTCGGGGGTAAAGCCGCCCTCCGCGAGCGCCGCGCGAACGTGCAGGCGGAACTCGTCCCATTGCCCGAGCGCGACCATGGTGCCGATCACCAGCACGCGGCGCGTGCGTTCGTCGAAATGCGGCCGCGTCCAGATCTCGCCCCAGGCATAGCGCGTGATCATGTCCTGGAAGTCGGTGTTGAACGCATTGCGGTTGGCGATCGATTTGTCGACCCAGGCATTGCCAAGCACCTTGCGGCGCACGTTCATGCCGGCATCGCGGCGCGTCTGGTCGTCCATGTTGTTTCTCCGGATAGCGTCTAGCGCTGCGTCAGGAAGCCCACCACCGCGTCGGTGAACGCGTGCGGCTGCTCGACGTTGGAAATGTGGGCGGCGTCGATGATGGTCATGCCGGCGCCGGGAATGTTCGAGCGGATCAGCTCCCCCGCCGAGATCGGGGTTGCCTGGTCATGGCGGCCGGCGATCACCAAGGTCGGGCTCTTGATCTTCGGCAGCAGCGCGCGCTGGTCGAGCGTCGACAGCGCCTCGCAGCAGGCGAGATAGCCCTCGACCGGGGTGGCGAGCAGCATCGCCTTCATCTTCGCCGTGATGTCGGGCTCGCGTTCACGGAAATCCTGGGTGAGCCAGCCGGCAATCACGGCATCGGCGACCGCTGCGATGCCGCCCTTCTTCACGGCGTCGATGCGCTCCAGCCATTTGGTCGGCTCGGGGTAGTAGCAGGAGGTGTTGGAGAGGATGAGCTTGCCGAAGCGCTCCGGCGCGTTGGCGCCCAGCCATTGCCCGACCATGCCGCCCATCGACAGGCCGCACCAGTGCACCTTCTCGATGTTGAGATCGTCGAGGATCGCCAGCACGTCGCGGCCGAAGCGCTCCATCGTGTAGGGCGCGGGCGGCACGCCGGACTTGCCGTGGCCGCGGCGGTCGTAGCGGATGACGCGGAATATCTGCGTCAGCGCCTTCATCTGCGGCTCCCACATCTGCAGCGTGCAGCCGAGCGAGTTGGAGAGCATCAAGGTCGGCCCGCCGTCGCGGCCCTCGACGGAGACGTTGATCAGGCAACCGTCGGTATCGATCATCGGCATGCGGCGTCTCCGTTTTATTCGCGGTTCTATTCGCGCTCGAGGCTGTCGAGCAGCCGGTCGATCAGGGCTTGAGAAGCCCCTTGATAGGCCATCGGCTCGAACAAAGCCGCAATTTTTTCCGGTGCGAGATGCGCAGTCACTAGCGAATCGGCAGACAGCACTTCGCGCAGATGCTTCTTCTCGGCGACCGCGCGCTTGCTCGCAGCCTCGATGAGATGATGCGCATCGCTCTTGCCGATCTTTTCGGCCAGCGCAAAGGTGACCGCTTCGGCCATGATCAGCCCGCGCGTCGCATCCAGATTGCTGCGCATGCGTGCGGCATCGACGTCGAGGCCCTCGGCGATGTCGACGATGGCCGCAAGCGCGCCCGAGGTGACCAGCATCAATTGAGGCAGCGTCGGCCATTCCGCGTGCCAGGGCCCGGCGCTGCGCTCATGGTCCTGGATCTGCGCGGCAAAGATCGTCGCAGCGAGCTGCGGAGCCATGGTCGCGCAGCCCAGGGCGCTTGCGGCCGCGACCGGGTTGCGCTTATGCGGCATGGTCGAGGAGCCGCCACGGCCTTCGGCGGCAGGCTCGAAGGCTTCGGCGACATCGGTTTGCATCATCAGCGAGACGTCGCGCGCGATCTTGCCGCAGCTTCCAGCAAGAATCGCGAAGCACGATGCGGCCTCCGCGATCCGATCGCGATGGGTGTGCCAGGGCGCTTCGGGCAGCGGCAGGTTCAGCTCCTGGGCCAGCCGTTCGGCGACCGCGAGCCCCTTGTCGGCGAGCGCCGCCAGCGTGCCTGCGGCGCCGCCGAATTGCAGCGCGAGGCCGTCGCGGCGGAGCCGACGCAGGCGGCAGCGAGAGCGGGCGAGACTTGCGGCATATTCGGCGGCCTTCAGCCCGAACGGCATCGGCAGCGCGTGCTGCAGCCAGGTCCGCGCCACCATCGCGGTGTTGCGATGGCTGCGGGCCAGCGCAGCAAAGCCCTTGATGGCACGGCTGAGGTCGGCATCCAAAGCGTCGATGCCGGCGCGCAAGCCGAGCATGGTCGCGCTGTCGATGATGTCCTGGCTGGTTGCACCCCAATGCACGTAGCGTGCGGCCTCTGCGTCGGCCCTGCCGACATTGGCGGTCAGCATCTTGACCAGGGGGATCGCGAGATTGCCCGACCGCGTCGCGGCCTCGGCCAGGACGGCCATGTCGAAACTGTCAGCCTTGCAGGCGACTTCGATCGGGCCCACAGCGGACGCGGGAATCACGCTCGTTGCGGCCTCAGCCCGGGCGAGGGCTGCCTCGAAATCGAGCATGTTTTGCAGGGTCGCCCGGTCGTCGCAGACGGCGCGCATGGCGGCGCTCGACAGCATCGGCGCAAGCAGGGGGGAGAGGGCTGTGCTCATGTTGCGCGGGACCTAATCACCATGCCCCGGCTCTGCCAATCCCAAACCGGCCGTGCAAGCCTGTTGCGGGTGCGAATATGCATTGCACGTGGCCGGGGGCTGCCCTTTCCTTTGCGGCCTCCCTGCGTTACTTGAGCAACATCATAATTGCTGCGATCCAGGGAGGCACCCCATGGCCATGACAATGAACGGCGAAGTCCAGCTTGCGGCGCCGCGTGAGGCCGTATGGGAGAAGCTCAACGACCCCGCGGTGCTCAAGACCTGCATCCCCGGCTGCGAGGAGCTGGAGAGGACCGACGACGGCGGTTTTCGCGCGACGGCGAAAATGAAGGTCGGCCCGGTATCGGCGCGCTTCAAGGGCAAGGTGACGCTCAGCGATCTCGACCCGCCGAACGGCTACAAGATCTCCGGCGAGGGCGAGGGCGGGGTGGCCGGCTTCGCCAAGGGCGGCGCGGTCGTGAAGCTCGCCGAGAAGGATGGCGGCACGCTGCTGTCCTACGAGGTCGAGGCGCAGATCGGCGGCAAGTTGGCGCAGCTCGGACAGCGCCTGATCAACGGCACCGCCAAGAAACTGGCCGATGAGTTTTTCGCGAATTTCGCCAAGGCGGTACAGGGCTAGAGGGTATCGCCTTTCGGCATAGCGGCTTGCGTCCCGGGCAATGTTGCCCCAGCGGACAATGGCCAATATGATGGGTTGGAATAATTATAAAAAAGAACCGCTTCGACGGGACCCGTCGGGGCGCTGATAGAGAGTGCTTATGGCAAAAATCTCCCTTATCGTGAACGGCAATCCTGTCACCGGCAATGTCGACCCGCGCACGCTTCTGGTGCAGTTTCTGCGCGAGAATCTGCGGCTGACCGGCACCCATGTCGGGTGCGACACCTCGCAGTGCGGCGCCTGCGTCGTGCATCTCGACGGCAAGGCCGTGAAGTCCTGCACGACGCTTGCCGTGATGGCCGACGGCCACGAGGTCAAGACCATCGAGGGACTGGCCGCCGACGGCGCGCCACTGCATCCGATGCAGGAAGCTTTCCGTGAACACCACGGCCTGCAGTGCGGCTTCTGCACGCCCGGCATGATCATGACCGCGATCGACATCGTGCATCGCAAGGGCCACGAGCTCGACGACCGCACCATCCGCGAGGAGCTGGAAGGCAATCTCTGCCGCTGCACCGGCTACCAGAACATCGTCGCCTCGATCTCCGCCGGCGCCAAGGCGATGGCGAAATCCGATCTCGCGTAACCGCGCGCCCTCCGCGATCAGGACACCCACATGTACGAATTCAAATACCATCGCCCCGCGACCGTGCGGCAGGCCGCCAATCTCCTGGTGAAGAACGAAGACGCCAAGCTGATTGCCGGCGGCCACACGCTGATTCCCGTCATGAAGCAGCGCCTTGCGAGCCCGCCGCATCTGGTCGACCTCTCCCACATCGAGGGGCTCAACGCGATCGAGATGAAGGGCCGCGCGCTCGTGATCGGTGCCACCGCCAAGCACGCTGAGGTCGCGACCTCGGCCATCGTCGGTGAGGCGATCCCGGCGCTCGCCGATCTGGCCGGCCAGATCGGTGATCCCGCTGTGCGCCACAAGGGCACCATCGGCGGCTCGCTCGCCAACAATGATCCGACTGCGGACTATCCGGCCGCCGTGCTCGCACTCGGCGCGACCATCGTCACCAACAAGCGGCGCCTCAAGGCGGAAGAGTATTTCCAGGGCCTGTTCACGACCGCGCTGGAAGCCGACGAGATCATCACCAAGGTGATGTTCCCGCTGCCGAAGAAGGCGGCCTATATCAAGTTCCGCAACCAGGCCTCGCGTTACGCGCTGGTCGGCGTGTTCGTGGCGCGGCGTCCGTCGGACGTGCGTGTCGCCGTCACCGGCGCCGGCTCCGATGGTGTGTTCCGCATCGAGGCGTTCGAGGAAGCGCTGAAGAAGCGGTTCTCCTCGAAAGTGCTCGACGGCATCGAGGTGCCGGCGGAGGGGCTCAACAGCGACATCCACGGCAGCGCCGAATACCGCGCGCACCTCATCGGCGTGCTGACACGGCGCGCTCTCGACGCCGCCAATGCCAAGGAAAATATAAAGGAATGAGTGGGCCTTGCACTTTGGCCCGATACTTGCCCATCGTGAGGGCGTAGCGAGACTGGCTCTTTCATGACTTCAGCGACCAATACTTCCGGTGCCAATACTTCAGTTGTATTGCCGGCATCGGTCGACGCGATGCTCGAACTTTTGACGTCGCGTGGCTATCTCGCCGAGCGGTCGCTGGCGACGGTGACGTATCTCGCGCTGCGCATGGGCCGGCCGCTATTCCTCGAAGGCGAGGCCGGCGTCGGCAAGACCGAGATCGCAAAGGTGCTGTCGGCGGCGCTGGGGCGGAAGCTGATCCGCCTGCAGTGCTACGAAGGCCTCGATGTCTCCTCGGCGGTCTATGAGTGGAACAGCGCCGCGCAGATGATCGCGATCCGGATGGCGGAAGCCGCCGGCGACACCGATCGCGACCAGCTCTCGAGCGACATCTTCGCCGACCGCTACATGATCAAGCGGCCGCTGCTCCAGGCGCTGGAGCCCGACGTTGCCGGCCCGCCGGTGCTGCTGATCGACGAGCTCGACCGCGCCGACGAGGCGTTCGAGGCCTATCTCCTGGAAATCCTCAGCGACTTCCAGGTAACGATTCCCGAGTTCGGCACCGTGAAGGCGCCGCATCCGCCGATCGTCATCATCACCTCCAACCGAACCCGCGAGATTCACGACGCGCTGAAACGGCGCTGTCTCTATCACTGGGTCGACTATCCCGCCGCCGACCGTGAGCTCGCGATCGTCAAGTCGCGCGTGCCCGGGATCTCCGCAAAACTGTCGCAGCAGGTCGTGCGATTCGTGCAGGCGCTGCGCAACCAGGATTTCTACAAATCGCCGGGCGTCGCCGAGACCATCGACTGGGCCACTGCGCTGTCCGAGCTCGACGCCCGCTCGCTGACCCCGCAAGTGGTCGGCGACACGCTGGGCGCGCTGCTCAAATACCAGGACGACATCACGCGGATGCAGGGCGACACTCTGCAGAAAGTGCTGAAGGAAGCGACGAGCGAGAATTGACGCGTGCGTCACAACTAACTCGTCATTCCGGGGCGACGCGCAAGCGTCGAGCCCGGAAACCATCGGGCTGCAGAGTTGGTAGAAAAATGGATTCCGGGCTCGCGCCAAGGGGCGCGCCCCGGAATGACGGCTGAGAGTGTGAATCTATGGCCATCAACCACCTCGCGCCGGACAAGACCGAGCAGTTCGCCGACAATATCGTCGGCTTTGCCCGCGCGCTGCGTGCGGCCGGCATGCCGGTCGGCCCGGGCGCGGTAATCGATGCCATGAACGCGCTTCCTGTGATCGAGATCGGCAACCGCGCCGATGTCTTCACCACGCTGGAGGCGATCTTCGTCAAGCGCCACGAGCATGCGCTGATCTTTCGTCAGGCCTTCAACCTGTTCTTCCGCGCCTCGGAAGAGTGGAAGCATATGCTGGATTCGGTGCCGCTGCCGGATCAGGCCAAGAAGAAGCCACAGGCCGGCTCGCGCCGCGTGCAGGAGGCGATGTCGCAGCCGAAAATGACGGAGACGCCGCAGCACCAGGAGCACGATCTGCGCCTGTCGGTCTCCGACAAGGAAATCCTGCAGAAGAAGGACTTTGCACAGATGAGCGCGGCGGAGATCACTGAGGCGCTGCGCGCGATCGAGCGGATGCGGCTGCCGCAGGCCGAACTTTTGACGCGTCGGCGCCAGCCCGATCCGCGCGGGCTGCGCCTCGACATGCGCCGCACGCTGCGCGCGTCCTTGCGCACCGGCGGCGACATCATCGATCTCCATCGCCTCGGCCGGATCGAAAAACCCGCCCCGATCGTGGCGCTGCTCGATATCTCCGGGTCGATGAGCGAGTACACCCGCCTGTTCCTGCATTTCCTGCATGCCGTCGGCGACGCGCGCAAGCGCGTCTCGGTGTTCCTGTTCGGCACCCGGCTCACCAATGTGACGCGCGCGTTACGCCAGCGCGATCCCGACGAGGCGCTGGCAAGCTGCTCGGCGGCGGTCGAGGACTGGGCCGGCGGTACGCGGATCTCGGCCTCGCTGCACAACTTCAACAAATTGTGGGCGCGGCGCGTGCTCAGCCAGGGCGCGATCGTGCTGCTGATTTCCGACGGGCTGGAGCGGGAAGCCGATTCCAGGCTCGCCTTCGAGATGGATCGGCTGCACCGCTCCTGCCGGCGGCTGATCTGGCTCAACCCGCTGCTGCGTTTCGGCGGCTTCGAGGCCAAGGCGCAGGGCATCAAAATGATGCTCCCGCACGTTGACGAATTCCGCCCGGTACATAATTTGAGTTCGATCCAGGAGCTGATCACCACGCTGTCCCGGCCGCTGCCGCCGCATCACCGCAGCCTGATCCGCCCCGCAGCCTGAGAGGCCCACCATGCTCGATCGCGACGAGGATATTCTGAAGGCGGCGGAGGACTGGCAGAAGGCCGGCCGTGGCGTCGCGCTGGCCACTGTTGTCGAGACCTGGGGCTCGGCTCCGCGCCCGGCGGGCTCGAGCCTCGTCATCAACGACGAAGGCACGTTTCTGGGCTCGGTCTCCGGCGGCTGCGTCGAGGGCGCGGTGGTCGCGGAAGCCATGGACGTGATCCAGAGCGGCAAGCCCAGGATGCTCGAGTTCGGCGTGGCCGACGAGACCGCCTGGAACGTCGGGCTGTCTTGCGGCGGCACCATCCGCGTCTTCGTCGAGAAGGTCGGCTAGCCGTGAAGCTCGCAATCCTGCACGAACTCAATGCCGAGCGCGCCGCGCGCCGTCCGGCGATCCTGGTCACCGACACCGGGAGCGGCGAGCAGCGCTTGGTGAAATCAGCGGATTTTGCCAAAGACCCACTGCGCATTGAGCTGGTCAAGCAGCTCCGCATGGGCAAGAGCGGCAATGTCGAGGCCGGCGGCAAGAAGCTGTTTCTGAATGTCTACGCGCCGACGGCCAAGCTCGTCATCATCGGCGCGGTCCATATCAGCCAGGCGCTGGCGCCGCTGGCGCGGTCGCTCGGCTATGACGTCACGGTCGTCGATCCGCGGACGGCCTTCGCGAGCCCCGAGCGCTTCCCCGATATTCCGCTGGTTGCGGAGTGGCCCGACACCGCGCTGCCGCCGCTCAATGTCGATGCCTACACCGCTTTCGTCGCGGTGACACACGATCCGAAGATCGACGATCCCGCGCTGCTGCACGCCTTCGAGCGCGGGTGCTTCTATATCGGCGCGCTCGGCTCACGGAAGACGCATGCCAAGCGCGGCGACCGGCTGCGGGCGCAGGGTGCGAAGGACTCCGATATCGCGCGCATCCACGCGCCCATCGGGCTTGCAATCGGCGCGGTCTCGCCGTCCGAGATCGCGGTGTCGATCATGGCCGAGATCACGGCCGTGCTTCGGCTGCCTCCCAAAGAAAAAGAAGAAGCGGCATGAAGTTTGGTCCGGCCAGACCCAAGGATGCGATCGGCGGGGTGACCGTCCATACCCTGCGCCAGGGTCCGCTGGTGCTGAAGAAAGGCACGACGATCGGGCCCGCCGAGGTCGAGGCGCTGACGCGCGCCGGGATCGAGGACGTCGTGGTGGTGCGGATGGAGGAGGGCGACGTCTCCGAGGACGTCGCGGCCGCCAGCATCGCGCTTGCGATCGGCGGAGATGGTATCCATGTCGAGCGCGCCTTCACCGGCCGCGCCAATTTGTTTGCCGCCCGCCCGGGTCTGCTGGTGATCGACCGCGCCGCGGTCGACCGCATCAACAATATCGACGAGGCCATCACCTTTGCCACGCTCGCCGCTTACAAGCCGGTGGTCGAAGGCGAGATGGTCGGCACGGTCAAGATCATCCCGTTCGGTGTGGAAGGCAATCTGCGCGATGCCGCGGTCAAAGCCGCCGGCAAGGACGTGCTCAGGATCGCGCCCTACGTGATCAAGCGCGTCGGCGTGGTCTCGACGCTGCTGCCCGGCCTGTCCTCCAAGGTGGTCGACAAGACGCTGCGCGTCACCGCCGAGCGCCTCGCGCCGGCCGGCGCCAGCATCATCGCCGAGCGGCGGGTGCAGCATGACGAGCGGGCGCTCTCGGCCGCGATCAAGGAGCTGCTGTCGCTGGGCGCCGAGCTGGTGATCGTGTTCGGGGCATCTGCGATCGCCGACCGCCGCGACGTGATCCCGGCCGCGGTCACCGGGATCGGCGGCGAGATCGAGCATTTCGGCATGCCGGTCGATCCCGGCAATCTGCTTTTGATTGCGCGCGCCGGCAGCGTGCCGGTGCTGGGTGCGCCCGGCTGCGCGCGCTCGCCGGTCGAGAACGGCTTTGACTGGGTGCTGATGCGCCTGCTCGCCGGCATCAAGGTGACGCGGTCCGAGCTGATGGGCATGGGCGTCGGCGGCCTCCTGATGGAGATCGTGACGCGGCCGCAGCCGCGGGCCAAGCCGGAAATCGAAGGCAACAGCAATATCGCGGCCATCGTGCTCGCGGCGGGCCGCTCCACCCGCATGGGCGGGCCGAACAAGTTGTTGGCCGAACTCGACGGCAAGAAGCTGGTGCGGATCGCGACCGAGCAAGCGCTGGCCTCCAAGGCGTCCGAGGTGATCGTGGTCACCGGCCATCAGACCGAGCTGATCGAGCAGGCGCTCAAAGGCCTGAAGGTCAAGTTCGCCAGGAATCCGGATTTCGCCGGCGGCATTGCAAGCTCGGTCAAAGCCGGCATCGCGGCCGTGTCTGATGCCAGCGACGGCGCCGTGGTCTGCCTTGGCGACATGCCGTTGATCGATGCCGGCCTGATCGACCGCCTCATCGACGGCTTTGCGCCGGACCGCGGCAACCTCATCGTCGTGCCCGTCAGCGATGGCCGCCGCGGCAATCCCGTGCTGTGGTCGCGCCGCTTCTTCAAGGAGTTGATGACGCTCGATGGTGATGTCGGCGCACGGCACTTGATTGCGAGGCACGCGGAAGCCGTCGCGGAAGTGCCCGTCGACGGCGAAGGTGCCTTCCTCGACATCGACACGCCGCAGGCGCTGGAAGCGGCACGCCGGGGATGACGGTCCCATAGGGTGGGTTAGCCTTGCGGCTGCGCAAAGCGCAGTCCGCATGGCGTAACCCACCACTTCTGGTTTCCGTGGTGACACAGTTGGTGGATTACGCTTCGCTAATCCACCCTACAAAACCAATTTCAACTCCTCGTTCACCATCTGGAAACGACCGGCGCTTAGAGTCCTCTCCACCTGCCTTGGGGGGAGGGGTTTTCCATGGTTTCGAACGCCGTCGCGCGCCGTTGCGCGATGTTTTTCTTTGCGCTGTCGGTGTGTGTCGCCGGCGCCCGCCACATCACCGAAGCCCACGCAGCCGGCGCGTTTGCGGTCGGCAAGTGCGGCGCCTATGGCCAGGCCTATGATTACGGTGCCGAGCGCGAGGCGCGCGCCGCGGCGCAGAAGCAATGCAAAGGCGACTGCACGACGGTGACGATGAAGCGCGCCTGTGCCGCGATGTCGGTCGATATGGTCAACCCTTGCGGTGCCTATGGCTACGCCGTGAAGCCGAAGATCTCGGCCACGCTCAATGCCGCCACGCGCGAATGCTACAAATATGGCGGCAAGGAATGCGTGATCCGCGCCTGGGCCTGTGACGCCAAGGGTTGATCAAGGGCTGATCAAGGGCTAGCGCAGCGATCTAAGGGGCTAGCGCAGCCACCCGGAGGGGCCTTGCGGCACTCTGGTCGCTGGCTCCTGCGCATCCATCGACCAGGGCATTTTGGTCTTCGCGAATTCCGACCAGGCTTTCAGCAGGCGCGCTTCGATGCCGACCAATGCATGTGCCTGCCAGCCGGCGATGGCCGCTGCAGCCATGCCGCCGCCGGCGGGTTCCGCGTCGACATCCGCAAGCAGCGACGTCGTCGTCGCTATGTCATTGTAGACCCCGAGCTCCTGCTGGAGGTCGGCGAGCTTTCGTGAGAACCGCCTGGCGGATTTGCGCGGCCCGCAGAGCGGGAGCAGGAAGTCGGCGACATAGCGCAACTTCTTTGCGGCGAGACGGACTCGGTGCCGCTCCTCCGTCGCCAGCGATTTGAACCGACGGCCGCGCTTCAGCACCTTGGCATGCTGCGCGGACAGGATGTTTCTGGCGAAGTTGACTGCGGGCTCCGCCAGTTGCGCCAGACCTTCGGGAGCAATTTCGCTTCGCCAGCCGCGTGCTTCGATCCAGCCGCCGAGCCCGATCACGAAATATGAACATCGCCGGTTGGCGAGGGCGAGGCGGGCCTTGTCGTAGCAGGTCGCGCGGCGCTCCTCCGCGAGTTCTCGCAGCGTGTCGAAGCCTGTGACCGACGGACAGCCATCCGCGACGGTTCGCAAGGTTTCCTGTCGAAACACGTCCCAATCGCGTGCGCCGGAAAGATTTCCCGCAAGCCACTTGGCTTCGGCACGCAGCAGGTCGAGCTTGTTCAATGACACCACCGACCGCATCAGGTCGAGGGCGGACCGCAGACGCCGCAGCGCGACGCGAAGCTGGTGCATCCCCTCGGGATCGCGACCGTCCTCGGCGGCGGGCAATGATTGGAGCAGATGCCGCAGACAGGACCGCAGAATCTCTGAAAAGGCCTCATCGAGCGATATCGATGGATCGAGACGAAGCTTTGGCGGTTTCGGCGCCCCCGGTGGCATATCGGCGGCGAGATCAAATCCCCGCGCGGATTTGCTCCGGATCGAAGCTCTGACCGGCCCGTGCTCGGCGAGCCGGAGCGCGAGGTCCCAGATGGCGGACGGGCTGCCCGCCTTGAGCTCCAGCTCGATCTCGCTGACCGGGAGCGACCGATCGCCGGATTTCAAATGGCCCTGGTCGAAGGCGATTTCGACCGTGCCCGACGGCAGGTCGACCATGCGTTGATGCCGGCGAATGTCGGTACTGAAGACGGCTTCGAGCGGATGACGCGTGATATCGGCGCGCAGCTTCTCCGGCAGGAACGGCAGGGCCAGCGCGACGTCGGGGGTCATGGAAGGGACGCTGGCCTCCCATTCGCCCCGCCGCAGCGGGTCGCTGCCGGCTTCGGCCTTCACCGTTTGCGTGAAGCGCGCGCCGCTCTGGCGAACGCGAAAACTTAATCCATTGCGTTGAAGCGCGCGCTTGGCCGTGTCGTAGTAGACGGCCTTGAGGTGCTTTCGCGAGCCCTTGTTGCGCGCGTTCGCTGCGATGACGAGCGCGTCGCTGAAATCGGCCAGGCGATCGGCATCCACAAGCAGCTTGAGCTCGACTTCAGTGGCGCGCGGCGTGGCATCGCGCGAAGGCGGGATTTCCGGCGCAGTCGTCCCTGCAAGAGCCTCATCAGCGGAGACGCCCGCCCGAAAAGACTCGTTGCGCGAAGATTCGTTGTCAGGGTGCTTGGAACCGGACGGCTCACCAGCGGGGTGAACGGCGAAGCTATTGAATTTGTTAGCGTCGTCCGGGACTGGATGGCCGTTGGCCTTCGCAGGCGGCTGCGCGGGTTCGAGGGTTCGCTTGATCGCACCAGTTTCAGACATACAAAGTTTATGACGGTTCGATGACAGAGCGCCGACATATACCCGACTTGCCTCGCGAGGAGAAGCGCAGCCGGTCGCATCTCATTGAAATTTCCGACCTGTGATCGATGGGTCAATCCGAGTTACATTCGTTGTCGCCGCCGTCGCGTGAGGAATTGTCTTTTCTTTCCCGACGCTTGGATGTGCGCGGGAGAATTCATGCAGTTCGACACGAAGATTGCCGTTGTCATTCGCAACGATCTGGAGGCCTGGCAGAAGCTGAATGTCGCCTCGTTCCTGACGAGCGGCGTCGCGGCCGCCTTTCCGGAGTGCATCGGCGATGCCTATGAGGACGCCTCGGGAACGAAATATCTTGCGCTGATCGGCCAGCCGATCCTGATTTACGGTGCTGATGGGCCGGCATTATCGCGCGCACTGGACCGTGCGCTGACGCGCAATGTCAGGCCGGCGGTCTATACCGAGGACATGTTCAAGACCACGCATGATGCCGCCAATCGCGAGGTGGTGAAGGCGGTTGCGCGCGCTGATCTCAATCTCGTCGGCATCGCGATGCGCGCCGAGCGCAAGGTAATCGACAAGATCGTCGATGGGTTGAAGTTCCATAGCTGAGGCGATCGCGTCAGCGATGAATAAACTTGCGTTGTTTGACTCCAATCAAGGGAGAGCCGTTCGGCACCGTTAATCTGCTCGCGTAATGCAAAGGAGCAGACCGATGCCGACCATGAAAGCCGCGATCGTCAAACAATTCGGCAAGCCGTTGGTGATCGAGGACGTACCGGTGCCGCAGCCCGGTCCCGGCGAAGTCCTGGTCAAGGTGAAGGCTTGCGGCGTCTGCCACACCGACCTGCACGCAGCCTCCGGCGACTGGCCGGTGAAGCCGGTGCCGCCTTTCATTCCCGGCCATGAAGTGGCCGGCGTCGTAGCCGTGCTCGGACCCGGCGTGAAAAACCTGAAGGTCGGCGCCGCCGTTGGCGTTGCCTGGCTGCACGATGCGTGCATGTCATGCGAATATTGCGAAACCGGCTGGGAGACGTTGTGTGAGCATCAACACAACACCGGCTACAGCGTGAACGGTGGATTCGCCGAATATGTCATCGCCTCGGCGGCGTTCGCGGCCAGGCTGCCGGCAACGGTCGACTTCGCCGCCATCGCGCCGATCCTGTGCGCCGGCGTCACCACCTACAAGGGGTTGAAGGAAACGGACGCGCGGCCCGGCGAGTGGGTCGCGATCTCGGGCGTCGGCGGGCTCGGCCATGTCGCGATTCAGTATGCCAAGGCGATGGGGCTCAAGGTCGTCGCCGTCGACATCGCCGAGGATAAGCTCAAGCTTGCGCGCGAGACCGGCGCCGATCTCGCTGTCAACGCGCTCGCAGCTGACGCCGTGGACAAGGTCCTGGGGGCAACGGGGGGCGGGGCGCATGGCGTGCTGGTGACGGCGGTCTCGACCGCCGCCTTTGCCCAGGCGCTGAAGATGGTGCGCCGGAAGGGCACCGTCAGCCTCGTCGGCCTGCCGCCGGGCGAATTCCCGACGCCCATCTTCGATGTCGTGCTCAAGCGCATCACCGTGCGCGGCTCCATCGTCGGCACCCGCAGAGATCTCGACGAGGCCATCGCGTTCGTCGCGGACGGCAAGGTCAAGGCCGAGGTGACGAAGGTGCCGCTCGCGCAAATCAACGATGTCTTCGAGCGGATGAAGGCCGGCAAGATCGACGGCCGCACGGTGCTCGATTTTGGCTGAGGTCTCAATCTCAGCCCGGCGGCATCGTCGCGAACCTCGTGAGGCCGGAATCGAGATGATCCCAGTCATATCCACGCGCGGCAAAGGTGACGACTTGCGGCCTGTAGCGGGCAGGCTCGTCGAGGCTCGCAGCGCGAATGGTGAAGATCTCGGGCCGTGTTGCGAAGGTCATGTAGACCGGCAGGCCGCACTCCGCGCAGAAGGCGCGCGTCTTCACATGGCCGCTGTCACCGACCATGTCCCATCGCTTGGCCTCGCCCGTCACCGTGACGCCGTCGCGCGAGAAGGTGGCGTAGGAGCCGTGGCCGGTGCCGCTTTCGCGCTGGCAGTCCCGGCATTGGCAGTGGTTGGCGAACAAGGGCTCGCCGACGATCGAGTAGCGGATTGCGCCGCAGGCGCAGCCGCCGGTGTAGGGCTTGGTCATCGTGGTCACTCCTTAACTCTCTTCGCGGCTGATCTCGCCGAGCTGGCGGACGACCTTCTTCCAGCCGCCGCTCATGACGGTGTAGGCACTCTCGTTCCCAGGCAGCACGAAGCCCGCATGAACCAGTTGAATGCGCGTGCCGGCTTCGACCGGGGTGAGGGACCACGTCACGATAGTGTCGAGCGGGGCGCCGTAGCCGGTGTTGCGCGCATCGCCGCCCTTCCAGGCGTAGACGAGGCGCCTGAAGGCCACGACCTCCAGAATCCGGCAATGGATGACGCCGTCCCAATTGCCCCCCGGCGTGGTCTGGAACGTGAAGGCCTTGCCTTCGACCGCCTCGAAGCCGGTCGGCGGCATCAGCCAGCGCGCGATCAATTGCGCGCTCGTCAGCGTCTTCCAAATCGTTTCGGGCGCGTGAGGGAATACGTCGTCCAGAACGATGTCCCGGATGTTTTCTCGGGTCTCGGTTTTCAACTCGGCTGCACTCACGGGTCGATCTCCTTCAAGAGGTCACGCAGGTTCTGGAAGCGCTCGCGCCAGAAGACACCGTAATGATCCATCCAGGTGACCAGCGGTTCGAGGCCTTGCGGCGCGGCGCGGTAATAAACGTTGCGGCCCTCAGCGCGCTCGGCGACGAGGCCCGCCTGCTTCAACGATTTCAGATGCTGCGAGATCGCACCCTGCGTCACGCCGCTGCCGCGCGTCAGCTCGGCGACGCTGATCTCGTTGCTGTCGAAGACGCGCTCGAACACGGCGCGGCGCGTCGGGTCGGCGAGGGCGCGCATCACGGCGGTGACGGGGTTTTGGGCGGTTTCGATCATGTCGATCAATTAGCAGAAGCTAATGCATTAGTCAACACTAATTTGTTCTCGTTGACAAATCTCAATTGCAATTGACTATGACTGACTAGTCAGTCATCAATGAAAAATGACAAAGAAACCCACCAAAGCGGCTACGGCCCAGGCGAAGAGTCGAAAGCCCGAAGCGGGCGGGGAAGCCGCTGCTCCGGCGTCGAGTCGCGCGCTCCGCGCGGCGGAGCGGCGCGATGCAATCGTCGAGGCGGCGATGGAAGAATTCATCGCGCGGGGCTTTGCCGCGACGCGGCTCGACGACATTGCGAAGCGCGCCGGGGTCGCGAAGGGCACGATCTACCTGCACTTCAAGGACAAGGAATCGATGTTCGAAGAGCTGGTGCGCACTGTAATCGTGCCTGTGGTGGCGAAGCTCAATGCGCTGCCGCCGCCAACGGGCTCGGTGCGCGATCTCATCGAGGCCTTTGCCGGCAGCTTCCTGAAGGAGGTGATCGGCACCAGGCGCGGCGATCTCGTGCGCCTGATCGTGGCGGAGGGGCCGCGCTTTCCGTCCGTCGCCGACTTTTACTACCGCGAGGTCGTCTCGCGCGGGATGGCCGGCATGCGCGCGCTGATCGAGCTCGGCGTTGCCCGCGGTGAGATCCGCGAGAAAGATCTCGCGCGCTATCCGCAGATCCTGGTCGCACCCGCGATGATCGCGGTGATCTGGCAGAGCCTGTTTACGCGGCACGCGCCGCTCGACGCGCAGGACATGCTGCGCGTCCATCTCGATTTGATTTTTGGCGAACGGAGGACGACATGAGGTCGTCGCAGATAGTTTTCAGATTTGCATTGACCGTCGTCCTTGCAACCGGGCTTGCCGGTTGCAAGGAGAAGCGCGATCCCGGCTTCCAGGGCTGGGTCGAGGCCGACATGATCTATGTCAGCCCGGATGAAGCCGGCCGGGTGACCAAGCTTGATATCCGTGAGGGAGACGTGGTGAAGGTCGGCGACGCCCTGTATTCCATCGACGACGATCTCCAGCTTGCCGATCTCAACCAGACCAAAGCGACATTGGCCAATGCGCAGCAGGTATTCGACCGCGCGGATTCCCTGCGCAAGACCGGCTCGGGCACGCAAGCCGCACTCGATTCCGCCGTCTCGGATCTGCGGGTTGCGCAAGCGCGCGTGGTGACCTCGCAGACGCGGCTGGCGCGGCGCAAGGGTTTTGCGCCGGTCGCCGGCACCATCCAGCAGATCTATTTTCGCGAGGGCGAGATGGTCGCCGCGCAGCGGCCGGTGCTCTCGATCATGCCGCCCGGCAACATGAAGCTGCGCTTCTTCGTGCCCGAGACCGAACTGCCGAAGCTTGCGATCGGCGACGAGGTGCGGGTCGCCTGCGACAATTGCGCCGCCGATCTCACCGCAAAAATCTATTTCATCGCGACCTCGGCCGAATACACCCCGCCCGTGATCTACAGCCTCGAAGAGCGCAACAAGCTCGTCTACCTGATTCAGGCGCGGCCCTCGCGGCCAGATGCCTTGCGTGTCGGGCAGCCGATTGACGTCTATCTCAATCCGAAGACTCCTGTGGCGGACAAGCGATGAACGGCGGAAACGACATCGCGATCGACGTCAAAGGCCTGACCAAATCGTTCGGCGGACGCGAGGTCGTGCACGATCTGTCGATGCAGGTGAAGCGCGGCTCGATCTACGGCTTCCTTGGGCCGAACGGTTCGGGCAAGACCACCACCATCCGCATCCTCTGCGGCCTGCTCACGCCCGACAGCGGCGAGGGCACCTGCCTCGGCTATGACATTTTGCGCGACGCCGACAAGATCAAGCGCCAGGTCGGCTACATGACGCAGCGCTTCAGCCTGTATCAGGACCTGTCCGTGCGCGAGAATCTCGAATTCGTCGCGCGGCTCTACGGCCTCACCGATGCGCGCGGTGCGGCGCGCGACATGATCAAGCGGCTCGGCCTCTCTGGCCGCGAGGAGCAGCTCGCCGGCGAGCTTTCCGGCGGCTGGAAGCAGCGGCTGGCGCTCGGTGCCTGCACGCTGCCCAGTCCAAAATTGCTATTGCTCGACGAGCCGACCGCCGGCGTCGATCCGAAGGCGCGGCGCGATTTCTGGAACGAGATCCACGCGCTCGCGGCCGACGGCCTCACCGTGCTGGTCTCGACCCATTACATGGACGAAGCCGAGCGCTGTCACGAGATCGCTTACATCGCCTACGGCCATCTGCTGACGCACGGCACCGTGGAGGAGGTGATCGCGGGATCTGCGCTCACGACCTACACCGTGACCGGCGAGGACCTCAACGACCTCACCGCGGCGCTGACCGGCAAGCCCGGCGTCGACATGGTGGCGCCGTTCGGCACCTCCTTGCACGTTTCGGGGCGCGACGTCGCCGCGCTCGAGGCCAGCATCGCGCCGTGGCGCGACAAAAGCGGTCTTCATTGGCACAAGGCGGCGCCCTCACTGGAAGACGTGTTCATCGAGTTGATGGGCCGCTCCAAGGACAATTTCCAATGAGCGCCGCCGACGCAACGAGCCCGGCATATGAAATCCGGGAGCGCTTCGGCTTCTGGAAGCGCTCTTATGCGATGCTGATCAAGGAGTTCATCCAGCTCAGGCGCGATCGCGTCTCGTTCGCGATGATCGTGATGCTGCCGGTGATGCAGCTGTTGCTGTTCGGTTATGCCATCAACACCACGCCGCACAATCTGCCGAGCGCGGTGCTGCTCCAGGAGGATTCCGATCTCGCCCGCTCGGTCCTAAAGGCGCTGGAGAACACCGCCTATTACCGCTTCATCTACGAGGTGCACGACGTCGACGAGTTCGACAATCTCCTGAAATCCGGCAAGGTGCTGTTCGGCGTCGAGATCCCGCGCGGCTTCGAGCGCGCGGTGCGGCGCGGCGACAAGCCGGCGCTGCTGGTTGCGGCCGACGCGACCGATCCCGTCGCGGCAAGCGCCGCACTCGGCTCGCTCGGCATGATCGTGCAGACCGCGCTCGCGCATGATCTCTATATCGGCGATCCCCCGGGGATGCCGTTCGAGATCCGTGCCCATGCGCGCTACAATCCGGCCGCGTCCTCCAGTCTCAATATCGTGCCGGGCCTGGTCGGCACCATCCTCACCATGACCATGCTGATCTTCACCGCGCTCTCGGTCACGCGCGAGGTCGAGCGCGGTACGATGGAGGCCTTGTTGTCGATGCCGATCAAGCCGATCGAGGTGATGTTCGGCAAGATCATCCCCTACGTGCTAGTCGGTTTCATTCAGGCCTTCCTGATCATCGGCATCGGCGTGCTGCTGTTCGGTGTGCCCGTGCTCGGCAACGTGTTCCTGCTGGCGCTCTTGTCGACGCTGTTTATCGCCACCAATCTGTCGATCGGCTACACGATTTCGACGCTGGTGCAGAACCAGCTCCAGGCCATGCAGATGTCGATGATGTTCTTCCTGCCGAGCATTCTTCTGTCCGGCTTCATGTTTCCCTTCGCGGGCATGCCGGTCTGGGCGCAATATGTCGGCGAATGCCTGCCGCTGACGCATTATCTGCGCATCGTCCGCGCCATCATGCTGAAGGGCGCCTCCATGCAGAATCTGCACTTCGACGCGCTGGCGCTGGCCGCCCTGATGCTAGTCGCCATGACCATCGCCGTGACGCGCTTCCGCCGCACGCTGGATTGAGGCAGACTGCCCCGGAATCGAGGGGGTGGAATGGTCAGCTTTGCGAACAGAAAGAACCGGCAGCATACCGCGATGTCGGAGGATTTCGAGCGCGAGCTCACGCGCGAGGTGCTGCGGACCGAGTTGTTGCGAGTCAGGGCCTTGATCGTCACGGGCGTCGTCATTGTCGTGTTCTTCACCGCAATCGAGCTGATCGATCCCCGGGTGGTCGAGAGGGTTTGGCACGGGACATCCGGCAGGGCCCAGCTCTATGCGCTCATGACCGGCTTCATCCTGTTCGAGCTCTGGGTCCATGCCCAGATCCGGCGAAATCTCAGGCTCGGCCGCGACGTGCCCGTCGTCAGGCGCTATCTCAGCGCGCTGATCGAGACATCGGTGCCGACGGTGATCCTGATCCTGCAGATCCGCAGCATGGGGGCAAGCCAGGCCTTAAGCTATGTCACGCCGCTGGTTTATTTCATCTTCATCATTCTCTCGACCCTGCGCCTCGACTTCCGACTCTCGACCTTCACCGGCTTCGTGGCTGCGGCCGAACTCTTCGTCGTCGCGATGTATTTCGACGCCACCGGCGCCGCAGGCGATCCCGAGACCTATTTCCACGCGGTGCGCAGCACCATCATCCTGATCTGCGGCGTGCTCGCGGGCTCCGTCGGCGCGCAGTTGCGCCGGCAATTTGCTGCGAGCATCGCGGCTGCCACCGCGCGCGACCGGGTGACCAATCTGTTCGGCCAGCACGTCTCACCGCAGGTGGTGGAGCGGCTGATGGCGGAGGGGACGAGCGCTGCCGGCGACCTCCGCCGCGTCGCCGTGATGTTCGTCGATTTCCGCGGCTTCACCGCCGGTGCGCAGTCGCGCACGCCGCAGGAGGTGGTCGATCGGCTCGACGGCGCCTTCGCGGTGCTGGTCGACATTCTCGACCGCCACGGCGGCATCGTGAACAAGTTTCTCGGCGACGGCTTCCTCGCTTTGTTCGGCGCGCCGCTGGAGGCCGCCGATGCCGCGCACCGATCGGTGGCGGCGGGCCGCGAGATGCTGACTGCGATGGACCGCATCAACGCGCAGACGAGCTGGCCGCTGCGGATCGGCATCGGCATCCATTTCGGCGAGGTGGTCGCCGGCAATATCGGCTCGCCCAGGCGGAAGGAATACACCGTGATCGGCGACACCGTGAACTTCGCCTCGCGGCTGGAGGCGCTCAACAAGGAGTTCGGCTCGCAGCTCCTGATCTCCGCCACCGTCCGCGAGTCGCTGGGCGACGACGGCGAGGATGCGGTCGCGCTCGGCGAGGTCACCGTGCGCGGCTACGAGCAGAAGGTGGCCGTGTTTCGGCTGGGGTAACGTGTCTTCAAATGCGAGTCGCGCGTCATTGAAGCAGGTCGCGTTTCCTTGAAGGCGCGTGATGAAATATCCTTGGTAGCTTTCGGGTCTTGCACTGTGGACGCCGGGACGTCTCGGCTTCCATTTGTGATCTGGAGAAAGCCAATGACCCGATTGCCCCTTGTTGCGGCCGCCTTGATCGCGGCCGCCGTCTACCAAACCCAGACCGTGGCCGCGCGCGACAGCGCCCCGCGGCGCGCGCCAAGCCAGGCGACTGCGGACTGCGTCAGGGCTCCCGCCGAGGGCGCGTATGCCTCGGCGCCCTACACGAAGCCGCCTTGCCTGCCCAACGCAACGGCGACGTACTAACCCATCGCGGCGGACGAAACCGGGCTGGCGACATCTGCCAGCCCGGTCTCGCGAATGTTTGCGGCAGCCCTTGCTGTCGTCGGTATTTAGTAGCGCTTGACTCCGTTTTCATCTAGTCATCTATATGACTGTATGAATTCGCCCCCGCGCGACGACCGCCTGCCACGCTACCAGCGCCTGCGCGACGACCTCGCCGCGCGGATCAACCGCAATGAATGGCGGCCGGGCGAGCCGATCCCGCCCGAAGCAGAGTTGGCTGCGCATTACGGCGTCGCCATCGGCACCGTCCGCAAGGCGATCGACCAGCTTGTTGCGGACGCGGTGCTGGAGCGGCAGCAGGGCCGCGGCACTTTCGTGCGCCGCGCCCGATTCAACTCGTCGCTGTTTCGCTTCTTCCGCTTCCAGTCCGAGAGCGGCGAGCGACGTGTCCCGAAGAGCCGTATCATCCGGCGCAAGAGTGTGCCCGCGACATCCGCCGTCGCATCGGCGTTGCGTATTCCGGTCGGCGAACCCGTGATCAGCCTGTCGCGCCTGCGGCTGATCGACGACGTGCCGTTGCTCGCCGAAGAAATCTGGCTCCAGCAGTCCCGCTTCGCGGCGATCCTCGAGGTCAACACCGGTGAGTTCGGCGATTTGCTTTATCCGCTCTACGAGGAGCGCTGCGGCGCGGTGGTGGTCTCGGCCGAGGAAATTTTGACGGTCGAGATAGCCAACGAGATGCAGGCGCGCCTGCTCAGGCTCGAGGCCCGCGCACCACTGATCGTGATCGAGCGCCTCGCGCTCGATCTGGAGCGGCGGCCGATCGAATGGCGCCGCTCGCGCGGGCCGGCGGATCGCTTCCGCTACCACGCCGAGATCCGGTGACGGCGACTTTCAACGACATCAAGCAATAATCAAATTCAGGGGGAAACAATGTCGAACTGGTACGGTGAAAGCTCGCCGTTGGAGCGGCGCACGTTCTGGGCAAGCTTTGGCGGCTGGGCGCTGGATGCGCTCGATGTCCAGATGTTTGGCCTCGCCATTCCCGCGCTGATCGCGGCGTTCCACATCAGCAAGGCCGATGCCGGTCTGCTCGGATCGGTCACGCTGTTCTTCGGCGCATTCGGCGGCTGGCTCGGCGGCGCGCTCGGCGACCGCTACGGCCGAGTCAAGGCGCTCCAGATCACGGTTGCGACCTTTGCGCTCGCGACCTTCGCCAGCGCGTTCGCCATGAGCTACACCCAGCTCGTGGTGCTCAAGGCGATCCAGGGCCTCGGCTTCGGCGCCGAATGGGCCTGCGGCGCGGTGCTGATGGCCGAGATCATCCGCCCCGAGCATCGCGGCAAGGTGCTGGGTTCAGTGCAGAGCGCATGGGCCGTCGGCTGGGGGCGCGGCCGTGCTGCTGTCGGCGCTGGTCTTCACCTATGCGCCGGCGGACATCGCCTGGCGCATCCTGTTTGCGATCGGATTGTTGCCGGCGCTCCTCATCCTTTTCATCCGTCGCGGGCTGAAAGAGCCGCCGCGCGCCGTTGCAAAGGACGCAGACGCGCCGTTTCTTGCCACGCTCTCCGGCATCTTCCATCGCGACGTGCTGCGTTCGACCCTGGTCGGCGGCCTTTTCGGCATCGGCGCCCACGGCGGTTACGCGGCGCTGACGACGTTCTTGCCGACTTACTTGCGCGAAGTGCGGCATCTCTCCGTACTGGGCTCCAGCGGGTATCTCGCCGTCATCATCGTCGCCTTCTTCTGCGGCTGTATCGCGAGCGGCATCATCAGCGACCGCATCGGCCGCAGGGCCAATGTCGCCTTCTTCGCCAGCGCCTGCATCGTCACCGTGCTGGTCTATATCTTCGCACCGCTGACCGATGGCGAAATGCTGGTGCTCGGTTTTCCGCTCGGCTTCTTCTCCGCCGGCATTCCGGCCAGCATGGCGGCGCTGTTCAGCGAGCTCTATCCGGCCGGCGTGCGCGGCACCGGCGTCGGCTTCTGCTACAATTTCGGCCGCGTCGTCTCCGCGGCGTTTCCTTTCCTGGTCGGCTTTCTCGGTGACCGCATCGGGCTTGGACCGGCAATCGGCATCGACGCGGCCTTCGCCTATGCGCTGGTGCTGATCGCGGTGGTGCTGTTGCCAGAGACACGCGGCAAGGTCTTCGAGGCCGCCGCGGCGCGCGCCTGACGCAGGATGGGGAGTAAATGCCATGACGGTTCGCCAGCGCGGCCTGACGCGCCGCCAGTTCGGCGCAGGCCTTGTGTCCCTCGTGCCGGCCGCGGCCATCGCGGGCCAAGCCATGAATGAGACGGCCTTGCCGACGATCGATACCCACGCCCACGTCTTTCATCGCGGATTGAAACTCGCGCCGGGTCGGCGCTATGCGCCCGATTACGACGCGCCGCTATCGCTCTATCTGGAGCAACTCGACCACAACGACATGAGCAATGGTGTACTCGTGCAGCCGAGCTTTCTCGGCACCGACAACTCTTACCTCGTGGAATGCCTGAAGACGGCGGCCGGCCGCCTGCGCGGCATCGCCGTCGTCGATCCCGCTGTGTCAGCAGACGAGCTGCGCGCGCTCGACAAAGCAGGAGTCGTCGGCATTCGCCTCAATCTCGTGGGCCAGCCCTTGCCCGATCTCGTGGCCAGCGAGTGGAAGACGTTGCTTGCGAACGTGAAGGCGATGGACTGGCAGGTCGAGATCCAGCGCAACGCGTCCGATCTTGCCGTGCTCGCACCGCAGCTGCTCGATCACGGCGTCACAATCGTGCTCGATCATTATGCGCTGCCGGACCCGAGGCTCGGTGTCACCGATCCCGGCTTTCAATCGGTGCTGAAGCTCGGGGCGATGCGAAAGGTGTGGGTCAAGATCTCGGCGCCGTATCGCAACGGTCCGGCCGGCGAGAGCTTTGCCAAGGACGCCTATCCGCTGCTGCGTAGCGCCTACGGTCTCGATCGCCTGCTGTGGGGCAGCGACTGGCCGCACACGCAATTCGAGGCGACGCAGGCTTACGCGAGGAACCGGCAATTCCTCGACACGCTCATCGTCGACGCGCGCGAGCGCGCGCAAGTGCTGGCATCGCCGCGGCCTCTCTTCCGCTTCTGGTGCGCGTCGTGATTGCTCCGATTGCACCGAATTTTGGGGCATGACGAGCGATGCCGCCGGCTTGTAGAGTGCGCGCGAAGCGGCCGGTCAGTGGCCGCCATTCGCGTGAGGACTCGCCATGCAGCGCCGCTACATCACCGTCGACGTGTTCACCGACCGCGCCTTCGGCGGCAACCAGCTCGCCGTGGTGCTGGATGCCGGCGGCTTGTCGACCGCACAAATGCAGGCGATCGCGACCGAGTTCAACTATTCCGAGACGACCTTCGTGCTGCCGCCGCGCGACAAGGCCAACGACGCCGAGGTGCGTATCTTCACGCCGGTCAGGGAGCTGCCGTTCGCGGGCCATCCCAATGTCGGCACCGCCTTCGTGCTGGCTTCGATCGCGAAGGAGCCGAAGCCCCGCCTGCTGTTCGAAGAAAAGGCGGGGCTCGTGCCGGTCGATATCGCAAGGGAGCAGCGAAGAGTGATCAGCACCGAGCTCACCGCGCCGCAGCCGCTCTCGCGCCTCGCGCAAGTCTCTGCCGCCGACGTCGCGGCCTGCATCTCATTGACCGCGGATGACATCAAGACCGATCGCCATGCGCCGCAGGTCGTCGGCGTCGGGACGCCGTTTCTGGTCGCGGAGCTGCGTTCGCGCGATGCGCTCAAGCGGGCAAAGCCCGATGCGGACGCCTTCGGCAGGGTTCTTCCACGCGACGGCGCCTTCTCGGTGTGGTTCTATACGCGCGACGCGCCCGCGGCGGAGGCGCCGTGCGATCGGCAGGCGCGGATGTTCATGCGTGGCGCCAGCGGCCTGGTCGAAGATCCCGCCACGGGCAGCGCCACCGTTGCCGCCGCCGCGCTGTTCGCCGATCTCGATGCCTTGCGCGACGGCGAGTTGAAGCTCACGGTCGGCCAGGGTTTTGACATGGGCCGGCCCAGCATCCTCCAGACCCGCGTGCGCAAGCAGGATGGCAAGATCCTCTCCGCCCATGTCGGCGGCAGCTGCGTGCAGATGATGGAAGGGACGTTTAGGTTGGAGGGGGAGAGGTAACCCGTCATTCCGGGGCGCGCGCAGCGCGAGCCCGGAATCCGTCGCGCAGCAGAGATGGTGGAGAAATGGATTCCGGGCTCGCGACTTCGTCGCGCCCGGAATGAGGTAGACCTAAACCTGCCGCCCCGCCAGATTCCTCACCGCCACCCCATCGCGCTCCTCAATGATCTCCGCGATCATCTGGCGGTGGCAGTGCGTGTGGTCGCGCTCGTAGCAGAGTAGGCAGACGGGGCCGGCCTTCTTCACCAGTGCGGAGAGCTCGTCCATCGCTTCCTTGGCCTCAGGTGCCTTCAGGTGCTTTGAGAAAATCTTCTCCAGCAATTCGTACTGGCCGCTACGCGCCGCAAGCCGTCCCTCTTTCGGCGTGCCGAGGGCTGCGAGATGGACATAGGCGATGCCGCGTTCGTCGAGGCCTGCGGCAAGCTGCTTCTTCGAAAAGCCCGGCCGCCGCGACGACGTCACCGCGCGCACGTCGACCACGAGCTTGACGCCGGCCTGCTCAAGTTCGTCCAGCACGGCCTTGGGTGGCGTCTGCTCATAGCCGATGGTGAAGAGCTTTTTCGTCCTGGCCATGAAGGATCCTCAGCTCACCCGCGCAATCAGTTCCATGGCGCCATGAGGTGCGCGCACCTTGCCCTCATGGATGACGTAAGCGAACACGTCGCGCGGCTCCTTCTTTGGCTTCGCCTTGTCGACCTTCGGAAGGTCGTCGGGTTCACCGCCGTCGGCCCAGGCCTGGAAGCGTTCGGCCCAGGCGTCGAGCTGCTTCGGCGGGTAGCAAGTCTTGATCTCGTCATTGCCTTTCTGAAGCCGGGCATAGACGAAATCGCCGGCGACGTCGGCGATCGCCGGATATTTGCCGTGCTCGGCGAACACGACAGGCGTCTCGAATTCGCGGATCAGCGCGATGAAGTCCGCCGTGCAGAAACTGTCGTGCCGGACTTCCACCACGTGGCGCAGGGCGCGGCCCTCGAGCTTGCGCGGCAGCAGCTCCAGGAACTTGCCGAAATCGGCGCCGTCGAATTTCTTGGTCGGTGCGAACTGCCACAGCATGGGGCCGAGATGATCGCCAAGTTCCAGCACGCCGGAATCATAGAAGCGCTTGATGGAATCGCCGGCCTCGGCCAGCACGCGGCGATTGGTGGCAAAGCGCGGCCCCTTCACCGAGAACACAAAACCCTCCGGCACTTCGCCGGCCCATTTGCGAAAGCTCTCCGGCTTCTGTGAGCCGTAATAGGTGCCGTTGATCTCGATCGAGGTCAGCTTCGAGGCCGCGTAGGACAGCTCCTTCGCCTGCGTCAGCTTCTCCGGATAGAACACGCCGCGCCAGGGCTCGAAGGTCCAGCCGCCGATGCCGATGAAGATGTTGCCGGATTTTTTGGATGCGGTTTTTGCTTTGGCCACGGAGGGATCTCGCATCGACGGGAAGGGGAGGCCTGCATCCTATTCAAACCAGAAGTGATTGGCCAGTTGTCGCATCCCGTCTAAGCTCACGCCGAAATCTGCGCAAAAAGGAGAACAAGATGCGGATGCGGATGCTGATGGTGGGAGCGGCGCTCGTGATGATGACATCTGCTGCCATGACCCTTGCAGCCATGGCGGATGACGACGGCACGAAAGGCGCACAGAAGCTCGCCATGCAGGGCCGCGACGATTACTGGCACTGCCTGGCGCGGGAATATTCGCGCGACTCTAATCAGGGCCTGTCCGAGCAGGCGTTCGGCCGCTCGGTCGCAGGGGCCTGCCCCTCGGAGCGGCAGTATTACCGGGTGGCACTGCTCGACTATCTCACCTCGCAATATCCGAACATCGATTCCGGCGCCCATCTCGCGACCGCGAACAGGGCGGTGGAGTCGGCGCAGAAGGACATCGTGACCGCCTTCGCCAAGCACAGGCCGCCGCAGAAGTAGGGCCAACCGTTGGGTCCGGCGGCCCTTCCGGCCGTGCGTTCATCCATGGTATGACTGGGCTCATCTGGAACAGGAACGGGCTGGCATGTCGTCTGAGTCGGTAGGTGGCATTTGTGGCGCGATCGTCGCGGCAATCGTGCTTGCGGTCGCCGTCGTCTTCGGGCCGATCGGACAGTACGGCAAGCCGCCTAAGCCGGCCAAGGTCGAACAGGCGCCCGCCGCCATGGCCCCCGTGGCACCGGCGCCGCGGGGCCCGGTGATCCGGGAAGTCCCGAATCAGTAATGACCTGAAAAAGATGCTTTTCGCGCTCTTGCAAAGCGGGTTTGCCATTCCTATCTAGGCTTCAACGGCGACGTTGAGCGGAAAAACTCCGGCGCTGGGACGACCTTTGGAATTGCTTGGGCTTGCGCCGGATGTACGCGCGGTCCGCCGTTCCGGGGTCGTTGGCATTTTAGGGCCCCTTTTGGGCCGTTTCTCAGAAAAACCCCGACTTATAGGGCAAGAACTTGGCATCGCAGGACGCGGCGGATATACGCTGCCGTCATGAATGTAGCGATCAGATCGGGCCCCGACGACCAGGCTCACGAAGGGCCGGAACTGTCGGTCATCGTCCCGACCTTCAACGAACGCGATAACGTCACGGTACTGTACCGGCGGCTGGAGGCGACGCTCGCCAACGTCGCCTGGGAGGTCGTGTTCGTCGACGACAATTCGCCCGACGGCACCTCGGACGTGGTGCGGGCGCTGGCGCAGCAGGACAGCCGCGTGCGCTGCATCCGGCGCATCGGCCGCCGCGGCCTGTCGGGCGCCTGCATCGAGGGCATCCTGGCTTCGAGCGCGCCTTACGCGGCCGTGATCGATGCCGACCTCCAGCACGACGAGACGCAGCTGCCGAAAATGCTGTTGCTGCTCGCAAGCGATCAGGCCGACCTCGTCGTCGGCAGCCGCTACATCGAGGGCTACAAGAGCGAAGGCTTCAACAAGCAGCGCGCCGGCGCCAGCGCGCTGGCGACCGAGGTTGCCAAGAAGATGCTGCGGGTCGAGATCGCCGATCCCATGAGCGGCTTCTTCATGGTCCGCCGCGACCGCTTCGAGCAATTGGCGCCAAAACTCTCGGTGCACGGCTTCAAGATCCTGCTCGATCTCGTCGCCAGTGCCAATGGCGGCTTGCGCGCCGCCGAAATTCCCTACACGTTCGGCGAGCGCCAGCATGGCGAGAGCAAGCTCGATTCCATGGTCGCGCTGGATTTCCTCGGGCTGGTGCTGGCCAAGTTCACCAACGACGCTGTCTCGCTGCGCTTCGTCCTGTTCGCGATGGTCGGCGGCATCGGCCTCGTGGTGCATCTCACCACGCTGTTCATCGGGCTCGAGCTGCTCAAGGCGCCGTTCGCGGAGGCGCAGGCCGCCGGCGCCATTGTCGCCATGACCAGCAACTTCATCCTCAACAACTTCCTCACCTATCGCGATCAGCGGTTGAAGGGCTTCGCGATCCTGCGTGGCCTGATCATGTTCTACATCGTGTGCAGCGTCGGCCTGCTCGCCAATGTCGGGGTCGCCTTCTCGGTCTACGACCAGGAGCCGATCTGGTGGCTGGCCGGTGCGGCCGGTGCGCTGATGGGCGTGGTGTGGAATTACGCGATGTCCGGACTGTTCGTCTGGCGCAAGAAATAGTGCGCCAAGGAAACAGCCAAGGAAGCTTGTATGGGCGGGGCTGACGCGCGGATCGTCCGCAATACGGCGCTGGTCATTCTTGCGCTGGTCGGCTTACGGCTGGTCGCGGCCGCCTTCACGCCGATCACCTTCGACGAAGCCTATTACTGGATGTGGTCGAAGAGCCTGGCGGGCGGCTATTACGACCACCCGCCGATGGTTGCTTATGTGATCCGCGCCGGCACCATGATCGCCGGCGACACGGAGCTCGGCGTCCGCCTGGTCTCGATCCTGCTCGCTCTGCCCATGAGCTACGCGATCTATCGCTCGGCCGCGATCCTGTTCGGCGGCGCGCGGGTGGCGGCGACCAGCGCCATCCTGCTCAACGTGACGATGATGGCTTCGGTCGGCACGCTGATCGTGACGCCGGATGCGCCGTTGCTCGTTGCCTCCAGCTTCGTGCTGTTCTTCCTGGCAAAAGTGCTGGAGACCGGTCGCGGTGCCTGGTGGCTTGCGGTCGGCGCCGCCGTCGGCGCGGCCCTGCTGTCGAAATACACCGCGATGTTCTTTGGTGCCGCGATCCTGATCTGGCTCGCTGCGGTGCCAAAGCTCAGGCGCTGGTTTCTCTCGCCCTGGCCCTATCTCGGCGGCCTCGTTGCCCTCGCGCTATTCTCTCCGGTGATCCTCTGGAATGCGGATCATCATTGGGTCTCGTTCGCAAAGCAGCTCGGGCGCGCCAAGATCGGGGATTTTCGCCCAGTCTTCATTGCCGAGCTGGTCCCGACCCAGATCGCGTTTGCGACCCCGCTGGTCTTCATTCTCGGTGCGATGGGGCTGCATGCACTGACCTGGCGCAGGGCCGGCGCGCTGGCCTCGCGCGCGTTGATCGAAACGCTGTTCTGGACCATCGTCGCCTACTTCGTCTGGCACTCGCTGCATGCCCGCGTCGAGGCCAACTGGTTCGCGCCGGTCTATCCCCCCTTCGTCGTCGCCGCCGCTGCCGCTGTCACCCTCGTGCAGTGGAAGCCGCGTGCGCGACGCCTGGTCGATTTTTGCCTGCGCTGGGCCGCACCCACCGGCATCGCGATGTTTGCCGCCCTGATCCTGCAGGCCAATACGGGTTGGCTATCCGGCTATCGCCGCGATGCGACCGTGCGCAGCGTCGGCGTCGGCTGGCGCGAGCTCGCGGCTGGCATCGAAGCCGCGCGCGTTCGCAACGGTGCGACCTGTGTGCTCACGCCAGATTACGGCACCACGGGCTGGCTCGCCTTCTATCTGCCGCGCGGCACCTGCGTGGTGCAGCAGAACCAGCGTATCCGCTGGGTCAACATGCCCGAACCAGATCCAAAACTGCTCGCGGGCAAGCTGATCTACGTCGACGAGCTGCGCGGCGACGGCCATCCCTTCCTCAACGATCTCTTCACGCAGGTGACGCGTGTTGCCGAGCTGCCGCGCAAGCGCGGGCCGCTCGTGGTCGAAACTTACGGCGTCGATTTGCTGGAAGGCGCCAAGGGCGACGTTCTGGACCGCTCGCCGCCACCCGAAGCGCAGTAGCGCCTCACTCGATCATCTCGACCTTAGCTGTATCCCGGCTCGGCCGGTTCTGGTCGCGCCAGAACCAGACGGTAACGACACCGGAGCGGCCGCGGACCTGCGTGTGCAGCGGGCCCGACAGGACGCCGTCGGGCGCACCGTGGAAGTCGGCGGCGTCCAGCAGCGTGTCGGTCAGCGCGAGCCGCGCATCGTTCTGGGCGGCGACCTCCATCAGCCGGCTCGCCAGATTGACGGTGTCGCCGTTTGCCGTGATGTGCTGGTGGCTCTCGCCGAGACGGGAGGCGACGATCGGGCCGAAATGCGCCCCGATCTTGAACCCGAGTTGACCGCCGATCGCGGGTGGCAACGACGCGATCCAGCGCTCGACGCCGCGATGCAGGTTGATCGCACATTTCAGCGCGCGCGCCGCGTCATCCGGCATCGCACGCGGCAGGCCGAACAGGATCATGGCGCCGTCGCCGAGAAAGCTGGTGATCATGCCGCCGCAATCGACCGCGGCCTTGTCGATCAACGCGTGGAACGCCTTCAGGATGTCCTGGAGTTCGTCAGGATCGATCCGTTGGCTCAGCGCGGTGAAATCGGAAAGATCGATGAAGACGATGGCCGCGTCCTGCCGGACCGGCTTCGCCAGGAAATCGGGATCGCGTGCCAGCCACTCCTGCACCGCTGGCGCCTGGAATTGCGCCAGCGACCGGCTCTTGGCGGCGAGATATTGCGTGCGGCGGCCTCCCGCCCACAACTGCACGCCGGCAAACACCGCGACTGGCGGCACCGCGGCCGCAAGCGTGGTCGCGGCATCGAGCCAGATGCCGTGCGTGAACGCAAAAAGATTGAGCCCGGCCCAGGCGATCATCAGCGCCGCCGCCGCGACGAGCCCGAGCGTGCTCCGCCGCCAGGCGAGCAGGCCCACCAGCAGCATTGGCAGCAGGATCGCGGCAAGTGCGTCGGCGATGTGAACCTTGCGGTCGCGCACGATGCTGTCGCCGGCGACGAGATGCGTGATCGCGGTCGAGACCACCTCGACGCCGGGCATCAGGGAATCGAACGGCGTCGGATAGAAGTCGCCGCCGCCGGCAACCGCGGCGCCGATCACGACGATGCGGTTCTCGATCGCGGCACGATTGAGCGTGCCGTCGAAGATGCTTTGCGCGCTCACGGTACGGATGGTCCGGCGAGGGCCGTAATAGGTGATCGGCAGCGCGAAATCGGTGTCGGTCGGTACCGCGCGATCGCCGAGCAGGAGATGGTCCGGCGCGATCGTCAGTGGCTTGTCCAGTGCACGCGCGGCGACCCGCAACGGGAATGACAGCTCGACCTTGTCGCGGGTCCGGAACAGCATCGGCACCGAGAGCGGCGAGCCCGACTGTCCCGTCGCGACGTTGACGATTCCGACCTCGGCGTGGTCGGCGAAAGCCGGCAATGGCAGCAGGAAGCGCTCGGCCTGCGGCAAGACGGCGAGGGGGCCGTCGCTGCCCGGCGCCACGACCTCGCTGGCGGAGGGGAAGATCGCCGCAGCGGCAAGGACCATCGGGCCGGTGGCGAGCGTGTTCGCCAGCGTGGCATCGCCAATCGCGGCGCTGCGGTCGACCAGCAGCAGGTCGATCGCGACGATCTTCGGCTTGAACTGCACGATGGTGTCGACGACGCGGGCGAGATCAGCGCGCGGCAGCGGATAGGTTCCACCGCGCTTCACCACGGTGTCGTCGATCGCGACGATGGTGACGAGATCGGGTGGAGCTTGCACGCCGCGGACCTGCGTTCGCCAATCCGTCAGCGTCGCCTCGAGCCTATCGAGAAAGCGCAGATGACCGTTGGCGTGGCCCGCATAGATGCCCGCGCCCCACAGCGCGGCGAGGACAAGTGCCACCAGAATTTGAACGCGTCTCTTCATTCCGTCGTACTGCAATCTTTTTTCGCTGTCGGGGCCTGCTTGAGCAGGTCGCGTTGACCGAGCTTATTGGCCGAGTCTTATTGACCCAGTCTTGCCATCAGCGCATCGACGCGTGGCTGACCCCATGTCTTGACGGTCAGTGGAACGGTCGCTTCCACGTCGACGCCTTCGCCGGCTCCCAGCACAACGCCACGTCCACGCGCCGCTCTGCGGGTCACGCCGACGCGGCCGTTGGCGACAAACACGGAGGTTTTGGCCTCGGCGACATCGACCGCCCATTTGGTGCCGCGCACGGCGGCGATGGCTTGCGGCGTCAGCACCTTGAAGGGATTGCCGCCGGGCTTTTTGGGCACTTCGACCAGCAGCGCTTTGCTGCTCAACTCCACGGAGTCAATATGTCCGTCGCGGTTGGCGTCGTTTAGTTCAAATCGGGCGCCGCTTTCGGCAACGATCGTGATGCCGTTGTCGCAGCGCCAGGTCTGCGTCCCTGCGGCCGACGGCGACGCCGTGCAGCCCGCCTTGGCGGCGGGCTGCGCAGTCGCAGATCCGATCAACAAAATTGGCCACGCCAGGGCCCAAAGCCCTGCGCGCAAAAACCCTCTCATGCCAGCCTCCATTTGCGTGCTCGGCACAGTTCAAGGCGATGTTGATACGGCACTGTATCACACGCAGAGGCTGCCGAAGAGTGCCGCTGTTGCAGCTATTTTCTCGATGCGGCCATTTCCAGTCCGGCGCGATCGACTTTCGGTCACGGCGCCGTGGCGCGCGAGCGCTCTGTGCGCGATGTGTGATGTGTATGCTGCCGCTCTGCTGACATCGGCAGTTGACCGCACCAGCCTCGCGCAATTTTTCCCCGCTATCTTCCGGACATTGATGACCACGAAAACGACTTGGTTGGTGAGTTTAGAGAGTCGACCGGAGAGGTCCGTTGACCGTGCCGAACCGGCGAAGAATTATGGTTAACAGTCGTGCCTAAGTCCGTAATTCTGCGGGCCTTTCTCGAAATGGCACAGCGTTAACGAGTTGCCCTAGATCCGCCCGAACTTAATCCGCATTTAACTAAAAGGCGCCTTAATGCCGCTCCGACCCTCTGCGAGATGCTGTTCCCGGAACGTGACCAGCGGCACTTCGAAGGGGGACTGAGTGACACCGTCCTGGACGCAAGGCGAATGAGTACGAGTATCGCTGCGCAAAGTTACGCGGCATGGAAGCCCAAGAATCCTTCTGAACATATTCATCGGAAGTCTTCCCGGAACATGACTGCCCAAAACGTGCTTGGCGCCGCCATGATCGGCTGCGTCGCGCTTGCCGGCTGGACCGTCTACAACAACATCTTCGCCGCCAGCGTCTATCCGACCGTTGGCAGCTCCGGCTACGACGAGCCCGTGATCAAGCGCGCACCCAAGGTCGCGTTGCGCGAAGCGGGTGAGGCCATCCGGGAAACGTTCGCACTGCTGCCCGACCGGCTGCAGGTGGCTGCCCCGATATCGCGCGAGATGTTCAACGAGCGCTTTGCCGCGGCTGCGACGCAGGGCGTCGACTCGAACGCGGCGAGCGCTGCGCCCGCGACCAAGGTCGCCGAGGCCAAGGAGAGTGGCAAGGAAGCCGCGAAACCGACCGTCGTCGCCAAGGTCGCGGAAGTGCTGAAGAGCCCGGCCAAGGTCGTCGAGAAGATCGCCGACGCCGCCAAGAGCAAGCGCACTGACGCGCCGGTGCAGCTCGCTTCGGCCGATCCGGCCCAGATCGTGCCGGCGCCCGAGGCGAAGCCGAAATCCTTTGCCGATCGCGCCAAGGCCGCGGTGATGTCGATCACCGGTCCGCGCCAGTCGATGGTGGAAAAACTCTGGGGCAAGCGCGAGCCGTCCGGCGGGCTGCTCGCCTATGCCTCGGCCGATGCCAGCGTGACCGCGAGCATTGCACCGAAGGAACAGAACCCGATGCTCGGCGGCTCGCCGCCCTATGACCGCTCGACCGCGGTCTACGACATAACCGCGAAGACCGTGTATCTGCCCGATGGCACCAGGCTCGAGGCGCATTCCGGCCTCGGCTCCAACCTCGACGATCCGCGCTCCTCGCGCGTCCGCATGCGCGGCGTGACCCCGCCGCACATTTACGAGCTGAAGCCGCGCGAAGCGCTGTTCCACGGCGTGCCGGCGCTGCGCCTGACCCCGATCGGCGGCGAGAATGCGATCTACGGCCGCGACGGCCTGCTCGCGCACACCTTCATGCTCGGGCCGAACGGCGATTCCAACGGCTGCGTGTCGTTCAAGGATTATTACGCGTTCCTCGACGCCTATCGCAACAAGGGCATCCGCAAGCTCGCGGTGCTGGCGCGGGTCGACTGATCCGGGAGCATGCTCGCGTAGTCAGGGCGTGACCGTCTTGCGCAGCGCCATCTCGATTGCAATTGCTTCGCCCACGGCAGGCCGCGCCTGCATGCGCGCGAGATAGGCGACCAGAGATGGATGGCGGTCGATCTCGACGCGGGCATAGCGAAGCAGAAGCAGCGCCCAGGTCAGCTGCGCATCCGCGACCGTGAAGCCGTTGCCGACGAGATGGTCGCGGCCCTTCAGATGGTCGGCTGCGAACGCCACGCTCGCCTCGATCCGATCGCGCGCGGCCTTCGGCGCATCCTCCTTGTACCAGAAGGTCGGGAACAGGAATCCCTTGTGAATCTCGGTGCCGACGAAGCTCAGCCATTCCTGTAGCCGGTACCGATCCGTATCGCCAGGTGGCGGCGCAAGGCCGCTCTCCGGCCTGAGATCGGCGATGTATTGCAGCACCGCGGCGTTCTCCGTCAGCCGCTCGCCATTCTCCAGGATCAGCACCGGCACTGCGCCTTTCGGCGAGATGGCGCGAAAATCCGCATCGTCCTCGACGCGTTTCTTGGTCAAGAGATGCACCAGATGATAGCGCGCCTCGATACCGGTTTCCATCAGCGCGATCCGGCTCGCGAGCGAGCAGGCCATCGGCGAGAAATAGAGTTGCAGCACCGCAGTTCTCCGTTATTTCAGTGCATCACCGCGCGCGATGATCGCGAAGCGGTCGGATAGTTCGGCGAGTGCAACCTCGTGGATGGTCCGGGCGTCCAGCGTACCGCCGCGGCCGTCGGGCAGGTCGCGCGTGGCGCAGCAATCGGCGTCGATCGTCGTGCGAAAGCCGAGGTCGAGGGCGGCGCGCGCCGTGGAGGAGACGCACATATGCGTCATGAAGCCGGCCAGCACGATGTTCTTCCTGTCGGTTGCGGCAAGGCGCGCCTGCAAATCGGTGCCGGCAAATGCGTTCGGCAGCTCCTTCTCGATCACCAACTCGCCGGCACGGGGCGCGAGCTCGGCGACGATGGCGCCGCGCTCAGCGTCGCGGTCGAACAGGCCGCCTACCTTGCCGCGGTGGGCGATATGGATGATCACGGCTCCGCTCTCGCGCGCACGTGCCAACAGCGCGGCCGCCCGCGCGATCGCAGGTCTCGCGTCGGGCAAAGCGAGAGGGCCTGCGAGATATTCGTTCTGGATGTCGATCAGCACCAGCGCGGCGTCGCCGAGACGCGGCGGGTTGAGATCGGCACCGGCGAGCTGCAGCAGGGTCTTTGCGGTCGTCATGGTCTGGAATTCTCCGGGGGAAAAGGCCCGACAAACATAGCTGCGGGAATGCCTGCCGATATGCAGGGATATTGCAGCGGGCGGCTGCGATATTGCAGGCTGCTTTCGGTCGATATAGTCTGAAGCCATGAACTGGGACGATCTACGCATCATCGCTGCCGTCAGGGACGAGGGCACCTACGCCGGCGCCAGCGCGCGCCTGCGCATCGACGAGACCACGGTCGGGCGCAGGCTGTCGCGCATCGAGCGTGCGCTCGGTTTGCGTCTGTTCGAGGCCGCCGACGGCGTCCGCAAGCCGACGCGGAGTTGCGAGGCGGTGCTGGCGCATGTCGAGGCGATGGCCGCACATGCCGCGGAGATCGGTCGCGTCGGTGAGAGCCACGCCGGTCCGGTGGGACGCGTGCGCGTCGCCTCCACCAACACGGTCGCCGAGGAGGTGCTGTCGCCGCGCGCGAGCGACTTCCTGCGCGCCAATCCCGGCCTGACGCTGCAATTCCTCACCTCGAGCGAGAACGTGAAGTTCTCGCGCTGGGAGGCCGATCTCGCCATCCGCCTGCGCAAACCCGACAAGGGTGACTTCGCGATCTCGAAGCTCGGTGAGGTCAAGCTCTATTATTTCGAGCCTGTTACGACCGGGGGCGAGCCGATGCTGTGCGCCTATCCGGACGAACTCGGGACCATTCCCGAGACGCAATTCCTGCGCACCAAGCAAGCCCGCGCGCGCTGCGTCACCGACAACGTGCGCGTCATCCGTAATTTGATCCGCGCGCATCAGGCCGCCGGCGTGTTGCCGGAGTATAGTTGCGCGGATCTGCTCGGCGATCGCCGCCTGCGCGCCACACTGCTACAGAGGCGGCGCGACATCTGGCTGCTCGTGCAAAATCATCTCAAACGCGACGCCGCGACCCGCGTGACCATCGACTGGGTCCGCCACTGCTTTCGGGATCTGGCGCAGAGTTGATCGCCGGCGGCCGGCTACTTTGAACGTACCCCGACAGCCGGTCGACCAAATCAGGCAAGCCTGGGATTGCGCACGCCCACAGGTTGCGCAATCCTGTGGCCATAAGAATCTCGGGCAGGGCAGACGATGACCACTCTTGAGAACACCGTTCGGCCGAAGGCCAAATCCAGCGAACGGAAAGCGATCGTCATCCTGATCCTGCTCGTGCCCGTGCTGTGGTCGCCAGCCTTCCTGTTTCGCATCTTCCTGTATCAGCCGTTCAATATCCCGTCGGGTTCGATGACTCCGACGCTGGTCGTCGGTGACTACGTCTTGGCCGCTAAATATGCCTATGGGTACGGCCGCTATTCGTTTCCCTTCGCGCCGTCATTTATCTCGGGTCGTTTCCACGCCGCCGATCCCGCCTACGGCGACGTCGTCATATTCCGGACGCCGAAGGACACTGCGGTCGATTATGTGAAGCGCGTGGTCGGACTGCCCGGCGATCGCATCCAGATGCGGCAGGGGCAGCTCTTGCTCAACGACAAGCCGGTGACGCGCCTCGCGCTGAAGGAGGTGGCCGCCGGCTCGGTCTGCGGCGGCGAGGTCGGCGCCAAGGTCAAGCGCTGGCGCGAGACGATGCCGAACGGCGCGAGCTACGTCACCTACGACTGCGTCGACAACGGCTATGCCGACAATACGGAAATGTACACCGTGCCATCAGGACATTTCTTCGCGATGGGCGACAACCGCGACAACTCGACCGACAGCCGCTTCAAGTCGGCGATGGGCTTCGTCCCGCTGGACAATCTGGTCGGCAAGGTGACGCGGATCTACTGGTCGCTCGACTCCAGAGGCGAGCTGCGGCCGGAGCGGATGGGGAAGGTCTGGTAGCCGGTCATTCCGGGGCGCGCAAAGCGCCGAGTTTGTAGCCCGGATGGAGCGCAGTGCAATCCGGGGTTCGCGCCGCGGATGCAGTGGCCCCGGATTGCGCTGTGCTCCATCCGGGCTACAGGCAAACAAAAACCCCGGCATCGCTGCCGGGGTTTCGTAGTCTTTGAGGTCGCAGGACTTAGAAGTCCATGCCGCCCATGCCGCCGCCCGGGGGCATCGCCGGACCGGCGCCGCCCTTCTTGGGCAGCTCGGCGACCATGGCTTCCGTGGTGATCAAGAGCGCCGCCACCGAGGCTGCGTTCTGGATCGCGGTACGGACCACCTTGGTCGGGTCGATGATGCCCTTCTTGACGAGGTCGGCATATTCGCCGGTCTGGGAGTCGAAGCCGTAAGCGTAGGTCTTGTTCTCCAGGATCTTGCCGACGATCACCGAGCCGTCTTCACCGGCGTTGATCGCGATCTGGCGAGCGGGCGCAGAGAGCGCCTTGCGTACGATCTCGACGCCGGTCTTCTGGTCGTCGTTCTT
This sequence comes from Bradyrhizobium diazoefficiens, assembly GCF_016612535.1. Taxonomy (NCBI): domain Bacteria; kingdom Pseudomonadati; phylum Pseudomonadota; class Alphaproteobacteria; order Hyphomicrobiales; family Nitrobacteraceae; genus Bradyrhizobium; species Bradyrhizobium diazoefficiens. Next base: position 396,059 of record NZ_JAENXS010000003.1, read on the forward strand.
GGTGCGCAGGCCCTTGAGCTGCTCGGAGGCACGGAGCAGGGCGACGCCGCCGCCCGGGACGATGCCTTCCTCGACAGCCGCGCGGGTCGCATGCATCGCGTCATCAACGCGATCCTTGCGCTCCTTCACCTCGACCTCGGTGGCGCCGCCGACGCGGATCACCGCGACGCCGCCAGCGAGCTTGGCAAGACGCTCCTGGAGCTTCTCACGGTCGTAGTCCGAGGTGGTTTCCTCGATCTGCGCCTTGATCTGGGCCACGCGCGCTTCGATGTCGGCCTTCTTGCCGGCGCCGTTGACGATCGTGGTGTTCTCCTTGTCGATCATCACCTTCTTGGCGCGACCGAGCATGTTGAGCGTGACGTTCTCGAGCTTGATGCCGAGATCTTCCGAGATCGCCTGGCCGCCGGTCAGGATCGCGATGTCCTGCAGCATGGCCTTGCGGCGATCGCCGAAGCCCGGAGCCTTGACGGCCGCGACCTTGAGGCCGCCACGGAGGCGGTTCACGACCAGGGTGGCCAGGGCCTCGCCTTCGACGTCCTCGGCGACGATGACCAGCGGCTTGCCGGTCTGCACCACGGCCTCGAGCAGCGGCAGCAGCTCGTTCAGCGAGGAGAGCTTCTTCTCGTTGATGAGGATGTAGGCGTCGTCCATTTCAACGCGCATCTTGTCGGCGTTGGTGACGAAATAGGGCGAGATGTAGCCGCGGTCGAACTGCATGCCCTCGACGACGTCGAGCTCGGTCTCGAGCGACTTGGCTTCTTCAACCGTGATGACGCCCTCGTTGCCGACCTTCTTCATGGCGTCGGAGAGGAACTTGCCGATTTCGGCGTCGCCGTTGGCCGAGATGGTGCCGACCTGGGCGATCTCGTCGTTCGAGGTGACCTTCTTGGAGTTCTTGACGAGGTCGGCGACCACGGCTTCCACGGCCAGGTCGATACCACGCTTCAGGTCCATCGGGTTCATGCCGGCGGCAACCGACTTGGCGCCTTCACGAACGATCGCAGCCGCGAGCACGGTTGCGGTGGTGGTGCCGTCGCCGGCCGCGTCTGCGGACTTGGAGGCGACTTCGCGCACCATCTGCGCGCCCATGTTCTCGAACTTGTCGTCGAGCTCGATCTCCTTGGCGACGGTGACGCCGTCCTTGGTGATGCGGGGAGCGCCGAACGATTTGTCGAGCACGACGTTGCGGCCCTTGGGGCCGAGCGTGACCTTTACCGCGTTGGCGAGGATGTCGACGCCGCGCAGCATCTTGTCGCGCGCGTCTACGCCGAATTTGACTTCTTTAGCTGACATATTTGTTTTCCCTGAGTTGATCTTGGTGTCTCACCCTGCGAGAGGCGCCAACAGGCGCTCCTCAGGGTGAGCGTGTGCGGCGTTGGCCTTAGGCAGCCTTCTTCTTGGCTGCGGGGACGTCGAGGACGCCCATGATGTCGCTTTCCTTCATGATCAGCAAATCGACGTTGTCGATCTTGACCTCGGTGCCGGACCACTTGCCGAACAGCACGCGGTCGCCGACCTTCAGGTCGATCGGGATCAGCTTGCCGGCTTCGTCGCGGCCACCCGGGCCAACGGCGACGACTTCGCCCTGGGAGGGCTTTTCCTTAGCCGTGTCGGGAATGATGATGCCGCCAGCGGTCTTCTCTTCTGCGTCAATGCGCTTGACCACGACGCGGTCGTGAAGCGGACGGAATTTCATGCAGTTCTCCTAAGCATTTGCACGAGTTGATGATTTTTGGGTCGTTAGCAGTCCGTGCCCGCGAGTGCTAGCACAGCGCAGCTGAAATAGGGCAGGAATTTTGCGGGGGCAAGGGCTTCTAGCAGAAAAATCGGCACTCTGAAGGCCTGTCTGCCAGAATCTCCTTGCATCGTTAACCAGTCTTAAGAGCCTCTTGGAGGCCGTATTAGCACGGAGCCGGCTCTGCTGCTAAAGCATTGAATTTCAACAACTTGTTAAACTTTTGGGCTTGAGATGGATTGTCAGTTTGCGTCACATTTCTCTCATGTGAGCGCATCTCCACCGGGTGGCTCGTAACAAGAGTACCGGAAGGCCACCCCTGAATATGCGCTCCTGCAAAGGAGGTTGGCATGGGCTTGCGGGTTGCGGCTGTTTCCGAGGATTTCCGGAAACAGGTGCTGGGTTACGGGCTGACGACGGCGGAGATTCTCTATCGGATGCCGGATCATCCCTCGCTGCTTCAGACTTACGTCTGGCAGAACTACGACATGTTTCCGAAATTTCCGGCCCTGACCGACTTCCTGGCGTTCTGGCAGAAGAAGCTGGACGGTCCGCTCCACTCGGTGACCGTGGCGCATTCCAAGCTGATCAAGCCGGCCGAGCTGCGCGCCGTCGACGGCGTGTTCCGGCTGCATTGAGGCCGAGATGCGTAGGGTGGATTAGCTCTGCGGCTGCGCGAAGCGCAGTCCGCTAGCGTAATCCACCTCTTTGCTCTCCGCTCGTCGAAAGAGAAGTGGTGGATTACGCCTTCGGCTAATCCACCCTACGATTTCGCATTCTGTGCTAACGTCTCCCATAACAACAAGGGAGACGGCCTATGGCCAAGAAGGTGAAATCGCGCAACGCGGCCCAAGCCGCTGTGAAGAAGCGGAGCGGCTCCAAGCCCGCAACGAGATCATCCGCACGTAAAGCCGTGAAGTCGAAGGCGCGCTCCGCGCCCAAGACTGCTCTAAAAAAACCCGCGCGCCCAAAACAGCGCATCGCCATCAGCCACCACCGCGAGGAAGATTTCAAAGCCGACGGCCTGCGCGCCTACGCCAAGTACCGCGACCTCGGCATTGCCGCTGCAAGCCACGGGCTCGCGCAAGCGCACGTGATCCGCCTGCAGGGCCCCTGCAATCCTGAAGAGGTGTCAAAGCTGCACTTCCATGCCGTCGACTTCCAGATGGTCTACGTGCTCAAGGGCTGGGTGAAGACCTACATGGATGGCGAGGGCGAGACGCTGATGCAGGAAGGCAGCGCCTGGACCCAGCCGCCGAAGATCAAGCACATGATCCTGGATTATTCGGATGACGTCGAACTGCTCGAGGTGATTTTGCCTGCGGAGTTCAAGACGGTGGAGTTGTAAGGTTTGACGTCATTCCGGGGCGCGCACAGCGCGAGCCCGGAATCTACTTTACCGCGCGTACTATAGCCCGATGGATTCCGGGCTCGCGCCAAGAGGCGCGCCCCGGAATGACGAAGAGAGAGACTTACGTCAACACCCCCACAATCGCACCCATCAGGCACGTCGTCAGCGTGCCTGAGACGATCGATTTCAGCCCGAGCGCGTTGATCTCGTCGCGCCGCTCTGGCGCCATCACGCCAAGACCGCCGATCATGATGCCGAGGCTGGCGAAATTGGCGAAGCCGCACATCGCGTAGAGTATGATCAGGCGCGAGCGCGGATCGAGCGTGCCCGGTGGCAGCTTTGAGAAATCGACATAGGCGATCAGCTCGTTGAGCACGGTCTTGGTGCCCATCAGGCTGCCGGCGGTCACCGCCTGGTCCCAGGGCAGTCCCATCAGCCAGCACACCGGTGCCATCACCAGCCCCAGCAGCCGTTGCAGCGAAATCGCCGCGCCGCCAATCGCGGGCAGCAGGCCCAGGATGGCGTTGACGAGATAGACCAGCGCCACCAGCACCAGCAGCATGGCGACGATGTTGATCAGCAGCTCGATCCCCGCGGTGGTGCCTTTCACGATCGCGTCCATCGTGCTGGACACTTCCATCTCGGGATCCTCAAGCGCCCCGCCGGTGCGCTTGTCGGATGTTTCGGGCACCATGATCAGGCTGACGAGGATCGCCGCCGGCGCGCCCAGCACGGAGGCGATGACGAAATGCGCGGCCGCATCGGGGATGAGGGGCGCGAGCAACGTCGCATAGAGCACCAGCACGGTGCCGGCGATGCCGGCCATGCCGCCGGTCATCACCAGAAACAATTCGCTGCGAGACATCTGCGCCAGATACGGCCGTACGAACAGCGGCGCCTCGACCATGCCGAGGAAGATGTTGGCGGCGGTCGAGAGCCCGACTGCGCCGCCGACCCCCAACGTACGCTCGAGCAGCCAGGCCATGCCGCGCACGATCGGCGGCAGCACGCGCCAATAGAACAACAGCGTCGTCAGCACGCTCATGACCAGCACGATCGGCAGAGCCTGGAAGGCCAGGATGAAATCGGCGCCCGGCACTTTCAGGTCGAAGGGCAGGGGGCCGCCGCCGACATAGCCGAATACGAAGGAGGAGCCGGCGCGCGAGGCGGCCGAGATTGCGCCGACCGCGTCGTTGATGGCGCCGAAGGCGTGTGCGACGACGGGCACCTTCAGCAGCACGATCGCGGTGACGAAGGTCACGACGAGGCCGATCGCGGCCTGGCGCGCCGAGACCGCGCGGCGATTCTCCGCCAGCACGAAGGCGATCAGCAGCAATGCGAAAACGCCGAGTGTCGATTGCAGCCGCAGCATGATGTCCCCAAACCCGCAATGATTATGGCCGCGCGTGCGTTGCAAACGCAATGCCGGATGGCCCTGGGGGCCGCCCGCTGTTGACAAGCACGCCCGCCTCCGCCACGCGGGACACGTCGAGATCAGGGGCGGACCATCCGAGCGTGACCGAACAGGCGATGCCAGACGAGCCAGTTTCAGCCAATCCGCCGGTCAGCGCCGGTGAGCTCCTGCGCCACCCCGCCTTCCTGTTCTTCCTGCTCTCGCGCAGCCTGTCACGCTTTTCCAGCCAGATCGCGGCGGTCGCGATCGGCTGGCAGATCTACGACCTCACCGGTTCGGCCTTCGATCTCGGCATGGTCGGGCTCGTGCAATTCGCGCCCACCGCGCTGCTCGTCTTCGTCGCCGGCCACGCCGCCGACCGGTTCGAGCGCAAGCGCGTGGTCCAGCTCTGTCAGCTCGTGGAAGCCGCGACCGCGCTCTATCTCGCCGCGATCACCTATCTCGGTGCGATCAGCGAGGTGCAGATTTTCGTGGCGACCTTCGTGCTCGGCATTGCCGGCGCCTTCGAGAGCCCGACCACCGCGGCACTGCTGCCGCTGATCGCGCCGCAAGGCTCGCTCCAGCGCGCAACGGCGGTCGCGAGCGGCGCGGGGCAGGTTGCGACCATCACCGGGCCCGCGCTCGGCGGTTTTGCCTATGCGATCGCACCGCATCTGGCCTATGCCGTGATGCTGCTGTTCTGGATTCTCGGGATGGTCCTGACCGGCTTCATCCGGCCGCGTCCGCAGGCGGTGGCCAAGGAGGGGACTGACACGGACAATATCTTTGCCGGCGTCCGCTTCATCCGCAGCAATCCGGCGATTCTCGGCACCATCTCGCTCGATCTGTTTGCGGTGCTGTTCGGAGGCGTCACCGCGCTGTTGCCGATCTATGCCCGTGACATCCTCCAGGCCGGCCCGGTCGGGCTCGGCGTGTTGCGCGCGGGGCCGGCTGTCGGCGCGCTCGCGATGACGGCGGTGCTGGCGCGCCACGCCATCACGCGGCATGTGGGCTTGCGCATGTTCCAGGCCGTGATCGTGTTCGGTATTGCCACCGTCGTGTTCGCGCTGTCGTCCTGGATGTGGCTGTCCGTGCTGTCGCTCGCCGTTCTCGGCGCGGCCGACACGATCAGCGTCGTGATCCGCTTCTCGCTGGTGCAGCTGTCGACGCCCGACGAGATGCGCGGCCGCGTCGGCGCGGTCAATTTCCTCTTTATCAATGCGTCGAACCAGCTCGGCCAGTTCGAGAGCGGGCTGACCGCCGCTTTGTTCGGCGCGATGCCAGCCGCCGTGCTCGGCGGTGTCTGCACGGTCGCGGTGGCGCTGCTATGGATGAAGCTGTTCCCCAGCCTGAGGCAGGTGGAGAGTTTGGAATAGGGCTGCGCTCGCAATGACGATAGTGGAGGCGGCGCGTGGGGTTACATCTCGCCACCCCGGCAGCAGACGCCTCCCGGCGCCTACTGTGCATGGGGTTGTTTTCGCGTTTTTGAGTTCAGCCGCGTCCCACGAACGGCATCTTGCTCGCCATCACGGTCATGGTCAGCACGTTGGCATCGAGCGGCAGGCCGGCCATGTAGGCCACGGCGTCGCCGACCGCCTTGGCGTCCATGCGCGGCTCGTGCTTCATCGTGCCGTCGGCCTGCATCACGCCGGGGCCGGCGACCATGCGGTCGGTCATCGGGGTGGCGGCATTGCCGATGTCGACCTGGCCGACCGCGATGTCGTACATGCGGCCGTCGAGGTTGGAGGCCTTGGTCAGGCCGGTGATGGCGTGCTTGGTCGAGGTATAGGCCGCCGAGAACGGCCGCGGCGCATGCGCCGAGATCGAGCCGTTGTTGATGATGCGGCCGCCGCGCGGTGACTGGTCCTTCATGATGCGGAAGGCGTGCTGGGTGCACAGGAACGGTCCGGTGAGATTGGTGTTCACCACCGCCTGCCATTGTTCGAGACCGAGGTCCTCGAAATTCACCGGCGGTGCGCCCATGCCGGCATTGTTGAAGAGCACGTCGAGCCGGCCATAGGTTGCCTTCACGTTGTCGAACAGCGCGGCGATCTGGTCCGGCTTGGTCATGTCGGCGGTGACGCACAGGCTCTTGCCCGCGGGACCGAGCTTTGCAGTCTCCTCGAGCATGTCGAGCCGGCGCCCGACCAGCACCACGGTGAAGCCGATGTTCATCAGCGCCAGCGACGCGGCGCGCCCGACACCGGTGCCTGCGCCCGTCACAACTGCGATCTTTTTTGCTTCGCTCATCGTTTCCTGCCTTTTCTTCAGTTGTCAGGTTTTGGGTTCTTTTTCGTTCTTGTAGGGTGGCCGCGGAATGTTCTGATGCGCCGCGCGCAACGCCGCCGACCAGCGCGAGCGCAGATCGTGGAAATAGGGCTCGCCCGCCTCGATGCGGTGGTTGAGATCGGCATCGCAGGCGTCCGCGCGCACCACCAGCACGTCGATCGGCAGGCCGACGCCGAGGTTCGAGCGCATCGTCGAGTCCATTGAGATCAGGCCGGTCTTCAGCGCCTCATAGAGCTCGACGTCGTAGTGCATGGCGCGGTCGAGCACCGGCTTGCCGTATTTGTGCTCGCCGATCTGCAGGTACGGCGTGTCGGTCGTGCACTCGATGAAATTGCCGGCGGTGTAGACCATGAACAGGCGCATGCGCGCGCCCTTGATCTGCCCGCCGAACAGAAACGAGACGTCGAACGACACGTCCTCGGATTTCAGCGCCGGGCCCTCGGTCGCGTGCACGGCGCGGATCGCCCGGCCGATGCGCTGGGCGGCCTGGAACATGGTCGGCGCATTCATCAGCGTCTCGACTTCGCCCGTGTCGGGGTCCTCGAGGCCTTCAGTCAGGGTGGATAGCACCGACTGGCTGATGGCGAGGTTGCCGGCGCTGGCGATCGCCATGATGCGATCGCCGGGTTTTGAGAAGATGTGCAGCTTGCGGAAGGTCGAGACATTGTCGAGGCCGGCGTTGGTGCGGGTGTCGGCGATCATCACCAGACCGTCCCGAACCAGAATTCCACAACAATAGGTCATTTCCAGTCCCCGCGAGCCTTTGCGCGGAATTACTAGCCAATTTCAGGGGCCGCTCCAACCCCAATTCCCGCGGGGCAGGGTGAGTTCGTCATTCCGGGCCAGGCAATGAAACTAGCTCTGCCGCTGGGACTGCGATTGCGACTGGCCGCCGCGGCCGGCCTGCTCGACCTTGACCGCGACCGTCAGCGTCTCCGTGCCGCCGCCATAGCGAGTGCCGCGCACGGGAGCTGCGCCGAGATAATCGAGCCCGATCGCGACGCGGACGTGGGCATCGGTGGTGCAGATGCTGTTGGCGGGATCGAAGCCGACCCAGCCGAGGCCATCGACGTAAGCTTCCGCCCAGGCATGCCCGGCATCCTGATGCACCGTGCCGTCGGAGCGCAGAAAGTGCCCCGAGACGAAGCGCGCCGGCACGCCGCCGGTGCGAGCGCAGGCGATGAAGATGTGTGCGTAATCCTGGCAGACGCCGCGCTTCAGCGTAAACGCCTCCGACGCTGACGTGCCGCTGTTGGTCGGATCTTCGTCGAAGGTCATGTGATCGCTGATCTCGGTCATCAGCGTGTGCAGGAAACCGAGCGTGTCGCTCTCGGCCTCGCTACGCAGCTGACGCGCGACCGCCGTCATCGCGGGATTGACAGTCGTGAGATCGGTGGCGCGCAAAAACATGCCCGCCGGAAAGCGCTCGTCCGCACCACGCAGTACGCCGCCGGTGTCGTGGGTCTCGATCAGGCCTTCGGCGATGATCTTGATGTCGCCGACGGGTCCGCAGGACAAGACGTGGGTGACGTTGCCGAAGGCGTCTTCGTGGGTGTCGAGCTTGGTGTCGGTCGAGACGTCGATCTGCCACTCCGCCACATATTGACCGTCATGGCTGCACGGCGTCATGCGCAGGATCTGGATCACGCTCGTCGCCGCCGGCTCGTAGCGATAGGTCGTGGTGTGCAGGATTCGCAGGCGCATGGTGGACCGTTGTTCTGGTGTCGTCATTCCGGGCTCGCCCTGCGGCCCACATCGGAACGACAGCAGTATCAGATCAAATACTGCTTCGCGATGATTTCGCCCAGCCTGGAATTGTCGACGATGAATTCCTGAATGAATTCATGCACGCCATGCTGGAAAATGTCATTCATGTTGCTGTGTTCGAGCCGGTTGCGGATGCCGCGGGCGTGGCGCTGGGCCGGGCCCTGGCGGCCATAGGCGACGCCGATCTGGTCAAGGTTGCGCGTGAGATTGTCGTAGCAGCTCGCAAGCGAGCGCGGCAGCGTGCCGTTGAGGATGAGCAGATCCGCGACCAGCCAGGGTTTCAGCGTCTCGCGATAGACCCAGTGATAGGCCGTCAGCGCCGACACCGAGCGCAGGATCGAACTCCACTGATAGAAGTCGAGCGGGCCGCCGACATGTTCTTCCTCGGGCAGCAGCACGTGGTACTTCACATCGAGGATGCGTGCGGTGTTGTCGGCGCGCTCCAGGTGCAGGCCGAGCCGCGAGAACCAGTAGGCGTCGTTGCGCAGCATGGTCCGGTAGGCCGAGCCATCGAAGCGCAGCGAGGTCTCCTGCACGAAGCGGAGGAATTTTGCCAGGTCTTCGCGCGTCGAGGTGCCCTTGCTCCAGACTTCCTGCAATTCGATCCAGGCCGAATTGATGGTGTCCCACATCTCGCTGGTCAGCGCGGTGCGCACCGAACGCGAGTTCAGGCGCGCCGCCTCGATGCAGTTCCTGATCGAGGACGGATTGTTCGGCGAGAATGACAGGTACTCGACGACATTGGTCTCGTTGGCTTCCTTGTATTGCTCATAGAAGCTCGCGGCGACGCCTGCGGTGAGCAGCGCCGAGTCCCATTCGTTGGTCTTGCCGATATAGGCGGCGGGAAGCGCGGTGACGCGCAGCGTCGCATCGATGGTGCGCGCGAGATATTCGGCCCGTTCGACGTAGCGGGCGAGCCAATAGAGGTTTTCGGCGGTACGCGACAGCATCTCTCTACTCGTCCAAAATCCAGGTATCTTTGGTGCCGCCGCCCTGACTCGAATTCACCACGAGCGAGCCTTCCTTGAGCGCGACGCGGGTGAGCCCGCCCGGGACGATCGTCGTGCTCTTGCTGCCGGTGAGCACGAAGGGCCGCAGGTCCACGTGGCGCGGCGCAAGGCCAGAGGCCGTGCAGGTCGGGCAGGTCGAGAGCGCCAGCGTCGGCTGCGCGATGAAACCTTCCGGCTCGCGCTTGAGCTTCTCGCGGAAGGCTTCGATCGTTGCCTTGGTCGCGGCGGGGCCGATCAACATGCCGTAGCCGCCGGAGCCGTGGACTTCCTTGACGACGAGATCGCCGAGATGGTCGAGCACGTAGGCCAGATCTTTCGGCTCGCGGCAGCGCCAGGTCTGAACGTTCTTCAGGATCGGCTCCTCGCCGAGGTAGAATTTCACGATTTCCGGCATGTAAGAGTAGATCGCCTTGTCGTCGGCGATGCCGGTGCCGACGGCGTTGGCGAGCGTGATGTTGCCGGCGGCATAGGCCGACATCAGGCCGGGGACGCCGAGCGCGGAGTCGGGGCGGAAAGTGAGGGGATCGAGGTAATCGTCATCGACGCGGCGGTAGATCACGTCGACCCGTTTCACCCCTTCCGTCGTCCGCATGAAGACCTCGTTGTTCTTGACGATGAGGTCGCGGCCTTCGACGAGCTCGATGCCGAGCTTGTCGGCGAGGAAGGAGTGCTCGTAATAGGCGGAGTTGTAAACGCCGGGTGTCAGGAGAGCGACGGTCGGTTCGCCCGAGGCACCGTTCGGCGCGACCGAGCGAAGAGCGGAGAGGAGCTCGTCCGGATAGCGCTCCACCGGCGCCACCCTGTGGCGGGCGAACAGATCCGGAAACAGCCGCATCATGATCTCGCGGTTTTCCAGCATGTAGGACACGCCGGAGGGTGTGCGGGCATTGTCCTCCAACACGATGAAGTGCTCGGCATCGACCCTGATGATATCGATGCCGGCGATGTGCACGTAGACGTCGTGCGGCACCTGCTGGCCGTTCATCTCGGGGCGGAACACCGGATTCTGGAAGATCAGATCGTCGGGCACGATCTCGGCACGGAGGATGTCGCGGCCATGATAGATGTCGCGCAGGAACATATTGAGCGCGCGCACGCGCTGCTTCAGGCCCTTCTCCAGCAGGGTCCATTCCTTGCCGGACATGATCCGCGGGATCACGTCGAAGGGGATCAGGCGTTCGGTGGACTCGGATTCGCCATAGACAGCGAAGGTGATGCCGATCCGGCGGAACAGGAGTTCAGCCTCCTGGCGGCGATATTCGAGCGCCTCGGGAGGCGTCTCCTTGAGCCAGCGCGCCAGCTCCTGATAGGCGGGGCGAAGGTCCCCGCCGGGAATATTCATTTCGTCAAACGCGACTGCCATAGATCCCGACTTGTCTCCGCAAGGCGTTGCGCCATTTGACAGGTCGCGAGGCCTTGGTGAAGACCGCAACGTCCTGGCCATGCGGCAAGAGTGCATGACTTTCATGTGGTAGCAAGGGGCGGGCCAGCGCGATAAGCATGGAGAAAGGGCATTTGCCTGATATGGCCGGCAACGTGCCTGAAAAAATGGCTGAGGACTGCTTATTTCGGCAGCAAAACCGCGTGACTTCAACGCGTTACCTCGGCAAAGTCGGCTGAAGAGGTGAGGGACTTCAGGCATGAGCGAGATCGTCACGGCGGGCATTCTGGTCATCGGGGATGAAATCCTGTCCGGCCGGACCAAGGACAAGAATATTGGCTTCATCGCCGAATACCTGACCAATATCGGCATCGACCTGAAGGAAGTCCGGGTCGTCTCCGACGACGAGGACGACATCATCGCCGCTCTGAATGCACTGCGGCAACGCTACACCTATGTCTTCACCACCGGCGGAATCGGGCCGACCCACGACGACATCACCGCCGACAGCATCGCCAAGGCTTTTGGCGTCGGCATCGACCACCATCCCGAAGTGGTCGCGCGTTTCCGCGAGCGCTGGAGCGAGCAGGACCTCAACGAGGCCCGGCTGCGTATGGCCCGCATCCCCGAGGGCGCCGAGCTGATCCAGAGCGCCACCATCCTCGCGCCCGGCTTCAAGATCGGCAATGTCATCGTCATGGCGGGCGTGCCCTCGATCATGCAGGCGATGATGGACATCGTCTCGCCCAAGCTGAAATCCGGCGTGCGCATGCTGTCCGAATCGGTCCGCGCCAACGCGCGGGAAGGCGATATCGGCGGCCCGCTGCGAGCGATCGCGGCCGAGCACCCCGACACCATTATCGGCAGCTATCCCTTCATGGACGAGGACTCGAAGCCGAACACCAATCTGGTGGTGCGTTCGCGCGATGCTGACAAGCTGGCGGCAGCGATGGCGGCAGTGAAGGACATGCTAGGGACCCTGGGCGCGAAGGGCTGAGAGCCGTGACCAAGCGAGATCTCGCGCTAGCGGTCGCGCTCGGGGTCCCTTTTGTTTGCTTGATGATCGCCGGCGCAATTCTTCAATGGCAACGATGGCAAATCTACCGCCGCATTGGAAACTATTCGATTGGACTGACGACGTTCTTTTGGCAACTCGACTGGCCAGGCGTCAATTTTCCGGGACCAAACATCCTCGAGGCTCAGATTGCCGTGCAGCCGACCGATCTTCAGGCGTACATTCAGGTGGTCCGCCATCGCGTGCGACAGATGTTTCGGGCAACATTGCTCTACTTAGGCTTTTTCGTATCGGTGCTTTTCTTGGATCGATATGTGAGTTGATGATCCCAAGCGGATTGGAGAGATAGGAGACGACAATGGCTGGTGAAGCACCAGAACTGAGCGCGGAGGAGCGGGCGGGAAGGCCCTTTCCGGTCTCGTGGGACCAATTCCACCGGGATTGCCGGGCGCTGACCTGGCGGCTCAATGAGGTCGGCCCGTTCCATGCCGTCATCGCCATCACCCGCGGCGGCCTGGTGCCGGCCGCGATCGTGGCGCGCGAGCTGGGGGTGCGCGTGATCGATACGGTCTGCATCGCCAGCTACGATCACGACAAGCAGGGCGAGCTCCAAATCCTCAAGGGAATTTCAGAACAGGCGATGAAGCTCGGCGGCGGCACCGGCAAGGGGCTCCTGATCGTCGACGATCTCGTCGACACCGGCAAGACCGGCAAGCTGGTCCGCGAGATGCTGCCGGATGCGCATTTCGCCACCGTCTACGCCAAGCCGAAGGGGCGGCCGCTGGTCGATACCTTCATCACAGAGGTGTCGCAGGATACGTGGATATTCTTCCCGTGGGATACCGCGCTCTCCTACCACCCGCCGCTCCGCGACGGGGCGGCGTAGCTTTCTTACCTCGCCCCGCTTGCGGGGAGAGGTCGCGCCGAAGCGCCGGCGAGGGGGAGCTTCCGCGAGCCCGTCTCTCACCATATTTGTAAAGGCAGCCCCTCACCCCGATCCTCTGCCCGCAACAACGAGGAGAGGGAGAACAAGAATTGCGATATGCCGCTGCAAAATCGCGTCACCCCCACCGGCGAGATCATCGCCACGCCTTACCGGGGCCTGTTCACCGGCAATCGCGGCATCATCCACGATCCCGCGACCAAGACGCTGCTCAAGAAGCGCTGGTCGACCCCGGCCTGGCTGACCTGCACTTGCGAATTCCGCGGCCGCCGCCGCGAGGTGATGGCGCAGCGAAGCTGGACCGAGCTGTTCTTCCTGGACGAAGCCACGGCGCTCGCCGCCGGCCATCGCCCCTGCTTCTACTGCCGGCGCGACGACGCCAACCGTTTTCGCGCGGCGTGGGAAAAGGGCAATCGTGTACACGATGTCCGCATGCACGACATCGACACGGTGCTGCACCATGAACGGCTCGACAACGGCAGGAAGCGGCTGCACGAGCTGTTGATGCCACTCGATCAGCTTCCCGAGGGCGCGATGGTGCAGCAGGACGAGGAGAGTTTTCTGGTGACGCAAGGCGAGGCTCTACTGTGGTCGCCGGCAGGTTACGTCCGCGCCGAGCGCGAATTCGATCATGCGATGCTGCTGACGCCGCCGTCGACGCTACGCACGCTGAACGCCGGTTATAAAATCGTGTTGCATCCGACGGCTGCGAGCTAGTGCAGCGGTCGCCCTTGTTCGTCGACGGTCATCCGCGCGTCGCGCAGCGCCCATTCGCGGATGACCTGGCGGCAGCGGATCAGCTCGGCTTCGCTTGCCGTGCCTGCATCCTTCGATGCCCGTTCGACCATCGCTTTGCAGTGGAGCAGCACGGAGCGGTCCTCCGCGTGTGCCGGCAACGCGAGCGCTGCAAGCGCGGCGATAACGAGTGCGAGACGGATCACCGCCATCACCCCAGCTTCTCGCGTGCAAGCGCCGCGCCTGCACCGAGTGCCATCAGCTTGGCCTCGGCGATCTCGCGCCGCATCGGCGCCATGCCGCAATTGGTGGTCGCGACGATGTTGCTCTTGGGTACGAATTTCGACACCGCGTCGATCACCTTGACGACGTCCTCGGCGGTCTCGACCGTGTCGCTGGCGACGTCGATCACGCCGGCCTGCACGACCTTGGTCTTGAGCAGGGCTAGTAGATCGAGCGGGACCTTCGAATTGCGGCACTCGATCGCGACCTGCTGGATCGGGCTGGCATCGATCGCCGGAAAGATCTGCTCGTACTGCCGCCATTGCGTGCCGAGGGTCTCCTTCCAGTCTGTATTGGCCTTGATGCCGTAGCCGTAGCAGATGTGGACGGCGGTGGCGCAGGTGAGCCCTTGCGCGGCACGTTCCAGCGCCTTGATGCCCCAATCGTTGACCTCGTCCATGTAGACGTTGAAGGCGGGCTCGTCGAACTGCACGAGATCGACGCCGTCGGCCTGCAGCGCCTTGGCCTCCTCGTTCAAGAGCTCGGCGAAGGCGAACGCCATCTTGACGCGGTCGCCATAGTAGCGGTCCGCAATCGTGTCGATGATGGTCATCGGGCCGGGCAGGGTGAATTTCAACTTCTTCTTCGTGTGCGTGCGCGCCACGCGTGCCTCGTCGGCATGGACGCGTCCCTTCAGCCGGAGCGGCGCGACCACCTGCGGCACCATCGCCTTGTAGCGATCCTTGCGGATGCCCATCTCGACCTTGTGGGCGAAGTCGATGCCGTCGATCTTCTCCAGGAAACCGTGCACGAAATGCTGCCGGGCCTGCTCGCCCTCGGTAACGATGTCGATGCCGGCGTCCTCCTGGACTTTTATGGCAAGCATGGTCGCGTCGCGCTTGGCGCGGACGAGCTCGTCACCTTGCGATTTCCAGGGCGCCCAGAGCATGTTGGGCTCGGCGAGCCATTCCGGCTTGGGCAGGGATCCGGCGATCGTGGTTGGAAACAGCATGGGTCCCTCCCGGCGGGTTGTGATTGCGCCTCTGTCTGCCATGTCTTAACGTCTAGGTACAGAACAACAAAAGTCGTGCCGTGCGCCGAGCAGGCGCCACGTCATCATTGCGAAGAGCACTTGTGACGAAGCAATCCAGACTGTCTCCGCGGTGGCACTCTGGATTGCTTCCGCCTTCGCCGGGGCTTCGGCGGACAAGTCGCTTCGCTCGCAATGACGAGGAGACAGCGGCACGGAGGCACAAAAAGGAAACGCCATGATCGAATTCTTCTTCGACTGTTCCAGTCCCTGGACCTATCTCGCCTTCCACAACATCCAGCCGCTGGCCAAGGAGCTGGGCGCCGAGATCAGTTGGCGGCCGATCCTGGTCGGCGGCATCTTCAACACGGTCAATCCGAGCGTCTATGCGCAACGCGAGACGCCGGTGCCGCTGAAGGCGCGTTACATGAAGAAGGATCTTCAGGACTGGGCGCGCTCGGCGGACCTCGCGATCAAGATGCCGCCGACGATGTTTCCGGTGAACAGCGTCAAGGTCATGCGCGGCTGCATTTGGCTGGGTAAGGAGATGGTGCCGTTCGCAACCGCCGTGTTCGAGGCCTATTGGGGCGAGGACAAGGATATCTCTCAGGATGCTGTGCTCGCCGAGATCTGCAAGAAGGTCGGCGTCGACGAGCAGAAATTCTTCGCAGGCATCTCGGATCAGGCGATCAAGGACAAGCTCAAGGCTAATACGGAAGAGGTCGTCGCCCGCGGCGGCTTCGGTTCGCCGACGATCTTTCTTGACAAGACCGACATGTATTTCGGCAATGATCGCCTGCCGCTGATCCGCGAGGCACTGATGCGCAGCAAGGCGAGCGCAGCCTGATGGTGCGGGCTGTCGTCTGTCGCGCACTCGGCGCGCCCGAGACGTTGCGGCTGGAGGAGTTTCCGTCGCGCGCCCTGAAGCCGGGCGAAGTTCGCGTCGCGATCCGCGCCGCCGGGCTGAATTTCCCTGACGTGCTGATGGCGGCCGGCGAATATCAGCTCAAGCCCGAGCTGCCGTTCACGCCTGGCATGGAAGCCGCCGGCCACGTGACCGAGGTCGGCGTGGAGGCAAGAGGTGTCGCCGTCGGCGACAAGGTCATCGTCAAGATGCGCCACGGCGCCTTCACCGACGAAGCCGTGGTGACGCCGTCGCAGCTCACGCCGATGCCGTCGACGTTCGACTATGCGGAAGCTGCGACCTATCTCGCCGGTCACGGCACCGCCTATCACGCGCTGATCGACCGCGGCAGGGTCGAGCCGGGCGAGGTGCTCCTGGTGCACGGCGCCGGCGGCGGCGTGGGATTAGCTGCCGTCGAGATCGGCAAGATGCTGGGCGCGACCGTGATCGCGACGGCCTCCAGCGACGAAAAGCTTGCGATTGCGAAATCGCGCGGCGCCGATCATCTCGTGCGCTACGATCGCGAGCCGTTCCGCGATGCCGTCAAGCGCATCACCGATGGCCGCGGCGCGGATGTCGTGTTCGATCCCGTCGGTGGCGAGGTGTTCGAGAACTCGATGCGCTGCATCGCCTGGGGCGCAAGGCTGCTGGTGATCGGCTTCACAGGCGGCATCGGCTTGGCAAAAACCAATCTGCTGCTGATCAAGGGCGCCAGCGTGCTCGGCGTGCGCGCCGGAGAGGCCGTGCGGAAAAATCCCGTGCTCGGCGAGGTGCGCCTGAAGGCGCTGCTGGCTTGGGCGGAGGAGGGCAAGCTGCGCCCGAAGGTCTCGCACCGACTGCCGCTGGAGGATTTTGCGAAGGCGATGCGGCTGTTGCTCGACCGCAAGGCGATCGGGCGGGTGGCGCTGATGATGGAGTGAGAACGTAGGGTGGGTTAGCCGAAGGCGTAACCCACCACTTCTGTCGCTGCGGATACGAAAGAGGTGGGTTACGCCCAGCGACTGCGCTTCGCGCAGCCACAAGGCTAACCCACCCTACGAAGCTACTTATACTCCCGCTCGCTCCACCACGGAAAATAATCCGGCATATCGCTCGACACCTTGTTCTTGAATTGCGCCGGGCGCTTCTCCAGGAACGACACCACGCCTTCCTTGACATCGTCGGAGCGGCCGCGGGCGTAGATGCCGCGGCTGTCGACCTTGTGGGCTTCCATCGGATCGTCGGCGCCCATCATGCGCCACATCATCTGGCGGATCAGCGCCACCGAGACCGGCGCGGTCTTTGCCGCAAATTCCTTGGCGAGGGCACGCGCGGTCGGCAGAAGATCATCGGGAGCGACGACCTTGCTGACGAGACGGCCGGCGAGCGCCTCCTGCGCCGGGAAGACGCGGCCCGAATAGCACCATTCCAGCGCCTGCGAGATGCCGACGATGCGGGGCAGGAACCAGCTCGAGGCCGCCTCGGGCACGATGCCGCGCTGGGAGAATACGAAGCCGAAGCGTGCGGCGTCGGATGCGATGCGGATGTCCATCGCAAGCTGCATGGTGACGCCGATGCCGACGGCGGGACCGTTCACCGCGGCGATGACGGGCTTCAGGCACTTGAAGATGCGCAAGGTCACCTGGCCGCCGCCATCGCGCACCTGCGGGTCGCTGTAATCGACCTTGCCGTCGGCAAACCGTTTGACCGGTCCGCGCCGCGCGTCGCGATCGAACGTATCCGCACCGGAGGAGAGGTCAGCGCCCGCGCAAAAGCCGCGGCCGGCGCCGGTGACGACGATGGCGCGGACATTATCGTCCTTGTCGGCGGCGTCGAACGCCTCGATCAGCTCGGCCTGCATCTGCGCGTTGAAGGCGTTGAGCTTGTCGGGCCGGTTCAGCGTGATGGTGAGGATCTGCTCGGCGACCTCGTATTTGATCGTCTCATACGCCATGGTGTTCCCTTCCTTCTTGAACGCAGTCTTGAGAAGACGTCATGCATGCGCGCCACGGTCCGTCTTGCGCGGACTGGGCATGCCCTTGTCCTTGAGTATCCAAACGACAATGGCCGCGGCAAGCCCGGTCATGTCGCAGTCTGGCAGGATTGATGACGTCAGTGCTTCGGCGGCTTGGGCCAGGGCTTCTGCGGGCCACGCAGGCCTTCGAACGCCTTGGCCATGCCGAGCACGCCGATATCGTCGAAGCGGCGGCCGACGATCTGCACGCCGATGGGAAAGCCCTTGGCGTCGAAGCCGCCGTTGATGGAGACGGCGGGATTCTCCGACATATTCCACGGCACGGTGTAGCAGATGTGCTCAAACGGTCTCATCGGATCGTTGGTGGGCGAGGCCCAGTCCGCCGGATAGTTTGCGTTTGGCGCAGTCGGCGAGACGACATAGTCGAGCTCGCAGAACAGCTCCGACGCCGCCGCGCGGATCGCCATGGTCTGGTTGAAGCCGCGGATGACGTCGATACCCGACAGCTTGGCGCCAGCTTCGCCCCATTTGAAGATATAGGGCAACACCTTTTCCTGTTCGGCCGGCGTCAGCTTCGACAGATCGTCCCACATCCGGGCGCGCCAGAAATTGTCGAGACCATCGAGCATCTCGCGCGTGAGGATGCCGTCGATTTCGGTGACGACACTACCTGCGGATTCGAACGCCTTGGCGGCTTGCACCGCGACGTCACGGACCGGCTTTTCCGCCGGCAGGCCGACGCCGGCGTCGAGCATCAGGCCGATCCGCAGTTTGCGCGGAGATTTCTCCAGGCCTTTCCAGTTGAGGGGCTCGGCGGGCAGGCTCGTGCCGTCGCGCCGGTCGGGCTTTGCGATCACGCTCATCATCAGCGCGCAATCATCGACCGTGCGGGTCATGGGGCCGGCGACGCGGCCGACATAGGCGGGATCGATCGGCACGCGGCCGAAGCTCGGCTTCAGGCCGACGAGGCCGCACCAGCCTGCCGGCAGGCGCACCGAGCCGCCGATGTCGGTGCCGAGATGCAGCGGACCATAACCGGCCGCCGCAGCCGCACCTGCGCCCGCGCTCGAGCCGCCGGGATTCTTGGAAAGGTCCCAGGGATTGCGCGCGAGCGCATGGAAGCTGGAAAGCCCTGAGGACAGCATGCCGTAATCGGGCATGGTGGTCTTGGCGAAGATGATGGCGCCTGCTTCACGCAGGCGCGCGGCTGGCGGGGCGTCCTTCTCGGCGGGCACGAGCTTGACGCTCGCAGCCCCCAGCGGCACCGGCACGCCCTTGGTCGCGATGTTGTCCTTCACCGTCACAGGCACGCCGTCGAGCGGGCCGGACGGCTCGCCCCCGGACCAGCGCGCTGTCGAGGCCTTTGCCGCCTCGCGTGCGCTGTCGGGGTCGAACGCATAGAGCGCCTTGAGATGCGGCTCCCACGCAGCGACATGCGCGAGCAAATCCTCCAGCACCTCGCTCGGCGAGAACTGTCTGGCGCGATAGCCCGCGATCAGATCGACCGCGGAGAGATCGTGCAGCGAGGTGACCGCCTCTTCGACGCTCTTTTTCTGCATTGCTAACCCACCGGCATGCGGGTTTCGATGATCCGCGCGAACATGCTGGCGCCGATCGGCAGGATCTTGTCGTCGAGCACAAAGCCGGGATTGTGCACGGGCACCGAGCCGTCATGGCCGATCCAGAAATAGGCGCCCGGAATTGTTTCCAGCATGTCGGCGAAATCCTCGCTGCCCATCTTCGGCTGGGTGCGGGTGATCACGTTGGCCGGGTCGACGATGGTGTGTGCGACGTCCTCGACCACCTTGGACTGCTCGACCTGGTTGACCAGCACGTTGAAGGTGTCGCGGATGTCGACGTCGATCTCGCAACTGTAGGCGCTCGCGATGCCGGCGCAGATCGTGCGGATGCGTTGGCTGATCAGGGCACGGACTTCCTTCGAGAAGGTGCGGATGGTGCCGCAAAGATGCGCTTCGCCGGGAATGACGTTGTAGGCGGAACCGGCGTGAATCTGCGTGATCGAGACCACCGCAGCCTGGAGCGGCTCGACGTTGCGACTGACGACCGTCTGGATCGCCTGCGCCAGCGTGGTCGCGATGATCACCGCGTCCTTGGAGCGTTCGGGCATCGCGCCATGGGCGCCATAGCCGGTGATGCGGAGGTCGAAGAAATCGGCGCTGGCCATGGCCGGGCCCGGCAGGATCGCGATCTCGCCGTGGTTGAGGTCGGGTGCGTTGTGCAGGCCGTAGAGCTCGTCGCAGGGGAATTTCTCGAACAGCCCGTCCTTGATCATCGCACGCGCGCCGCCGAGGCCTTCCTCGGCCGGCTGGAAGATCAGGTGCACGGTGCCGTCGAAATTTTTGGTCTCGGCGAGATAGCGCGCGGTGCCGAGCAGCATGGTGGTGTGGCCATCATGGCCGCAGCCATGGAAGCGGCCAGGGATTTTCGAACTCCATTTCAGATTGGTGTTCTCCTCCATCGGCAGCGCGTCCATGTCGGCACGCAGGCCGATGCGCTTGCCGCTCGAGCCCTTGCCCTTGATGACGCCGATCACGCCGGTGCCGCCGAGG
The DNA here is from genome assembly GCF_016612535.1 of Bradyrhizobium diazoefficiens. Lineage (NCBI taxonomy): Bacteria > Pseudomonadati > Pseudomonadota > Alphaproteobacteria > Hyphomicrobiales > Nitrobacteraceae > Bradyrhizobium > Bradyrhizobium diazoefficiens. The sequence continues at coordinate 416,358 of NZ_JAENXS010000003.1, forward strand.
CCGCGATGCACCTCGATGCCCCAGCCCTTCAGCTTGTCGGCGACGATGCCGGAGGTGCGGACCTCCTCGAAGCCGATCTCGGGATGGGCGTGGATATCGCGGCGGATGGCGGTGAGTTCGTCGGCGTAGCCGTCGATGCGTTCGATGGTGGGCATGTGTCCTGTCCGGTTAGCGTGAAGGGGGCGTGAAAACGGGACCGTTCGGCTTGATGCGGATTCCCGGACGCAGGCGCGTCCAAGGCAGTGACGCGGTGTCGGCCGGCATCGCGCCGGGCGCGGCGCAGATCATCAGCTTTTCGGCAATGGGCTCGAAATCGGCGCGGAAATGCACCGAGCTCTTGTTGACCAGAATCTTTTCTGCCGTCGGCTCGATGCCGACATAGCGATACATCGCCTGGTCGGCGAGCTGGGCCTTGTGCGAGGAGACGACGATTCGGACGTCGCCGATGCGCAAGGCCGCGGAGGGGCCCATCTCCATCTCGCGGCCGCCATAATAGGGGCCGGGCGCGATGAAGCGGCCGTCGGAGAGCTTTTCGACGATGAAGGTCTCGGTGCAGGGCTCGTCGCCGGGAATGCCGGACTTGCCACCGAGCGAGAGCGTGACGGTGGCGCCAACGCCGGCCGCATGCGCGGCCCTGGCCGACTCGGGATCGTAGATCGCGCCGGTCGCGGCACTGGCCTTGTTGCGCACCAGCGCGCGCAGCATGCCCGTGGTGTCGGAATCGCCGCCGGCGCCGGGATTGTCCTGGGTGTCGGCGATGATGATCGGCTTGCTCGCGTTCTTCGAGAGTTCCATGGCGTGGCGCACGCCGTCATCGGGCGACCAAATCTTGCCGTCGAAATCGTCCTCGTGACTTTCGATCAATTTCACGATCGCATCCGCGGCGCGGTCGGCATCGGCTTGCGTCTTGCCGTAGGCGAACACGCTCGGCCCGCAATCGTAAAAATCGGCGGCAGGGAAGCCCGGCGCGAATGAGAGGGTCGGAACCGCATCGCTTTCCAGCGCAGCGAGATTTTCGTAGATGCCCTTGGTGGGGTAGTCGTTGGTGCATTGCCAGCTGATCGCGATCAGGAACGGCAATTGGCGGAACGACTTCGCGAAGCGCTGCTTCGTCTTCAGAAGCAGGGCGAGGTGGCGCGCGGAGGCGCGGCCGGTGTCGGCCATGTCGACATGCGGATAGGTGCGGTAAGCGATCAGCGCGTCCGCATGTTCGATCATCTCGGGCGTGACGTTGGCGTGCAGGTCGAGGCTCGCGACCAGCGGCACGTCCTTGCCGATGACGCGGCGCACGCGCGCCAAAATCTCGCCTTCGCCGTCATCGAGATGCTCGGTGACCATCGCGCCATGCAGGTCAAGATAGACCGCGTCAATGGGGCCTGCGGCCGCGATGCCGTCGACCATCACCTTCACGATGCGCTCGAAGGCGTCCTTGGTGACATGCGCCGAAGGGCTCGCGCCGCAGGCGATCGTCGGAACGAGTTCCCAGCCGTTCGCTTCAGCGCTGTCGGCGAAACCAGCGAGGCCGACATTGATGCGCCGCATCACCTTCAATACATCGGCGCCTTGCGTCATCGCCGGCCAGCCGCCGCCGTGCTGGAAGTCCGCAAAGGTCGCCTTCGTCGGAGCGAAGGTGTTGGTCTCGTGCAGGAAGCCGCCGACGGCGATGCGTGTCATCAATTCAAGTCCAGGCAATCAAAGGTGCGGGACGTTAGCCTTGGGTCGGCGGCGAGAGCAAGGTGGGAAGCACTCGCGCCATGCATAGGGTCAGATCGTTTTGGGAATGCTGCGGATGCGCTTTGTGTTGTGAACGGCTCCGCCAAACACACTCTCGGTGTCGTCCCGGCGAAGGCCGGGACCCATACCCCCAGGGAGAAGTTTGGCGAAGACTAGAAGTTCGGAACTAGCGCCACGCGCGATCGAGAAATTCCGCGGTATGGGTCCCGGCCTTCGCCGGGACGACACTGGAGAGTGTTGCTACAGAGTGGCCGCCACGCTTTCCGACACCGGCCGGAAGTTCGCAAAGTCCCAGCCACGGCCCGGCGCCGCCTCGAGCAAGGCCCTGGTGTAGGCCTCCTGCGGATGCGTTAGCACCTCGGCGGCCGGGCCCTGTTCGACGACGCGGCCGTGCTGCATCACCACGACCTCGTCGCAGATCTGGGCTGCGACACGCAGATCGTGGGTGATGAACAGGATGGCGATGCCGAGCCGCTTCTGGATCTCGTCGAGCAGGTCCAGCACCTGCGCCTGCACGGAGACGTCGAGCGCCGAGACCGCTTCGTCCGCGACCAGCACGTCCGGATCGAGCGCGAGCGCGCGGGCAATCGCAATGCGCTGGCGCTGGCCGCCGGAGAACTGATGCGGATAGCGCGACACCGCGTCGGCCGGCAGGCCGACGAGCTCGAGCAGCTCGCGTGCGCGCTTCATCGCATCCGCATGCACGACGCCGTAATTGATCGGGCCTTCCGCGATGCTCTCGCCGACGGTGACGCGCGGGTTGAGCGAGCGGTAGGGATCCTGGAACACGATCTGGATCTTCTGCCGGTGCGGTTGCAGCAGGCGCCGCGAAATGTCGGAGATTTCGCGGCCGGCGAGGCGGACGCCGCCGGAGGTCGGATCGATCAGGCGGACGATGCAGCGTGCCACCGTCGACTTCCCCGAACCACTTTCACCGACGATGCCGAGGGTGCGGCCCTTGCGCAGCGTCAGCGTGACCTTGTCGGCGGCAACGACCTCACGGCCTTTGCCGAAGAACGCACGCTCCTTGTAGACCTTGCTGAGGTCGTTGGCTTCCAGCACCACCGGTTCCTTGCTGTCCTCGCGTGGAGCGCGCGGCACCAGGCTCGGCACCGCAGAGAGCAGGTTGCGGGTGTACTCCATGGTCGGATTGCGCAGGATCGAATCCAGCGTGCCGGTTTCGACCAGCCGGCCCTGTCGCATCACGGCGACGCGATCGGCGATCTCGGCAACCACGCCCATGTCATGGGTGATGAACAGGACAGCCGTGCCGTGATCGCGCTGGAGGTCGCGGATCAGAGTTAGAATCTGCTTCTGCGTGGTGACGTCGAGCGCAGTGGTCGGCTCGTCGGCAATGAGAAGCTTCGGCTCAAGCACAAGTGCCATCGCGATCATGATGCGCTGGCGTTGGCCGCCGGAGAGGCGGTGCGGATAGGAAGCGAAGATGCGCTCGACCTGGGGCAGGCGGACCTGCTCCATCATGTCGAGGATGCGCTTCTTGCGCGCCCTGGCGTCGAGGTTGGTGTGGGCCCGCAGGACTTCGTCGATCTGGCGGCCGACGTGGACCACCGGATTGAGCGCGGTCATCGGCTCCTGGAAGATCATCGCCATCTGCGTCGCGCGCAACTGGCGCAGGCGGCGATCGGTGGCGGTGAGGATCTCCTCGCCGACGAGTTTGACGCTGCCACCGGTCGGAACCAGCGTGCCCTTCGGCAGCAGGCCCATGGTGGTGAGCGAGGTCACCGACTTGCCCGAGCCGCTTTCGCCCACGAGGCACAGCGTCTCGCCCTGGTGGACTTGGATCGAGATGCCGTCGAGGATCTTCGGCCCGCCCGGCTTCCTGCCGACGGAGACGACGAGGCTGTTGATGTCGAGAACTGGGTTGGACATCGCTTGATTGGCCATTACTTGCCCTCCCGCTGCTTCATGCGGGGATCGAGTGCGTCACGGGCGGCGTCGCCGATCAGGTTGATGCTGAGAATGGCGATCGAGAGCAGCAGGCCCGGCCAGAAGATCAGCGTCGGCTTGAGCTGAAAATACTGGCGGCCCTCGGCCATGATGTTGCCCCAGGTCGGCGTTTCCGGGGAGATGCCGGCGCCGAGGAAGGACAGGATCGCCTCGGTGAGGATCGCCGACGCGCAGACATAGGTGCCCTGGACGATCAGCGGTGCGATCGTGTTCGGCATCAAATGCCGCCACATGATCTTCGGCAGCGAGGAGCCGACCGAGATCGCGGCTTCCACATAGGGCTCTTCGCGCGCCGACAGCACGACAGAGCGCACCAGGCGAGCGACGCGCGGGATTTCGGGGATGGTGATCGCGATCAGCACGGTCCAGATGCTCGCGCCGGACAGCGACACCACGGCGATCGCCAGCAGAATGCTCGGCATCGCCATCAGTCCGTCCATGATGCGCATCATCACGGCATCGACCAGCTTGAAGAAGCCGGAGACGAGGCCGATTGCGAGGCCAATGACGATCGACAGGATCGCCGAGCCGATGCCGATCAGAAGCGAGATACGACCGCCATAGATGACGCGCGACAGCAGGTCGCGGCCATAGGCGTCAGTGCCGAGCAGGAATTGCGCCGAGGAGGGCTTAAGCCGCAGCGAGGGCGCGAGCTGGATCGGATCATGCGGCGCGATCAGCGGCGCAAGGATCGAGATCAGCACGATCAATGCGAGCAACACCGTTGCCGTGGCGATGATCGGTGTCGAGGTGAGGAATCCGAAGCGCGGCCGCAACGGCGACGTGATCGGAATGGACGACTGGGGAAGGGTATCGACCGACATTTTTGTTGTTATCCTTGCCTCAGTATCTGATCCTGGGATCAAGAAGTGTGTAGGCGACGTCGATCAGAAGATTGACGACGACGTAGATCAGCGACGTCAGCAGGATCATCGCCTGGATCACCGGATAGTCGCGCGCCAGCACCGCGTCCACCGTGAGGCGGCCGATGCCGGGGATGTTGAACACGCTCTCGGTGACGACGACGCCGGAGATCAAAAGCGCGAAGCCGGTGCCGATCACGGTGATCACTGGCACGGCGGCGTTGCGCAGCGCGTGCCGCATCATGACCGCGACCTCGTTGATGCCCTTCGCGCGGGCGGTGCGGACATAATCCTCGCCAAGCACGTCGAGCATCGCCGCGCGCGTCATGCGCGCGATCAGGGCGATGTAGATGAAGGAGAGCGCACAGGTTGGCAGGATGATGCGTTCGAAGAACGGCCCGAAGCCGCTCGAGATGCTCTTGAAGCCCTGCACCGGCACCCAGCGCAAGTCGATCGCAAACACCTGGATCAGGACATAGCCGATCACGAACACCGGCACCGAGAATCCGAGCACGGACAGGCCCATCACGAAGCGGTCGATCCACGTGCCGTGCTTCCAGGCCGCGATCACGCCGAGCGGCACCGCAACGACGACGGCGAGGATGATGGTCGACAGCGCGATCGAGATCGACGGCTCAACACGCTGGCCGATCATCTTCACGACCGGCAGATTGGAGATCAGCGACGTTCCGAGATCGCCGTGCAGCAGCTTGTTCACCCAGGTGATGAACTGCACGATCAGCGGCTCGTTGAGACCGAGTGAGGTGCGGATACGTTCGAGCCGCTCGGGTGTGGCGTTGTCGCCGGCGAGAATTGCAGCCGGATCGCCCGGCGTCAGCCGCAGCAGCAGGAACACGAACAGCGCGACGACGCCCATCACGGGCACCGCGGCCAGAATTCGACGTAAGAGATATCCGAGCACGTTGGATCCGTCAGATTAGAGTCAAATCGGCGAGATGCCGTTGGCACCTTGCCATCAGCCTAACATTTCAGCAATTCCTGTGCCATCGGGGGCGTCATACCACACATGGCGCCATGTCCGGCTTTCGATGGCGGCTTCCTCGCAGGGCGGGCAAAGCGAAGCGTACCCACCCTTTGCGACCATGCTTCCGCTGGAATGGTGGGCACGGCGCGCGAAAAAGCGCTCCTTTGCCGATGCTGGGCTGCAGTATCACTCCAGCGTCGCCAACAGGCCCGCCATCAGCCGGCCGCGTTCGACCAGACTTTCGATCTCGATATACTCCTCCAGCGTGTGGCCGTTGCCGCCGCGCACGCCGAGGCCGTCGAGCGTCGGGATGCCCATCGCGCCGGTGAAGTTGCCGTCGGAGCCGCCGCCGGAGCTCGCATGCGGCAGCTTTGCGCCGAGCTGTTCGGCGATGCCGCGCGCCTTTTCATAGAGCGCCATCGTGCCCGCATCCGGCTCCCACACCGGCCGCGTGACGCCGCGCGTGACCTTGAAACCCACGTCATTGGCGGTGCCCGACAGCGCCAGCATCCGCTCGACGCCGCGGTCGAGATCGGCCTGGCGCTTGGCCATGGACAGCGCTTCGCCAGTGGCGGTCGTTGCAACGCAATTGACCCATTGGCCGCCATGCACGACGCCGACCGAAAAGGTGCAATCCTCCGTCGTCATGGCGTCGATGGCCAGAATCTGCCGCGCCATCTCGCGGATCGCCGACCGTCCCGCCGACAATGTCGCGCCGGCGTGGCTCGGGCGCCCGGTCGCTTCAAGATTGAAACGCGCGATGGCGTAACGTCCGGTGGTGACGCCGTTGTCGGCGCGGCCGGGCTCGGGCACCAGCACGTATTTGTTGCGCGCGGCTTCCGCCTCGATGATGTCGCGCGTCGAGGGCGTGCCGACTTCCTCGTCCGGTGTGAACAGGATGGTGATCGGCAGCGGCGTGGTGAAGGAGGCGCGCGCCAGCTGCCGGATCGCTTCCAGCGAGAGATAGTTGCCGCCCTTCATGTCATAGATGCCGGGGCCGTAACATCTGTTGCCTTCGCGGCGCCATTTCAGCTTCTCGATGGTGCCGACCGGGTGGACGGTATCCATGTGCCCGGCGATCAGGATACCGGGCTCGCCCTGCTTCGGATGCGGGAAGCGCGCCCGGATGACGCCGCCAAAGCCCTGCCGGCCGGCGATGCGCTCGATGGTCGCACCCATGATCGCCATATCCCGCGCCGCGATATCAAGCATGCGGTTGACCGCATTCGCGTCCCAGGTCGGGCTTTCGCATTCCACCCAGTTGCGCAGGCCTTCGAGCATGGCCTCGGAATCGAAGGGAAGATTGGCTGGATTCATCTTAATGTCTCTCAAGCTTCGAAAGATGGAATGCGCATTGCATCAGCGCGGGCAGGACAAGCGATGAGAGTTGTAGAGCCAAACCGATCTTTGTGGAGCCCGTGCGTGCGATGCCATGGGCTGCACCGAAACCGGATTGACGCGCTCAACACTGTCTGCAAGTCTCGAAAAGATAAAGGCATGCATGAGGTTAGTTCGCCTAAAGAACGAACCGAATGCTTAACCAATAACCTGCCTTTGAACAGTTTCACGTCAGGAGAAACTTTCTATGTTCCAGTTGATGCGCCGGGGGCGTCGCGCGTTCGCCTCCAAACTTGCGCTGTCGGTCGTCGCGCTTTCGACCGCGCTGGCCTCGCCAGTGCTCGCTGCCGGCAAGACCATCACCGCGGTGATGCATTCGGATCTGCGTATCATCGATCCGATCTTCACCACCGCCTACATCACGCGCGATCATGGTTATATGATCTATGACACGCTGATCGCGACGGATGCGAACTTCAAGATCCAGCCGCAGATGGCGGACTGGAAGATCTCCGACGACAAGCTCACCTACACCTTTACGCTGCGCGACGGCCTGAAATGGCATGACGGTGCGCCGGTGACGGCGGAAGACTGCGTCGCCTCGCTGAAGCGATGGGCTGCGGTTGACGGCATGGGCCAGCAGTTGATGCAGTTCACCGCAAGCATCGAAGCGACCGATCCCAAGACCATCACGCTGAAGCTCAAGGAGCCCTACAGCCTGGTATTGGAATCGATCGGCAAGCCGTCCTCGCGCGTCGCCTTCATGATGCCGAAGCGCCTCGCCGAGACGCCGCCGGACAAGCCGATTCCCGAGCAGATCGGTTCCGGCCCCTTCAAGTTCGTGCAGGGCGAATTCCAGCCCGGCGTGAAGGCGGTCTATGTCAAGAACACCGACTATGTGCCGCGCAAGGAGCCGGCGAGCTGGACCGCAGGCGGCAAGGTCGTGAAGGTCGACCGCGTCGAATGGGTGACCATGCCGGACTCGCAGACCGCGGTGAACGCCCTTCAGTCGGGTGACATCGATTTCCTGGAGAACCCGTCGTTCGATCTCGTGCCGGTCCTTGAGGGGAATCCGGACCTCAAGGTCGAAGTGCTGAACAAGTTCGGCTTCCAGACGCTCGGACGCATGAACTTCCTCTATCCGCCCTTTGACAACGTCAAGATTCGGCGCGCGGCATTGCTGGCGATGAAGCAGAAGGATGTTCTCGACGCGCTGATCGGCAATCCGAAGTACTACAAGATCTGCGGCGCCTTCTTCATCTGCGACACGCCGTTCGCAACCGACGTCGGCTCGGAATCGCTGGTCAAGGGCAACGGCATGGCGGAAGCCAAGAAGCTGCTCGCGGAATCCGGTTATGATGGTACGCCCGTCGTGATCATGGCGCCGGGTGACGTGACGACGCTGAAGGCCCAGCCTGTCGTCGCTGCGCAGGCGCTCCGTGAAGCAGGCTTCAAGGTCGACCTCCAGGCCACCGACTGGCAGACCGTCGTGAGCCGTCGCGCCAGCCAGAAGCCTCCCAAGGAAGGTGGCTGGAACATGTTCTTCACCAACTGGGTCAGCGCCGACGTATCCAACCCGATCTCCAACCTCTCGATCGGCGGCCAGGGCAAGAAGGGCGGCTGGTTCGGCTGGGCGGAGGACGCCAAGATCGAGAAGCTCAAGGACGACTTCGTCCGCGCCCCCTCGCTCGACGATCAGAAGAAGATCGCGACCGAGATCCAGAAGGAAGCCTATGATCAGGTGATCTACATCCCGCTCGGCCAGTATCAAGCGCCGAGCGCCTGGCGGAAGTCGCTCAACGGCGTGCTCGACGGCCCGGCGACCCCGGTGTTCTGGAACATCGACAAGTCGGAGTAGGGCAAGGGGCGCATCCCGCGCCTTGGTCCCGATCATCACGCGGCGCCGCTGTCATCAGTGGCGCCGTTGTCTTTTCGCCGTCACTGTTTCGGTGAGAGCCGGGGAGCCTTTAACCCTTCCAAAATCCAATCATTGCTATTTGTTTCCGATCTGAAATAGATGGTTCGTCTTCGAACATCACTTTCCTCTCCTCGATTTGAATCCCTCGATTTGATTCCCTTGCCGATCGATTTTGCGCTTCAGGCGATGGCCGAACGTTCCGATCGCGCGCCGGCGCGCTGGCGGCGGCCGTTGCTGCGCTGGCTCGACGGCGTGGAGGCGGGCTGGGGCGTACCGCTTCTCATTGCGTGCTTCGTTGCGATCTGGACGCTCTATCTCGTCATCGCCTATGCCGGAGGCGGCCTGCATCCGGATACGTTCGAGGCCTGGACGCTGGGACGGAATTTCGCCTGGGGTTATCACAAGCATCCGCCGCTGATGGGTTGGGTCGCCGCTAGCTGGACCTTCGTCTTCCCGCTCAGCGACTGGTCGCTGCAGTTGATGGCGATGGTGAATGCGGGGCTCGCGCTTTTCTTCGTCGATCTGGTCGCGCGGCAATTCGTGACCGGGCACAAGCGCATCCTGGTGCTGCTGCTCCTGATGCTGACGCCGGCCTATCAATTTCACGCCCAGCGCTTCAACGCCAACGCCGTACTGCTCGCAACCTGGCCACTCGCCACGTGGTGTTTCCTGCGCGCATTCGAGACCCGCAGCGTGTTCTGGGCGGTCGCAGTTGGATGCACCACGGCCCTCGCCATGGTTGGAAAATATTATTCGATCTTCCTGGTCGCGAGCTTTGCGCTTGCCGCGCTGGCGCATCCGGCGCGGCGCGCCTATTTCACCTCCGCTTCGCCGTGGATATCGGCCGTCACCGGGTTTGCCGTGCTGTCGCCGCACATCTACTGGCTCGTCACCACGGGCGCATCGACCTTCACCTACGCGCTGAGCCACGCCAACGGCGATGCCGTGAGCTCGCTCAGTGACGCGAAGAATTTCGCGCTGGGCCTCATCGCGGCCATCAGCGTTGCGGCCGTCACCTGGGTGTTCATTGCGGGCCGGCGCCTCAAACAGTTTCCGGCCGACTTCGCCGCGATGAGCCCGGGCCTTCGGCTTCTCTTCCATGTCGCCATCGGCACGATCGCGCTGCCGGTCCTGACATCGCTCGCGATGGGAACGGACCTGCCGTCGCTATGGGCCTTGCAGGGGTTGTTCCTGTTCGTCGTGCTCGTCGTCTGCGGCGCCCGCTATCCGGTCGAACGCTTCTACACCGTCAACGCCACGGTCGTCGTCGCCGGCGTTGCGCTGGTCGCCGTGCTGGTCGCAGCACCAATCCACGCCATCTACCGCAACATCCACGGCTATGAAGAGGGACGGAATTTCTACGCGCAAGCCGCGGGCGAGCTCACCCGGCAATGGCGCGAGCTGACCGGCGAGCCGCTCGGCGCCGTCAGTGGCGACGATTCGCTCGCTTTCGCCACGGCCTTCTACAGCCCGGATCATCCGCATTATGCGCGGCCGTTCGAGCACCAATATGATTGGGGGCGGCCGCGCAACACAACGCTCGACCGCGGGTGGGCCGCACTCTGTTTCCGAGGACAGGACTATTGCGGCCGATGGATGCAGTTGGTGTCTGCGCAGGCCGGAACCTTTGTCAGGCGGGAATTCACCGTGCAGGCTTCGCTCTGGGGGCGGCCCGGCCTGACGCGGGACATTGTCGTGCTGATGGTGCCGCCACGTGCGGACCGCGCGCCGCCCGAGAGCGCCGCGCAGGATTTCAGCGCCAGCAAGCGTAGTCCGGAATAGCGTTCGTCTTTCAGCAGTGGCTGTCGCGCACGCGTTCAAGTCCTTCGAACGCGAACGGCGGGGTGAATGCGGCCTGCTTGGCGCTCGGCTGCGAACGCTCCGTCGGTTGCTGATCCGACTCGTGACGATCTTCGCTGCGTTCCGGTTCCATTGAGCGCCTTTCGAATTGCTGCAATACAACATCGAGGCCGCCGGTCAGTTCCTCACGCGATGGGGTGATGATGCGGCTTGAACAGCCGTCCCTTCTCCACCACCAGCACGATCGCCAAAGCTGAGAGCGTCGACAGGAAGAACCCGATCGAGAACGGCAGCAGCGTGCCGTCAAAGCTCTGCCCGATAGCCATGCCGACAACGATGCCGATCAGGGTCGTGATCGAGCCATAGAGGGAGGAGGCCGTGCCGGCGATGTGGCCCTGCGGCTCCATCGCGAGCGCGGTGAAGTTCGCGACCATCATGCCGAACGAGAACATCATCAGGGCGGAAAGCACCATGAACAGGGCAAGCGGCAGCGCGCCGAGACTTTCCGTCAGCAGCATCACGCCGGCGACCACGGTGTAGAGCGTCAAGGCGCCGTGCGAGATCACGCGCATGCCGAGGGTGCCGACAAATCTGGCGTTGAGGAAGCCGGCGATGGCGGTGCCGGCTGCGATCGCAGCGAAGGCGAGCGGGAAGTAATGGCCGAGGTGATAGATGCCGGTGAAGACCTGCTGCGCGGAGAACACGTAAGCGAACAGCGCGCCCATGACGCTGCCGGCGGCGACCGCGTAGCCGATGGTCTGGCGGTTGGTCACGGTCTGGCGGAAGGCTGACAGCAAATCGGCGGGGGCAAGCGACCTGCGCTCCGACTGAGGCAGCGTCTCTGGCAACCGCCAGACGCTCCACGCCAGTGCGAGCAGGCCGTAGAGCATCAGCACGACGAAGATGCCGCGCCATTGTGAGACGAGCAGCACCGCCTGTCCGAACGACGGCGCAATCACGGGCACGGCGATGAACACCATCATCGCCAGCGACATCACGCTCGCCATGCGGCGGCCGACATAACAGTCGCGCACGATCGAGGTCGCGATCACGCGCGTCGCCGACGTGCCGAGCCCCTGGAGCGCACGTGCGAGCAGCAGGGTCTCGAACGAGGGGGCTGCGACCGCGAGCACGCTCGCCACCGCGTAGACCGCCATGCCGCCGAGCAGCACCGGGCGGCGGCCGAAGCGGTCGGACAAGGGGCCCATGATGAACTGGCCCGCGCCGAAACCGATCAGGAAGGTCGACAGCACGAGCTGGAGATGGTTGGCGACGGGGATGTTGAAGGCTGCCCCGATATTGGGCAGCGCCGGCAGCATCATGTCCATCGCAAGCGGATTCAGCGCCATGATGGACGCGATCACGACAACGAATTCGGGAAAACCCATCGGACGGTGTCCCGAGGACACCCAATCGTCGGCATTGACGTCGGACAAGCAGCTCACCTCTGATTTCAGAGGCCGTTATCTAACGTCGATGTTGCATCGCACAACCCATGTTTCGGGATGGCTGTCAGGCGGGGCGAATGTCGATCGGAGGCAGCTTCGTCCAGATCGCGGCGGTGCTGGTCGGCTTCTGAATCATGCTGTGGGCGCAGCCAGCGTCGTCGGATCGTGTGGTGCGGGCAGCCGGGGTCGAACCGGCACAGCGCTTGCGCACCGAGGGATTTTAAGTCCCTTGCGTCTACCAATTCCGCCATGCCCGCTTGATCCAACGAGATCAAACACTTAAGTCCCGTCCAGCCGTCTGGAATTGGTGCGTATGGGTCGGACAGGGGGTTCTTCCTTAAGCGAGCCAGCGGCACAAGGCAAAGCCTCAATCCGGACATCTGGCCCTGCTTTAGGCATTCTCAATCCACGGGGACTATTTTTCGACCCATGCTTGCTTCGCTTTCCTCTTCCCTCCGCCTTGGTGGCGCGGTTGCCGCGCTGTTCGCGGCCGGTTTCGCACTGTCCGGCTGCGCCGGCATGAGCGAGACGATCGCTCCGGCCTTTGCTGATCCTGCCAAATACGAATTGTACGATTGCAAGCAGCTCGAGGGCGAGCGCAAGGCGCTCGCTACCCGCACCGCGGATTTGCAGAGGCTGATGGACAAGGCGGAGACCGGGACCGGCGGTGCCGTCGTGTCCGAGCTCGCCTATCGCAACGATTACGTCGCGGTCCGTGGCTCGGCGCAATTGGCCGACGACGCCTGGCGCCGCAACAAGTGCCGGGAAACGCCGCCCGATGCGGTGCCGTCGACCGCTGCTCCGCAGCGACCGAATATCAAGCCCGCTCCGAAACGCTAAGAGGCCGCGGCGGCGGCCTCCGTGTCAGGGACGCCAGCCGTAGATCCAGTCCTGCCGCGCCAGCATGCGGTCCGGCCCGAGCGTACGGATCGCGACATCTCGCGCGAGTGCGAATGGGCCGCCCAGATGATAGATGCGGCCCTGCTGCCGCGCCGTACGCTGCACCCGCCTGACACGGGCCTGGCGCGCCCGGCCATATTGCTCCAGCGCGGCCGCGACGCTGCCTGCGTCCTCGGCGGTCTCGAGGCTCAGATGCCGGGCCAGCACCGCCGCATCCTCGATCGCCATGCCGGCACCTTGGGCTGCGAACGGCAGCATCGCGTGCACGGCGTCGCCGAGCAGCGCGACCGGGCCCTTGCTCCAGGGGCAGCCATCGGCCACGCCGAACAGCGCCCATTTGCGCCAGCTGTCCACGGTTGCCAGCATCATGCGCGCCGTCGGCGGCCAGCGCGGCGCGGCGAAGGCGTCCATCACCTCGAAGGGATCGCCGGGCGTGCTCCAGCCCGGCCTGTTCCAGGTGCCCGGCAGCACCGCCACGACGTTGAGCTGGCGGCCGCCCGCGATCGGGTACGCGACCAGATGGGCATTCGGGCCCATCCAGAGCTGCACCCGTCGTGCGGTGTAGTCCTTCGGCAGTTGCGTGGCATCCAGCGTGCCGCGCCAGGCGATCAAGCCCGAGAAGCGCGGCTGCACCTCGGGAAACAGATGCTGGCGGACCGTCGACCAGATGCCATCGGCGCCGATCAGCACGCTGGCGAGATCGCTGCGGCGGATCGTGCCGCTGCGATGGACCACCGTCAGCCCCCTGGCGTGGGGCGCGACATCCTCGAATGTCGCACCGAGCTTCAAATCGATATCAGGATGGTCGGCGACCGCGCCGGCGAGCGCGGATTGCAGGTCGGCGCGATGCACCACCCAATAGGGGGCACCGGCGCGCGCTGAGGCCGCCTCGCCGAGCGGCATGCGCAACAATTCGCCGCCGGCGCGCGCGCTCATGATCGAGACCGCCTCGGGGACGACCGCGCGCAACTTCAGCCGCTCCGTCAGACCGAGCTCGACCAGCACACGGCTGGCATTGGGGGAGAGTTGCAGGCCGGCACCGACGTCCTCGAGCCGCTCGGCCTTTTCCAGCACGACGATGCGAAACCCGCGGGCGGCGAGCGCAAGCGCGGCCGTCAGTCCTCCGATTCCGGCGCCGGCAATGACGATCGTTCGGGGGAGAGCCACGCCTGACCGATGGAAGCGGTCAGGCCACCTTGTCCTTCAAGACGCATTCCGGCGGACGGGCTTCGCCCGCCTTCAGGTCGGCGGCGAAGCGGTACAGTGTCGAGCAGTACGGGCAGATGATCTCGTTGTCGTTGCCGAGGTCCAGGAACACGTGCGGATGATCGAACGGAGGATTGGCGCCGACGCACATGAACTCTTGCGAGCCGATCTCGATGACGGGGACACCGGCATCGTTATGGAAGTGCGGGACGACATGGTCGGACATTGTAGTTCATCCTGGAGTGGCAATGGCGGCAGACGCAATCAAATGGGTGCGGCATCCCGAAACGCCGCGGACCATACTGTCGGGTGCAGATGATTGCTAGTCTAGCGGAACCGAAAGGTTCGCAATGCCCCATGCTCATTTGCTCATGCAAATTCGACACAATCTTGCGGCCTGAGAGAAGCCCTTCTTTCGTCGGGGACGTTGTGTCGCAATTTTGGCATACTATGTCTGTGGGCGCGTGCAATTGCGGCAAACGACGAAGCATCTGCGCTAATCATCCTGTGGAAATGACGCTGCAAATGTCCAGGCATTCAGCATGAAGTGGCTGCGAATCAGCTCGGCGTTGACCGGGATCGCTGCATGCAGCCTTGTGCTCGCGCAGGTAGCGCCGCATGCCCGCGAGGCGGGCGCTGTTCTCGCCGCCCAGGACGATCCGGTGGCCCTGTCCGAGCTCAAGCTCGATGCGGCGCTCGCGCGTAACGACCGACTGGTTCAGGACAATATCGAGGCCGCGCTCGCCGCCGGCGACGCCGATCTCGCCGACAGTTTTGTCGCGCTCGCGCGTGACCGCAACATCGCGCTGCCCGACGATCTCTTGAGCCGGGTCAGCGATGCCGTCAAAACCGAAAACTCCACTTCGCATTTCGCCAAGCGGTTCGCGACCGGTCTCGTCACCGGCAACGCTGACGATTTCGCGAGCCTGTCCGGGACGGTGGCCGGCGATCTCTTCGTGATCGGCGATATCAGGGATGTCGTGCGCGAGGGCAAGCATCTCGCCATGGGCGAGGACACAGACCGCCTGATCCTCGGTCTCGCGACCGCGGGCCTCGCGGTGACGGCCGTGACCTATGTGTCGGCCGGCGGTGCGGCGCCGGTGCGGGCCGGGCTGACGCTGGTGAAGGACGCCCGCAAGGTCGGGCGGCTCGGCGAGGGTCTCGCCGCATGGGCCGGCCGGTCGGCGCGCGACGTGGTGGACACGCCGATGCTGCAGAACGCGGTGGCCTCCGGCTCGGTGCTGCGGCCGGGCGAGACCGTGAACGCGATCAAGGCCGCATTCCATGTCGAGAAGGCCGGCGCGCTGGTCCGGCTTGGCAAGGATGTTACGCGCGTCGCCGAGAAGACCGGCACGCGCGGCGCGATGGATACTTTGCGCATCGCCGAGGGCCCGAAGGACGTCGCGCGCGCGGCACGCCTTGCGGAAGCGCAGGGAAGCAAGACGCGCGCGATCATGAAGCTGTTCGGCCGCGGCGCGCTGCTGCTTCTGGGCGGCGCGTTCGATCTCGCGCTGTGGCTGTTCGGTGCGGCGCTGACCCTGTTCGGGCTGCTGTCCTCGATCAAGGCGACCACCGAGCGCCTCACCCAAGCCTGGTGCGATCGCAGACGCGCGCGGCGGCTGCGCCGGGCGCAGGCTGCGGCCGAAGCCGCTCTGGCAAACGCGGCCGCCACGGCCTAATATCGACCCATCCCCACAACATCGCGGAACTGATGATGCCGAGCTTCCACAACGGCGCCGTTGAAATTGCCTATCTCGACGAAGGCGAGGGCGATCCGATCATCCTGGTGCACGGCTTTGCCTCCAGCAAGAACGTGAACTGGGTCTATCCGACCTGGGTTTCGGAGCTGCGCAAGAACGGCCGCCGCGTCGTTGCGCTGGACAATCGCGGCCATGGCGACAGCGCAAAGCTCTACGAGCCCGCGCAATACTCGATCCCGACCATGGCCGGCGACGTGCTCGCGTTGATGGATCATCTCGCCATCCCACAGGCCGATATCATGGGCTATTCCATGGGCGGGCGGATGACGGCGTGGCTCGGCCTCAACGAGCCGCAACGCCTGCGCTCTGCGATCCTCGGCGGCATCGGCATCGGTGGCCTGATCGAGGGCACCGGCCCCGGTGAGAACGTCGCGAAAGCGCTGGAAGCGCCCTCGCTCGACGACGTCACCGATCCCGTCGGCCGCACCTTTCGGGCGTTCGCCGACCAGACCCGCTCCGACCACAAGGCGCTTGCCGCCTGCCTGCGCGGCACGCGCGACCTCATGGCGA
Source organism: Bradyrhizobium diazoefficiens (assembly GCF_016612535.1). Lineage (NCBI taxonomy): Bacteria > Pseudomonadati > Pseudomonadota > Alphaproteobacteria > Hyphomicrobiales > Nitrobacteraceae > Bradyrhizobium > Bradyrhizobium diazoefficiens. The sequence continues at coordinate 432,788 of NZ_JAENXS010000003.1, forward strand.
AGGACGAGGCCGCGCGGATCGGCGTGCCCGTGCTGATTGCGGTCGGTAGCACCGACGACGTTGCGGGCTCGGCCAGCGCGCTCGGCGCGATCATTCCGGGCTCTGAAGTACTGGACATTCCGAACCGCGACCACATGCGTGCGGTCGGCGACAAGATCTACAAGACAGGCGTGCTCGACTTCCTGTCACGCCGCGCGTGAAAGCGGTGCTGTCCGGGCGATGAGGTTGCTGCCCAGCTATCCTAAAGTATCTTATCACATGGGGCTATACACTCTTTAATCCTCCACTCCTCCATGCGCAGACAACTGCAGTCCGCTAAGGGCGCAGATGAGACGTCAGCGTAAAGCGGGAGGGAATGTCGGCAATGGGCGAGAAGCGGATGTGCTGGCTCTGCGATGCTACTGACTTAGTTTAGTTTCTCATCGGACCGAGAAGGTCCCCAAGCATATGCCTCTTCGGGGCTGCCAAACGCTCGTATGATCGGTTCGGAGAAACCAAGCACCTCGTAGCAGTAGTCGCTTCCGACAAAGGAGAAGTGCCGCGGCTTCCGACCAACCGGATCGATCGCAGCGTAGGCTTTCAGCAATGCCGAGTTCTTAGCTTCTTTAATGTAGACTCCGCCGTCATAGCGGCCAGTTGTTTTGTCCCCGTGACCGGCGACCGAATAGATCATTTCTTCGATGCCCGAATAGATCTCGCAGGACATTTCGATGCCGTAAGCGCGAAGGCCGGGGTTCGGTGCCACTACGATGAGATAGAGAACGCCACGCCAAAGACCTTGATCGAAAACAAAAGGTGGGCGTTCGATGCGATCGATTATCGAAGGGTAGGGCCGCCATTTGATAGTGGGATCAGGAAACAAGAGGAGCCCTTTCGCTTTGGAAGTTTGCACCGTAGTTTACGTTCGATGTCAGTTAAATTGTTTGCAGAGATGGTACACTGCCCGTCCAAAGATCTGATGCGGTGTCCCATTCCGGTCAATCACGTCCGTTCGGCTTGGTCAGGCCGTGCCCGGTCTCCCCCTCATTGCCGACAACAAGGTACCGGGTCGAGATTGTCCCGATGGGCCAATAGCTCCGTTGCTGCTAGCGGCCTGCATCTGCGCGCATGATCGCAGTCGCCTCATCTTCAGTCAGTCTTGTTTGTATGAGCTGGTCGATCGACCACTGCTTTTTTTCAAGGAAGTATGTCACCAGCAGCCGGAAGCGCGGATAGCTGCCGTATCGGATCATCATCGGAATATCGACAGATCGATCACCGAGCGAGTCGCGCAACTGTTCAAACGACTCTCGGTTCTCAATGCCCACATAGTCTGCAAGTCCCTCGAAGACCCATTGCGGCATGCGATAGTTTGCAAGTCGACCAGCATGCTCCGTTTCAATGATATGAGTGAGTTCGTGAGCGCATAACCAGGCAGCCGTGCGCGGTGGTGTTCCCACATATTCCCAATGCACGACCCGGCCCGTATCAAAATTGATGCGGCTTAGGAAAGCAGGCCCTCCAAAGAGGGAGTACGTAATGCCCCAGGCTTCGGGCTGCGGCCAGAAGAACAGGTGGTGGCGCCAGTTCGAGTTGGTGATGTAAACGTGGTACCGGCTTGAATGAGCCTTGAGCGGCGACCGCTCCAGGAGCTCCTCGCAATCGCGCAAGAAACGTGCTCCACCGGCGGCAGGTATGGGCTGATCCGAGGAGACGACAATTTTTCCGGCACCGACTGAGTAGGCAAAGAGGGGATCCGGCCACATCAGAAGCGCACTAAACAAAAGTGCTCCGATGACCAGGGCTCCGCCAGCGCACAGCAGCGCTCGTTTGACGATACGAAGCACGGAAACTTCCCACATCCAGGGGGTGTCGACACGCTCTCATCAACCGCAGAGCGGAGAGCGCGTCACTATGACCTCATTCCGATTGTTTTCAACCCTGCGCCAACGACGGCTCTGGGTCACAAGCTGCCCTTGGCAGACAGTTTCACCTTAGTCGGTTCATCTAACGGAAGCAGGCGTTGCTGCCCCTCCGAGCGAAGGCCAGCAACGGCCACAAACCGACATGGCCTGCTGATCAGCAAAGAGTCGGTCGCTACGTCCGGGGCGGAACTGCTTTATTAGCCAATCTCACTGCATCGTCGTCGGCCTTTTTCACAAGTTCAGGCCATCGCGCTACTGAAATGCGACGAGCAAAATAAAGCGCAGCTGGGGCCGCCAAAAGGAACGCGAATAGCGCAGAACCACGCTCACTGATTCCTCGCGACATCATCTCAAAGGCGATGACTAGAAGCGTTGGCACAAAGATGCAGAGAGCAATCAGCAGGGTTCGTTCGCGGACCTGCATCTGCTCGGCGGACCAACTTCCTTTTATCGGGAGCGCATCGATCCACCAGAAGCCACGAATCCAGAATTCGTTGGTTGGCAGATGCACACGTCCGCCCAGCCGCTCCGCAGCCGCATCGTCGCCTCTCATCACCTCCCGCGGGAACAATGTGCTGGCGAGGCTGCGCAATCCGGGCAGGTTAAGTGGCCACGCAGCGATCAGCCATACAATCAGGCTGCGCTTGGAGCCAAGCTGCAGATAATCGTTCAAGAAGAGCCAAGCTGGAAGGCCGGTTACCATCGCAGCAAACGCCCAAGTCAGAAGGAAACGATGTACGGTGCGTCGTTCGATCGCGGACCATCGACCAGCTTGATCGACGCGGAGCCACCACCATCTTGTCCAGCCCTGTTGGCTGCTTTCGCTCACCTTCTCACCCCTTGCGCAGAGGCCCCGAATTTGGTTGCATATCGTCCCTCCGTCAACCTTTCGGATGCCAGATGCTCAATTTTCAATGAAGTCTGAAGTCCGCTAGGGTCACAAGCAGACGTGCAAGCGGGCCGCTTGAGGGTGCCTGGAGTCCCCCGCCAAGGCTGTTAGCGGACTCTAGCTCTTTTTCGACGCGGATAGGCTGTTATCGCCAAGTCGCGCTCGCTGCTCGGGCGAAACCAAGTGCGATGACGCATCATCCCAATCTCATCGCGCTTTGCTGGTGTCGCCGAACGCGCGGAACAGCGCCATCAGCACCACGAAGGTCGCGACCCACACCATCCGGGCGCCGTAACGGTCGTGCGGGCCGGAGATGACGGCGCAGATGAAGGCATTGCCGAGCAGCGCCAGTGTCACGGTCGCCGCCAGCAAGGTCAGATCGTCGAGCCGCCGGTTTGCGAGCGAATGCGCGAGCAACGCCACCAGCCCTAACATCGAGATCAGCGCGACGGGAACGTGCACCCGGTTGATGATGTCGAAGCTGAGCTCCCAGTGCTGCTGGCGCGCCGCGCGCATCGGCGCAACCTGCGACGGGATGTAACGCTCGATGATGCCGTAGGTGTGCGGAATCCAGACACTCGAGCCTTCGCCGGTCGCCACATGCACCAATTGCTCGCCCATCGCTCTCAAGGCGGCACCGGCCTGCCAGGCTGGATATTCGGCGAGCGAATGCACGACGATATAGCCCATCTCGTCGTTCAGGCCATCGAAGCGGCCGAGCGTGTTGAACATGCTGTTGCCCCACAGGAATTCGTCGGCGGTCGCCGGAAGCTCGTTGCGATAGGGACAGAGCTTGAACTTTTCGCGCGGGCAATGGTCGTTCAGGAATTGCGCAACGATGCCGTCCTGCATCATGCGGCCGAAGGCGACGCCATAGCCGCCGGGGGTCCAGGCCCATTTGCCCGACAGCGCATGGTTGGCCGAGATCAGCATCAGGGCGCCCGCGACGATCGTGAGGCTCGCCTGGGTCAATCCCGCGATCGGGAGACGACGTCCGAGGAACGGCCGCGCCATCCAGCCGACGGCGCAGAGCCCGAGCAGCACGCCGAGCGTGGCGCTGTGGGTCGCGGCGGCAAAGGCGGTGAAGACGAACAGCGAGACTTTTTCGAGCCCCGAGATGCGGCTGCCTCCGACGATCAGGAGAAACAGCGACAGCACCGACAGTCCCGCAAAGATGTCGGTGAGCAGCATGCTCGCGAGCCAGGGCAGCGCCGTCGACAGGATCAGGAGCAGGCTGATCGCGACGAAGCGGAACGTCTGCATCAGAGCGAGCACGCGCAGGGTGAGCTGCAACAGCCACAGCGTCGCCAGCGACTGGACCGCGAGATTGATCCAGAACCCGAAATTCTCGCCATAGTGCAGATAGAGGCCGAACACGGTCGAGCGGCTCGGCACGAGATAGCCTTCGTACCAGCGCGCGAGATAGCCGCCGGTATCCCATTGAAGCAGGGGATAGCCGTTCCAGAACGCCGGCGCGATCATGAGGAGGGGCAGAGCCACCGCCGCCAGCCGCAGCCAAAACAACCCGGCAGCGCGGGCGCGCAAAATATCGGTGGTGATGCTCAAATCCTGTCCCGTCCTCAATAGACCATGACCGCAATAACGCTCGGGACGAAATTCACCAATAGTTTGACGCCGCCTGGCTTGAATTTGGCAAAATGCTGACCATTTTGAACCCACGTTGCCGCCTCGGACGTCAGAAGAATCCGTTATGATTCAACGCGTTGGCATGCTTTCGCGGGACAAGGCACCGTTCACTCTCAGGCAAGCCCGTCAGGACTTTGTCGCCTACACTGTGCTATAGAGCCAACAAAACCAGCCAATTCGAAAGAGCAGATCCCATGGCAGTGCATCAGGTCAATCCGGGAGGAAAGCTCGCATCGCTCGATCCGATCTGGGATCGGATCCGGGGCGAAGCGGAGGACATCGTCCATCGCGAGCCCGAGCTTGCGACCTTCATCTATTCGACGGTGCTGCATCACAGCCGCCTCGAGGATGCGGTGATCCACCGTGTCGCCGACCGGCTCGATCACGCCGCGCTGTCGGGCGACCTCGTACGTCAGACCTATGACGAGGCGCTGCGCGACGAGCCCGACCTCGGCAATGCCTTCCGCGCCGATCTCGTCGCCGTTTACGACCGCGATCCCGCGACCTCGCGCTTCATCGATCCCTTGCTCTACTTCAAGGGCTTTCACGCCATCCAGACCCATCGTCTCGCGCACTGGCTCTGGCTGAAGGGCCGCAAGGATTTCGCGTACTATCTCCAGAGCCGCGCCTCCGCGGTGTTCCAGACCGACATCAATCCCGCAGCGCGCATCGGCCGCGGCATCTTCCTCGACCACGCCACCGGCTTCGTCTGCGGTGAGACCGCGGTGATCGAGGACGACGTCTCGATCCTGCACGGCGTCACGCTCGGCGGCACCGGCAAGGAGAACGAGGACCGTCATCCGAAGATTCGTCATGGCGTGCTGATCGGTGCCGGCGCAAAGATCCTCGGCAACATCGAGATCGGCCATTGCGCGCGCATTGCCGCCGGCTCGGTCGTGGTCAAGGCGGTGCCCCACAATGTCACGGTCGCGGGCGTGCCGGCCAAGATCGTCGGCGAGGCCGGCTGCGCCGAGCCGTCGCGCACCATGGATCAGATGATCAACGCCATGGGACTTTGATGGGCGGCTTTAGGCTCGTGAGCTAAGGGCCGGATTTGTCGGCCTTTTTCGTCCCCAAATTCTTTGGCAATTGATGCTGGCGGTTGGCAGCGTCTCGTCCTAAAACCCGCCGACCAATTTCGATCGGAGACTTGCCGTGGACGTCAAAGAAGTCAGAAAGCTAGATGCGTATCTGAAGCGCGTATTCGGCAATCCCAAGATCCGCGTCGTGCCGCGGCCGAAGAAGGATGATTCCGCCGAGGTCTATATCGGCGAGGAGTTCATCGGCGTGCTGTTCGTCGACGACGAGGACGATGATCGCTCGTTCCAGTTCCAGATGGCGATCCTCGAGGACGATCTCGTCGATCAGGAATAGCGCCGACCCGCCGAGCGAAACTGCCTTACTCACGATCTGGTGTCCGAGGCGCTGCGTTCGGTGCGCGGTGAGCCTATATCATCTTCATGAAAACGGTTCTGATCTCCGGGGCGGGGATCGCTGGCCCGACGCTTGCCTATTGGCTGCGTGCGGGAGGCTATGCGCCGACGCTTGTCGAGCGCGCGCCCGCGCTGCGTAGCGGCGGCTATGTGATCGATTTCTGGGGACTGGGCTACGACATCGCCGAGCGGATGGGGCTATTGCCGGCGATCGAGCGAGCCGGCTATCGCGTGAAGGAAATGCGGATCGTCGACGACCATGGCAGGCGCATCGCCGGCTTCGGTACGGACGTGTTCGACGAGCTCACGAGCGGACGCTACGTCACGCTGGCACGAAGCGATCTGTCGCGCCTGTTGTACGGCACGGTCTGCGATGGCATCGAAACGATCTTCGACGACGAGATCGTTGCCCTGGAGCCGCAGCCCGATCGGGTCGATGTCCGGTTGCGGCGCATCGGGAAGCGGCGTTTCGATCTCGTCGTCGGCGCCGATGGTCTGCATTCGCAGGTGCGGCGTCTCGCGTTCGGACCGACCGAGACTTTCGAAAGACATCTCGGCTACAGCGTCGCAGCATTCGAAGCCCGCGGCTATCGTCGGCGTGACGAGAATGTGTATCTCATGCACAATCGACCGGGCCGCATGATCGGACGTTTCGCGTTGCGCGACGATCGAACCTTGTTCCTCTTCGTATTTCAAGGCCATGCGGACCAGCTTGCCGCGCAGAAGGCGAAGCTTCACGATCTCTATCGCGACGCCGGCTGGGAGTGCCCGGACATTCTGCACGAACTCGACTGCGCGGATGAATTGTATTGTGACCGGGTCAGCCAGATCAGGATGGACGGCTGGTCGCGAGGCCGCGTCGCCCTCATCGGCGACGCTGCATTCTGCGTCTCCCTCACCGCCGGGCAGGGCTCGGCTCTGGCCATGATCTCGGCCTATGTGCTCGCAGGCGAGCTTGCGCGGGCCAACGGGCGATACGATGAGGCGTTTGGCAGCTACGAGGCCCGCTTGCGCGATTTTATCGGCGCCAAGCAGCGCGGCGCGGCGCGGTTCGCTGCGGCATTGGCGCCGCGGACGCCGGGGGGACTCTGGTTTCGCAACCAAATCGTCAGAATGTTTGCGTTGCCGGGCGCGGCGCGGCTTGTGATCGGTCGCGATCTTGCCGACAGGCTGAGCCTGCCGGACTATCGCTGGGAGGAACGGGGGCTCCCCGTGCTGAAGTGAACTAGCGCGGCCCGCGCAACTGCAAAGTCAGCTCCTCCATCGCGTCGGGGACGCCACAACATCGGCTCAGAACAGCGGGCATGCGGCGAAATCCGGCTTCCCGCTTTGCTAGCGCTATGATTGCGACTCTGTAACCCTATTTCTTCGCAAGGATACGTAGCCGCGCCGTGGCATCAGCGACGATGGTACCGTTCGTATCAACGAGGTCGGCCTGCACGACGACCTCGCGATCCGTCCGTTCGACGACGCGCGCACGCGCTGTAACGGCTCCCACCGGTGCTGGCTTCAGGAAGCGTGTATCGAGACTTTTCGTGACGGCGGTCTGTTCGGACGAGAGCGCGGCCAGCGCGCAAAGTCCGGTCGCAGAGTCCAGCATCGCCGCGAGAAATCCGCCCTGGATGGTGCCGTGCCTGTTGGTGAACGCGACCTGAGCCTGGAAGCGGATCACCGCATGCCCGCTTTCGTCAAAGCCGAGCCATTCGCGACCTAGCAATTGGGCGCCGGGTGGGAGCTGAGTTTCCGTATCATTCAAGGCGATCACCCATGCTGGCATCATGCCCCTGTTTTGCCCGTCGGGTCAAGTTTATTTTCGAAAAAGCGAAGTTCCGGAAATGCGAAGTCGCAACAGGCCCTTCGCTACTGTGCATGGGGTTGTTTTCGAATTTTGGGGCTGGAGGCACAGTCCAGGCTGGTCGCGCACGGCCGCGCGTGCGGACGCTCAGCCCTTCGGTCCGCGCAGCTGCACCGTCAGCTTCTCCATCGCGTCGGCAACGTCACGCCATCGCGACAGCCAGCTGCGCGGAAAGCGGAAGGTGAGGTCGGCGCCGTCGATGCGGCGCTCGGACAGGCACATGCCGGGCGTGGCGGCATCGCGCGTGCAGCGCGCAGCGAGCGCGGGGCTCGTTGCGGAATAGAAATCCTCGCTGCCATAGGGCGTGTCGCTGCGGAACATCCGCATCGTCAGCCCGTCGTCCGATGCCGCCGCAGCCTGGTCGAAATAGCGCGGATAGATCGTCGCGGTTCGCTGCTCGGGCGACATCGCATCGTGATGCGCTGATATCGACAGGAAGATGCGGTCGATCGGCTGCATCGCCGTGTCTACGGTGTCAGCGGTCACATGCCGCGGCCCGCTAGGCGCTTCCAGCGAGGGATAGAGGAAATCGAGATCGATGCGCTCCTGCGGGCCGGAGTGCCGCTGGATCTTCATCCGGATCGCCGAGATCGGCAGGTTGAACAGCGTTCCGCCGACGCTGACCGGCAGCTTGTCCGGCGCGTCGGCACCGCCCGTGCTCCAGGTCGGCCACAACAGATAGGCAACCAGCGCGATCGCGCTCGCGGCGAATACGCCGGTGAGCGCAAACGGGACGAGATGCGTCCGGGTGCGAGTTCTGGGAGAGCGAGGGGAGGTTGCCGAAAACACCGTCATGAGGTCGCGCAAATGGTCCGCAGGTCGGCCGGTGGCCGACGAATCACCGGGGAATATGCCACGCGGCGGCGATATCGCGGAAGGTTCCGGGCTGCCGGGAACGGCGGAGGGCTCTGCGTGGGCCGGGCGGCACCGTTAACCTTCGCTTAAGGATAATGTAGCGTTAACCGGCACTATTTGTCACAGGAAGGTACCTCGCGTTGCGTATGGGCGGACCGTTCCGATGACACCTGAAGCTTTCAACACTCTCTTCTCGATCTGCATCGGCTTCGCGCTCGCCGGCGCGCTCGCGAATGGATACCAGGCGATGTCGCAACGGCCCGCCGGTTTCGGGCTGTTGCAGGAGGGCGTTGCCCCCAGGACGTTTGCAGCGGTGCCGTTCCTGGTGTTCGCCGCGCCCTTCATCATCATGCGCAACACGCTGCGCGGCATGCGGGTGGAGAGCCGCCGCTTCGAATTCGTGATGATGGCCACCTGCATCGCCGGCTTCTGGAGCATGATGAGCGGCACGTTCTTCCTGATGACGCTGCGCGCGGCCGGCGTGCTGAGCTGACGCGTTGCAGGACTGACGCGTTGGGAGGGCTGCCGGTGCGGCGGCCCTTTGCCTCGGCGCCGTCGTTTCGCTATGGCTGGGGTTGACGCGACAGGAGACCTCCATGGCGATCTACGAGCTCGACGGGCAGGCGCCCGATCTTCCCTCTGACGGCAATTACTTCATCGCTGAGACCGCGACCGTGATCGGCCGGGTGCGCCTGAAGCCGGGCGCGAGCGTCTGGTTTGGTGCGGTGCTGCGCGGCGACAACGAGTGGATCGAGATCGGCGAGGGCGCCAATGTGCAGGACGGCTCGACTTGCCACACCGATCTCGGCTTTCCCATGGTCATCGGCAAGAACTGCACGGTCGGCCACAACGTCATCCTGCACGGTTGCACCATCGAAGAGGGCGCGCTGATCGGCATGGGCTCGATCGTGATGAATGGCGCCCGGATCGGCCGCAACAGCATCGTCGGCGCCGGTTCCGTCATCACCGAGGGCAAGGAGTTTCCCGAGCGTTCGCTGATCATCGGCTCGCCCGCGCGCGTGATCCGCACACTCGACGACGCCCAGGTGCAGAAGATGGGAAGCGCGGCCAGGTTCTATGTCGCCAACGGTCCGCGCTTCGAGCGGGGCCTGAAGCGGATCGGTTGAGATGGATGTGGGCCTGTCGATCCAGTGCGGTTCCATACCGTAACAATACCGGCCGGTAATTTAATCCTCCGCTAGCGCAATCAGGCTACCTTGGCCCGCTTTCAACCAGAAGGAGCGTCGCCATGGACGCTGCGGCACTGGGATCCGGGCTCGGCGCCGGAACCAAATTATTGAAGAAATTTGTTCAATTCGCACGCGGCGGCGACACGCTGAGCGTTGCGGAGAAAGTCTACAGCATCGCCGGATTTCTGGCGATCGTCACCACTTTTATGCTGGTGATGTCGATCCAATCCGTGCGGCTGCAAGCGACCTATCGCCATATGCAAGCGTCCTCGGCCGAAGCCGCCATCAGCGTCGGCCGCATCAACACGCTGATCTATGCGATCGTGATGGAGTCGCGCGGCATCTACATGTCCGCTGATCGGGGCAAGGCGAAGCAGTTCGGGGATGCGCTGCTGCGGCGGAACCGCGACCTCGCCGAAGCGGTGAAGGCCATGGAACGGACCGTCGGCGATGACGACGCCGAGCAGTTCGCCAGCTTTCGCCAGCGCATCTCGCAGTTCGTCGAGTTCCGCCAGGAGCTGGTACGCCGCGGGCTGGAAATCAGCCCGGCGGCGGCGCGCGAGATGGGTGACAATGATGCCAACCGGACGCTGCGCAGCAACCTCAACGGCGATCTGGAGAAGCTGCAACGGATTTACCGGGAACGCGCCCGTCAGGCCGACGACCTCGCCGACGAAAACCGTTACGCAGCGGCTTATCTGTTCATGCTCGGGCTGGCGGCCCTGCTCCTCGCGGGGCTCAACGTCGTCGTGATGCGGGGCTCGGTGGTCGGCGCGCTAGCCGAGATCACGCAGGCGACCGACCGGATCGCGGACGGCGACGTCAAGAGCGAGGTGCCGCATCTCGGCCGCCATGACGAGATCGGCCACCTTGCGCGCGCCGTGCAGCACTTCCGCGATGCGGTGGCGCGCATTTTCGAGCTGGAGGAGATCGAGCTCGGCACCGCGCAGGCGCGCGACGCGGCGAGGACCGAGCGCGACACGTTCAACGACAAGTACCAGGCCAAGAAATGGCAGCTCTCGGCCGCGATCAACAGCATGCCGCAGGGCCTGATCATGCTCGACAGCAAGGGCAGTGTGGTCGCGATGAACGCCAACTACCGGCGGATCTACAATCTGCCCGAGACGATCCAGGCGGGATCGACGCTCGAGGAAATCCTCCAGCATCGGGTCGAGAGCGGGTTGTTCACCTGCGACGTCGCGAAGTTTGTTGGGGCGGTTCTCAACCGAATCGCCAAGCGCGAACCGGCGGCCAATGAGATCACCCTGAACGACGGCCGCATCATCAAGATCTATGAGCGTCCGATGGACGGCGGCGGCTGGGTATCGGTGCAGGAGGACGTCACCGAACAGCGCCAGCGCGAGCGCATTCTCCAGCGGATGGAGCGCTTCCTCGCCACGATCATCGAGAACGTAGCCGAAGGCATCATTGCAAAGGATGCGCGCAACCAGCGCTACGTCTTCGTCAACAAGGCTGCCGAGAAGATGCTCGGCATGTCGCGCGCCGAAATCATCGGCAAGACCGCGCGGGAATTGTTCTCGGCGGAGGCGGCCACGTTGATCGAGCGGCGCGACCGGCAGCTGCTCGCGCAAAAGCAGCAGCTCGAGCCGATCGTCGACACCATCGACAATCCCGCGCGTGGCCGCCGCGTGATCTCGGCCCGTCGGGTTCAGATCGGCGGCGCCGGCGAAGAATCCCACATGTTCGTGACCATGGTCGAGGACCGCACCGAGAAGATGGTGGCAGCTGCGTAGCTGTCGCCGTCATCACTCGGTCTTCATTTGGTCTTCCGGGCCTCGCGGCGCGGCATTGCCTTGTCCGCCACGCCGTCGAGTGCGACGCTCTTGCGCAGGGCGTCCCTGAGGTCCGATGGGGGATGCCGTGTTTCTTCAGGAGGTCGGCAAGGCTTCATCCGCGAGCTCTTGAAACGTCGCCATCCTGTCGCGTCCAATTGCTTCAGCTTGTCGAATGTGTCCTCGTCGAACGCGACCAGCTTGCGCATGATCGTGGCTGTCTCCTTGCGTTCAAGGCGATGTGACGGGATTTGTTCCGGAACTGGCCGTTGGCGCGGTCGTTGAGGCTCAAAGGAGACTTTCCAATGGCCCGATCGCCTGCAACTGTTTCCATCAAGACCCTAATCGTCATCTTCAGCCTCGCCGCAATGCCGGCAATATCCTTTGCGCAAGCCACTGGTGGGTCCACCGGATCAACCGGCGGCGTCGCCAATGCGCCGCCGCCCGGCACCAACAGCCTGGGGACGGCGCAATCCTCCGGCGCCAAGGCGGCCCCCGGTGTCACGACCGGTGCCGCCTCGGGTAAGAACCCCAACGCCGATGCCACGGTGAACGCCGAGAACCAACTGCTCGACAAGAAAATGAAGAGTATTTGCCGCGGCTGCTGACGCTCGCGCGGAAGTGAGCCAGCATGCCTGTCATGAATGCCTGAATGACATCACGTTGCCCGTGCACTTGTAGTGTGGAGCGTTTCCACGCGGAGGGTTGAGTGATGTTGCGCAAGATGATCATGACCGCACTGGCCGTCGCGGCAGTCGGTCTCGCAGCGCCTGAGGCGGCGCAGGCCGGAGGAGGCCACTGGGGCGGTGGTGATGGCCATTGGGGCGGCGGTGGTGGTTGGGGCCACGGCTGGCATGGTGGTGGCTTCTGGCCCGGTGTCGCAATCGGCGCCGGCATCGCAGGCGCCGGCTATTACGGCGCCTATGGTTACGGCTACCCTTATTATGGCGGCCCCTATTCTTACGGCGCCGGCTATGACGATGGCGGCTATGGCTCGCAGTGCTACCTGGTGCGGCAGCGGGTCATGACGCAATGGGGCTGGCGCATCCGCCGCGTCCAAGTTTGTGAATGAGGTCTGCGAAGAGGGGCTGCGACTAGCCCGGACGCCCGGTCGAGGCACGGGAATATCGAGGCATTAAAAAACAAGGCCGTTGACGCAGTATACCGTCAACGACCTTGCCAGCCCCGGATATTGAAATCGGCTCACGCCATCCGGTAGCCGCTATCATCGCGCGGAATCATACGGGCAAATGTGATCCAGTTCACAAGCCGCGAAAATAATCGTCGTGTCGCGTCGTCGCCCGATCAACCCTGTGATTTGCTACGCTTTCTCGCGCTGGCCTGATGACGGGCCGGTTTCCTCCGGGTAACCGAGGGTGCGTCGGCCTCGGTGGCGCGGACGCTGGCAAAGGATTGGCGCAAGCCGTCGATGGACTCGTTGAGATTGGCGACCTGCTCCGACAGGCGCTTGGTGTCGGCCTGCTGCGAGGCGAGCAGTCGCTTCATGGTCAAAAGCTGGTCCTGCACGACTTGGAGCTGGTCGATCGATTCCTGCTGGGTCGCCTCCAGCCCCTTGGTCTTTTCGACGAGCTGCTCGGATGCCTGCGCGGTGCGCGCCTGAAGCTGCCGCGATGCGACCACCCGGTCGGTTTCGGGGGCCCCGCCGGTATAGGCGCGCCAGATCGCGATCGAGGTGACGCCTGCGATCAGCAGGAGCAGCGCCGCAGCCGTTAGCGCGATCGGCTGGGCACCGAGACGGAGGATGGGATTGGACGGTGTGTGCTCTGCGAGATCGATCATCGCTGACAAAACCCAAATTGAACTTGGTGAGTGGCGAAGAGCGGCAGCACGAGAACGCAGAACAAGGCGGCCGCAGGGTCCCGAAAGTGTTACTGTTCAGCAACAAATGGGACGAAAAGGTGACCGCCGGCCAAGAAAGCGCAGTTGATCCAATCCCAGCGGTACTGGCGTGAGGATTGCCGTATCCAAAAGAAACCCCGCCCACGCCGGATTCGGCATGAACGGGGTATCCGGGCAGGAAGGGCCGATAAGCAACCGGTGTTGGTCACGAATCCGCTTACTGACGAGCGGCCTTCATCGACGGCTGGATCGTCATGCGATAGGCGATGTACGCGCTGCCGTCGAAGGTCTCGAGGACCTCGTCACAGGCCGGACAGCGGTATTCACCCTTGTTCGCCGGCGGTGTCGCTAACTCGAGTCGCCGAAAGCCGGCCCCGCACGCTGAACACGTGACATCGTTCTTTCTCATACAAACCCCGTAGAAGTACTGGTGTGGCTTCTTAGCACGGGGGCGGGCGAAATTTGAGTCACTTGTGGCAGAAGCATAAAAATTGGTCACCTCGCGCATCACTGCGACGGCGTCCCCGTCCACAACGGGCACGCAGTCACTGCTGGTGCTGCCTTACGACGCTCAGGGCGACCGCCTGGTTCTCGATCAGATCTTGGCCTTCGCTACGTATTGTCCGGCCACACACTTGAAGCGCGCGATGCGCCAGTCATCAGACCGGTAGATCGGGTGGGCGTTCTTCCATTGCGCCAGACCTGCTTGACCGCCGATCAAGCAGTTCTGAAGGTTGAGACTGGCGTCCAGGTTCGAATTTGAAACGACCACCTCGGTGCAGTCGTGACCAGAGAGATGGCAAAGCACGGCAACAATCGTGACGAACATGATTTGAAATCCGGATAATGGAGATAATGGAAATGGCAATGAGGCTGCGTAGCATGAAAAATGTAGCTGTGGCGACGCCGTCGACAAAGCTGCTTGGCAAACAGCTCGGCGTGACGCGGGCTTGAGGCCCGAAATCGTGACGGTGCAGGGCACAGGTTGATCAACATCCGTGACCGAGGCTGCGACATGCCGAAGCGCCCACCACCCGAGGTAACCTGCGCCAGGAGCTGGTTATTGGAGCAACCACGCTCCTTGCATGCCGAACAGCACGACCACGAGCGAGATCAGCAATCCGACGCCCGAGAAGACGGCAACTGCAACGAGCTGATCAAGCTCGATCCTGACTCTCGACGTATCGGATCTTTTTGCGAAGATGCTTTTTTCCAAGATCGACGTAGGCATCGCCTGCTCCCGATGGGTTGTTCTCTCGTTCGATAGAGGTCTTTCTCCTCCGGTTCACGCGCAGCTCCAGCTCGTACCTCTTCGTCCCAGCTTGCCTTCCCGTTTACGCATACTTTGCAGGAGCGCTAGCGACAGCGCTTGTAAATTCTAGTCATCCTCATCAAAATATTGCGTTGCAGAGGGAATGGTTTGCTTGTGACCGAGGCGTCAGGGCTGGAAGCCAGCCAGCGGGCCGGAGTAGGTCTTCGCACGCGGCGCCGCATAGGGGCCAAGCCTGGACGTCGAGAGCCCGAGCCGGACCAGTCCTTCGGCGAGCGTGACTGCGGCGGCGACGCCGTCGATCACGGGCAGGCCGTGCACGGCGGCGAGCTCGGCGGCAAGATCGGCCATGCCGGCGCAGCCGAGCACGATCGCCTCGGCGCGGTCGTCGCGGATCGCGGCTTGGATCTCCGCTGAGATTTTTGCGAGCGCATCGGTGTTGCGCTCTTCCAGCGCGAGCACCGGGACCTCGGCGGCGCGCACGCGGGCGCAGCGCTCGGAGAGGCCATATTTTCGCAAATTATGTTCGAGCGGCACGATGGAGACACCAAGCGTCGTCACCACGGCGAAGCGTGCCGCGATCAGGCTCGCGATGTGGAATCCGGCTTCGCCGATGCCGATGACAGGCGCTTTGGCCATGGCGCGCGCGGCGTCGAGGCCGGTGTCGTCGAAACAGGCGATGATGTGCGCATCTGCGCCATCGCGATCGGCCTCGCGGATGCAGCCGAGCATGCCGGGAACGGCGAAGGCCTCGTCATAGAAGCCCTCGATCGAGACCGGGCCCATCGTCGGCTGGCGTGCATCGATCAATGTGTCGGGCAGGGCGACGCTGCGCGCCGCGGCGGCGATCTTCGCCGTCATCGCCGCGGTGGTGTTGGGATTGACGACGTGAAGTCGCGTCACGATCAGACCAGCCCCTTGCAGACAAGCGCTTTGTTAGACGAGTCCTTGGCCGGCATCCGAGCCTTTGGCCGCCTGCCGCTTGTTGAGCACGTGGATGGTGCCGAGCGCAAGGGTGATCACCGTGAACGAGACGGCCGAGATCACGGTGCCGAGCGCATAGATGTCAGGGTTCGTCACGGTGGTGGTGAGACCCTGGAGATCGAGTGGCAATGTATTCACTGCCCCGATCGCCTGGCTGGAGCGCGCCAGTTCGTCCCAGGACAGGGTGAAACCGAACAGTCCGATACCAATCACGGAAGGCAGGATGATCGGCAGCACGACATGGCGGAAAGCCTGCCACGGCGTCGCACCGAGATCGCGCGCGGCTTCCTCGAGGCGCGGGTCGAAGCGATTGAAGATCGCGAACATGATGAGCAGGCCGAAAGGCAGCGTCCAGGTCAGATGCGCGCCGAGACCCGAGGTGAGCAGGCCCATCGAGGTCTCGAAATTCTCATTCCAGTGCGCCTTGATCAGGTCGTCGACGATGCGGAATTCGAGCGAAATGCCGAGCGAGGTGATGATCGAGGGAACGATGAGGCTCGCGATCGCCGAGTAGAACAGGATGCTCTGCGCCTTGAATTTGCGGCGGAACGCCATGCCGGCGGCGACCGACAGCACGACGGTGACGACCATCACCACGAGGCCGAGCAGCAGCGAGCGGCGAAAAGACGCGCCGAGATCGACGATGCCGGTGCCCTGGAACAGTTTCGCGATCCAGAAGGTCGACACGCCGTTCATCGGGAAGGTGAGCCCACCTTGCGGCCCCTGGAACGACAGCACGTAGATCGCGATCATCGGGCCATAGAGAAACAGCACATAGGCCGTGAAGAAGATCGCGAGAACATAGAAGCTGCGCGGGCGTCCCTCCTTCATGCTCTAGAGCTCCTTCTTGATGTCGACGATGCGCGACATCATGGTGATGATGAGGAAGGTGATGACGAGCAGGATCACGGCATTGGCGGCCGCGGCTGGAAATTGCAGCGCGTTCACCCGCGTCTCGATGATCTTGCCGGCCGCCGCGATCTGCTGGCCGCCCATCACGCCGATGGTGATGAAATCGCCCATTACGATGGTGATGACGAAGATCGAGCCGATCACGATGCCGGGCTTGGCGAGCGGGATGATCACGTTGACCAGTGTCTGGAGGCCGGTGGCGCCGGCGTCATAGGCCGCTTCGATCAGCGACTTGTCGATGCGCACCATCGAATTGAAGATCGGCACCACCATGAAGAAGGTGAAGAGGTGGACCAGCGCCAGTACCACGGAGAATTCGGAGAACAGCAGCCATTCCACCGGCTGGTAGATCAGGCCTGTCTTCATCAGGCCGGAGTTCACGAGGCCATTGCGCCCGAGCAGCGGGATCCAGGCGATCATGCGGATCACGTTGGAGGTCCAGAACGGGATCGTGCAGAGCAGCGACAGGCCCATCTGCCAGGTCTTGGATTTGATGTGGAAGGCGAGGAAGTAGGCGACCCAGAAGCCGATGAAGAGCGTGATGGCCCAGACCAGGAAGCAGAATTTCAACGTCTTGAGATAGGTCCTGACGATCGTGCAGAGATCGGGGAGCTGCGCGAGGCAGCCTTCGAACGTGTCGGTATAGCCGCGGCCGGAGAAGGCCGGCAGCAATTGATATTCGTTGTAATCCCAGAACGAGACGATGACGACGAAGACGAGCGGGATCAGGAAGAAAGCGAGAAACACCAGCATCATCGGCCCGGCCTGAAGCCAGGAGATGAAGGAGGGTGACAGGCGCGCCGCTTTCGCAGGGCGCGCCGTCTCCGATCCCCGAACCAAGTCCGGGGATAGCGGTTGCAGGACGTCTTCCGACGTATCCATCACGCGGCGATGAATTCGTTCCACTTGCGGACCATGTAGTCGTTCTCGTCCATCACGGCGTTCCAGCACGCGACTGCGCCCATGCGGTCCTCATAGGAGCCGCCGTCACGCACCGCGCCGGCCTTCTCCAAGAGCGAGCCGTCGGGCGCCTTGATGTCCTTCTCGGCCGGCTTGCCGTCCATCCAGTAGGCCCACTCGTAAGGCTGCATGTTGGCCTTCGCGGTCGAGAGCACGGCGGAATAGTAGCCTTGGCGGTTGAGATAGGCACCGGCATAGCCGGACAGGAACCAGTTGACGAACTCGTAGGCCCAGTCGAGCTTCGCGCCCGACACGCCCTTGGACACGCAGAAGCCGGAGGCCCAGGAGCGATAGCCTTCCTTGAGCGGCTGGAAGGTGCAGGCGATGCCCATCGAGCGGACTTTGGTCACCGCCGGCGACCACATCGACTGGATCACGGTTTCGCCCGAGGCCATCAGGTTGACGCTCTCGTTGAAGTCCTTCCAGAACGCGCGGAACTGGCCGGCCTTCTTGGCTTCGGTCATCACCTTCATGGTGAGATCGATCTCTTCCTTGGTCATGTTGCCCTTGTCGGCGTATTTGTATTTGCCGGTGGCTTCCACGACCATCGCGGCATCCATGATGCCGATCGAGGGGATGTTGAGGATCGAGGCCTTGCCCTTGAATTCGGGATTGAGCAGCTCGGCCCACGAGCCGATCGGGCGGTTGATCAGGTCGGGACGGATGCCGAGCGTGTCGGCGTTGTAGACGGTCGGGATCAGCGTGACGAACTCGGTCGCCGTCTTGGAGAAGGTCTTGGAGTCCTTGCCTTCGAGATAGAGCACCTTCCACGGCGCGGTGCCTTGGCCGCCGATCTTCTTGCCGCCGGGCGTCTCGCCTTTGGTGAACACCGGCGTGATGTTGTCGAATTCCTTGATCTTCTTGCTATCGAGAGCAAGGATGTTGCCCGACGGCACCAGCTTCTTCAGCGAGAAATATTCGGTGTCCAGCACGTCGAAGGAATTCGGCTGGGTCATCACGCGCTTGGTGACGTCGTCGGTGGTCGCGGTGATGTATTCGATCTTGATGCCGGTGTCCTTCAGGCACTGCTTGGAGATGTCGTCGCCCTCGTTCACGGCAGTGCCGAGATAGCGCAGCACCTTCGGTTCGGCCGACATCACATAAGGAAAGCCGGTGATGGCGCCGGAGCCGGCGGCGAGACCGGCGAGACCTGCGGTGCTCTTGAGTAGGGTGCGGCGGCTGACGCCGGTCTTCCTGGTCGTCTCGGTCATGTCAATCACTCCTCTGTGTTGCGCATTTTCTACCTGAAGTCGTTACTGCAGGCGCTGCGCCTTGGCGGGATCCCAGGTGGCCAGCACGCGATCGCCCGGACGGAAGGGGCGGGCGTCGAACACGGTCTCGGGAACATGGGAGAACAGGGCGGTGCCGTCGTCGAGCGTGAGCGAGACGGCGACGTAGGAGCCCTGGTACTCGGTCTGGGTCAGCAGCGCCGGTGCGCCGAACTCACCTTCAACAACCGGCTTGATGCGGAGCTGATCGGCGCGTACGGCGATGAGGCTGCCGGCGTCGCTGATGACGTTGTGGCCGCCGATGAAGCGCGCCACGAATTCGGTGCGGGGATGATGGAAGATGTCGCGGGCACTTCCCTGCTGCTCGATCTTGCCCTGGTTCATCACCACGATGTGGTCGGCGAGCGCCATCGCCTCTTCCTGGCCGTGGGTGACCTGGATGAAGCTGATGCCGAGCTCGCGCTGCAGGCGCTTCAATTCGCCGCGCATCCTGACCCGCAGGAACGGATCGAGCGCGGACAGCGGCTCGTCGAGCAGCAGGATCTGCGGCTCGGTGATCAGGGCGCGCGCGAGCGCAACGCGCTGCTGCTGGCCGCCGGAGAGCTGGGCCGGCAGGCGGGCGGCGTAGGGGCTCATCGCCACCAGCTCCAAAAGCTCGCCGGCGCGCTTGTGCCTGGCGGCACGGTCGACGCCGCGCATTTTCAGGGCAAACGCGACATTGTCGAGCACGCTCAGATGCGGAAACAGCGCATAGGATTGGAACATCATCGCCGTGCCGCGCTTGGCGGGCTCAAGGTCGGTGACGTTCTGCGGCCCGAGGATGATGTCGCCCTCGCTGACCGCCTCGTGGCCCGCGACCATGCGCAAGGTCGAGGTTTTGCCGCAGCCGGAGGGGCCGAGCAGGCAGCAATAGGTGCCGGCCGGGATCTTGAGGTTGACGTTATCGACCGCCAGCGTGTTGTCGTAGCGCTTGGTGACGGCGACCAGTTCGAGAGCGGCGGGAGTGGCCATGGCGTGTCCGGAGGAGGGCAATGCTCAGCCTCTCTCCGCAAGGAGTGTGCCAACCGCACCTGATCCGCTGAATCGCAAAACTGTGCAGCGGAGTCAGGTCGTTAGATCGAATCCGGCGCGTTCGTGCGACACACGGGGCGGGCAGGGATGTGCACACGAAATGGGCGAAGATTGTATAAAGTTTCGCCTGTGATTGGATACAACTCGTCGACTACCATCCGAGGCCGAACGTCGCCGATCGAGCTCCTCAAACCCAACGCCTCGAACTGATGGCCGCCAAACCTCGACCGACATCCGATGCCCCCGACGCGAGCGATCGCGTCAGCCGGATCAGGGAGGGCGTGACCGCGGCGATCCTCGAGCATCGCCTGCTGCCGGGCACCAAGCTCGGCGAGGACGAGATTGGCGAGATCTATGGCGCGAGCCGCACGCTGGTTCGCACCGCGCTGCAGCAGCTCGCGCATGAGGGCATCATCAACATCGAGAAGAACCGCGGCGCCTTCGTCGCGCGCCCGACGCCGGGGGACGCCCGCGAGGTGTTCGAGGCGCGCCGGCTGATCGAGCCGGCGATCGTGGATCATGCCTGCGAAGCCGTCTCGCCGGCCTGGATCGACCGGCTTCAGCGGCATCTTGCCGAGGAGCGCGAGGCGGAGCTGTGCGGCGACGCGCGGGCGTCAGTCCGGCTCTCCGGCGAATTTCACAAGCTCGTCGCCGAGATGAGCGGCCACAGCATCTATCTCAGTTTCCTCAAGGAGCTGATCGCGCGCTCCTCGCTGATCATCCTGCTCTATCGCCGCCACGACACGCCGGCCTGCGGCACCGATCATCACGCCGAGATCGTCAACGCGATCCGCAAATGCGACAAGCAGGCCGCGCGTGCGCAGATGCTGTCGCATCTCGACGAGATCGAGGCCGAGCTGTTCCTGAAGGATCCCGCCGCCGACGAGCTGCGGCTCGCGGACGTGCTGGGCGCGTAAGCGAGCCGCGCCGTTCGGCTATTGCAGGGGAGATCCTTCGTTGCGCCTGACGATCTTCAGCACCAGCAGACCGGTGCCTAGGATCAGGAAGAGAACGCCGACGAAAGTCGTGCCGCCGTATTCAAACGTCACGCCGACCGCGGTCAGCAGGCATCCGATGATGATTGCGAAAAGTCCGCCGAGCTTCTTGATGAGCAGGACATGTCCGTCGCCCGTTTGTGCCACCATGTTACGCCTCGTCAACTTTATATCAGGTCTGCTTTCGAGAGTTTCCGATTGTCCCCGGATCACATCGCGCAGCCCATGCGGGATCGTACTCCAGCGCAAGTTGGTTGCAATCTGGCGTTGATCATAAGTGTGAACCAGTGCCTGCCTTTTGATGAGAGTTCGATGCAAGCGAGACAATAGCGCTTACGCATTTGCCACAAATTCCCGTCTCGGTCGGCGCTCATTGCATCTCTCATGGAACGGTATGGCTGGGCTGCATAATCGCGCTGCGGTTGCAAATTGACTCGATGCCGACATCGGCATCAGTTTGCACGCAAGCGTCGAGTTCTAGAACGGAGCTGACATCAGTTGAATCCGTTCTGTGGAGTGGTGCCATGGCGCGCCCCCTGGCTGACGAGCGAGAGACGGCCTACGTTTCGACCGGCCATCTGCCGGATTCTGAGACGGTGCAGTCGCTGGTGAATGAGGCCCAGCGGCGGTTCAAGTCAAATCGCGAGGGCGAGAATTCGCAGGTCTATCCGGCGCTTGCCCGGGTTCCGAGCGAGTTGTTCGGCGTCTGCGTGGTTGGAACCGGGGGACGCATCTACGGCGCCGGCGACGTCGACTACGAATTCTCGATCATGAGCGTGTCGAAGCCATTCCTGTTCGCCTTGGTCTGCGAGACGATCGGTCCCGAGCAAGCGCGTGCGAAGCTTGGCGCGAACGCGACCGGGCTTCCGTTCAACTCACTCGCCGCGATCGAGCAGGGCGGCGGCCGCACCAATCCGATGGTCAATGCCGGCGCGATCGCGACGACCAGCCTGGCACCGGGTATGACTTCCGCGGCGCGGTGGAGATTCATCCACGACGGATTGTCGCGCTTCGCCGGCCGCGAACTGCCTTTGAATGAAGAAGTCTATGCGTCAGCGTCAGAGACCAACTTCCGCAATCGAAGCATCGCACGCCTCCTGGAGAGCTACGACCGCATCTACTGCGATGCGAAAGAGGCAACTGATCTCTACACGCGGCAGTGCTCGCTCAATGTGAGCGCCCGCGATCTCGCCGTCATGGGCGCGACGTTGGCCGATGGCGGCGTCAATCCGGTCACGAAGCAGCGTGTGGTCGATGCGGTGGTCTGCCATTACGCGCTTGCCGTCATGATCACCGCCGGGCTTTACGAGACATCAGGTGACTGGCTTTACGATATCGGCCTGCCCGGCAAGAGCGGGATCGGCGGCGGCATTGTCGCGGTGTCGCCTGGCAAGGGCGGCTTCGGTACTTTCGCACCGCCGCTCGACACCGCTGGCAACAGCGTACGCGGACAGCTCGCTGCGAAGTTCCTGTCGCAGCGGCTGGGGATGGATCTATTCGTATCGCAACCGGAACAATGAATGCGCAAAGGCTCGGTGGGCCCTTGGCTCGACCGATCGCAACGCCGATCAACCGGGAGGACGCCATGGCCACGCAGACAATCTCGATCGGCGGCATTCACCGGGAAGAGCGCGCGTCGTGGATCCCCATGATTTCGATCGCGCTCGGCCAGATGATCATGTCGTTCAACGTGGCCTCGCTCCCGGTCGCGATGGGCGGCATGGTCTCGAGTTTCGGCGTCGCGCCGACCACGGTCGCGACCGGGATCGTGGCCTATTCGATGCTGGTGGCCGGCTTCGTGATGCTCGGCGCCAAGCTGGCTCAGCGTTTTGGCGCGTTGCAGGTGTTCCGCGGCGCCGTCGTTCTCTTCTTCATTTCGCAGCTCATGATGACGTTCAGCCCGACGGCGACGGTGATGATCTCGGCGCAGGCGCTCTGCGGCGCGTCGGGTTCGGTGATCGTGCCCTCGCTCGTCGCGCTGATTGCCGAGAACTATGCCGGCCGCCAGCAGGCAACCGCGCTTGGCGCGCTCGGTTCGGCGCGCGCGGCCGCCGGCGTGCTCGCCTTCGTGATCGGTGGCGTGCTCGGCACCTACATCGGCTGGCGGCCGGCGTTCGGCATCCTGATTGCCGCATCGGCCGTCGTCTTCCTCATGAGCTTCCGGCTGAAGCCAGATCGCGGCAGGCCCGATGTGCAGATCGACCTCGTCGGCGTGGCGCTGGCCGCAAGCGCGATCATCCTCATCAGCTTCGGCTTCAACAATCTGAACGGCTGGGGCCTTGCGGTTGCGACCGCCAATGCGCCGTTCGATCTGCTCGGCCTCTCGCCCGCGCCGATCATGATCGTCGGCGGCATCGTGCTGGGCCAGGGCTTCCTGACGTGGACGTACCGGCGGCAAAGCGCCGGCAAGACGCCGTTGTTGGCACTCGAAGTGATCGACTCCCCGGAGGAGCGCTGCGCGGTCTTTGCGCTGTTCGCAGTGGTGGCGCTGGAGGCTGCGCTGAATTTCACTGTTCCGCTCTACATCCAGATCGTGCAGGGACGTTCGCCGATCGCGACCGCGGTCGCGATGATGCCGTTCAATCTCACGGTGTTCTTCTCGGCGATGCTGATCGTCAATTTCTACGAGCGGCTGACGCCGCGGCAGATCGGCCGCTACGGTTTTGCGCTCTGCACCATCGCGCTGGTCTGGCTTGCCTTCGTCGTGCGCAACGACTGGAGCGAGGTCCCCGTGCTGTTCGGGCTGGTCCTGTTCGGGATCGGCCAGGGCTCGCTGGTGACCTTGCTGTTCAACGTGCTGGTGACGGCATCGCCGAAGGCACTCGCCGGCGATGTCGGCTCCTTGCGCGGCACCACGCAAAACCTCGCCGCAGCGCTCGGGACGGCGGTGGCAGGCGCGCTGCTGGTCGGCCTGCTCAGCACGATTGCGCTCGGCAAGATCACGGCGAGCCCGGTGCTGACGCCGGAGCTTCAGGCCCAGGTCGATCTCGGCAATATCACCTTCGTCAGCAACGACCGCCTACGTACCGTGCTGGAACGCACTCGCGGAACACCGGAGCAGGTCGCGGAAGCCGTGCGGGTGAACACCGAGGCGCGGTTGCGTGCGCTGAAGATCGGGCTTCTGATCATGGCAGGCCTCGCGCTGATCGCGATCATCCCGGCGGGACGGCTGCCGAATTACCTGCCGGGCGAGATTCCCGGCGATGAATCCATTGCAAAGACCTGAAGAGAACGGCGGGGGCCCTCGAAGGAGAACCGCAAATGAGATCAGTGAGCGAGATGGATCGCCGCGACGCGCTGCGGATGATGTTGGGAGGCGTGATCCTCGCGAGCGCAGGCGCAAGCCTGTGGCCGCAGGATGCCACCGCCTTGCCGGAGGTCACGCCGGCCGATCAGCCGGCTCCGAGCAGAGGCGAAGGCGCCGATCGCACCTATGCGCAAACAGTCCGTCCGTTACCGGCACCAGCCCATCGTCCACCTCATCGTCCGCCGCATCGCCCGCGCCCGCCGGTGCATCGTCGGCGCCGGCGCTGGGTGTGCTGGTGGCATCGTGGCCGCCGCCATTGCGGCTGGCGTTGGCGTTAACCGAGGGAGGATGACATGACGACGTACGATCACAGCGCGCCGATGGGCGCAACCGGCCTGCCGCAACCGCCCCGCTGGGTGTGCGTCCTGCTCGGTCTCTTCATGGTGTTCACGGGGCTGATGGTGCTGGGCGACCTTGCGTTCTTCACCGTGATCAGCGCACTGTTCATCGGCTGGATGGCGATCGCCGCCGGCGCCTTCGAGATATTCCACGCGTTCTGGACCAAGGGCTGGGGCGGTTTCGTCTGGCAGGTGGTGCTCGGCATTCTCTACATCGCCTTCGGCGTCGTTCTCGTCAGCCAGCCGCTGACCGGCGCGCTGCTGCTGACCTATGCACTTGGCTTGGCGCTTCTCGTCTCCGGCGTGGTGCGGATGCTGATCGGCATTGGCCGCCGGGAGCAGGGCGGATGGATCATGCTGGCATCCGGGCTGTTCGGCGTGCTCGCCGGTCTCATCATCCTCACCGGTTTTCCGATGACCGGGCTCTGGGTGCTGGGACTGCTGCTCGGCATCGATCTGTTGTCGCACGGGATCGGCTGGCTGACCTTGGCCTGGCGGCCCGTGGCCGCGACAGCGTAACGGAGCACCGGCACGGAGAGCGGACATGTGGGGTTTGAGGATCCGGGGCGGGCTCGCCGTCTTGCTTGCAGCGATCGTCTGCGGCGCGTCGCCTGCGCCGGGCCAGCAGGACTCCGCTGTCCTGTTCCGCAACGTCAAGATCTTCGACGGAAAGAACGGGACGCTCTCAGCTGCGTCCCATGTCTTCGTCAGGAATGGAAAGATCGAGAAGATCTCGACCGCGGGCCTCGCGGCCACCGGCCAGGTGATCGACGGCGACGGCCGCGTGTTGATGCCGGGACTGATCGATGCGCACTGGCACGCAATGCTGGTGCGGCCGACGCCGATGGCAGCCCTTGCGGGCGATATCGGCTACAACAATCTGCTCGCCGCGAGCGAAGCGACCGCGACGCTGATGCGCGGCTTTACCACCGTGCGCGACATGGGCGGGCCGAGCTTCGGCCTCAAGCAGGCCATCGACGAGGACCTCGTCGCCGGTCCGCGCATCTATCCGTCGGGCGCCATGATCACCATCACCGGCGGGCATGGTGACTTCCGCCAGCTTTCCGATTTGCCGCGAACCATCGGCGGCATGCTGAGCCGCATGGAGCGGATCGGCGGCAGCATGGTCGCCGACAGCCCCGACGAGGTTCGCGTCCGCGCACGCGAGCAGCTGATGCAGGGCGCCTCGCAGGTCAAGCTCACCGCGGGCGGAGGCGTGGCCTCGCCCTTCAGCCCGTTGGATGTCTCCACCTTCACCGAGCCTGAGCTGCGCGCCGCCGTCGAGGCCGCCGACAATTGGGGCACCTACGTTGCCACGCACGCCTATACACCGGTGGCGATCCAACGCTCGATTGCAGCCGGCGTCAGGTGCATCGAGCACGGTCACCTCATGGACGAGGCCAGCGCAAAATTGATGGCGGAGAAGAGAATCTGGCTCAGCACGCAGCCGTTCCTGGATCTCTCCGGCGCCGCCGCGCTCGGGCCGGCGGAGCTGGACAAGATGCGGCAGGTGGTCGCCGGCACCGATCGCGTCTATGCGCTCGCGAAAAAATATCACCTCAAGACCGCCTTCGGCACCGACATCCTGTTCTCGAAGGCGCTCGCGGAAAAGCAGGGCTCGATGCTGGCCGCGCTGACGCGCTGGTACACGCCGGCCGAAGCGTTGATCATGGCGACGTCGACCAATGCCGAACTCCTGGGCCTGTCGGGTCCGCGCAATCCTTATCCGGGCAAGCTCGGTGTGGTTGAAGAGGGCGCGTTCGCCGATCTCCTCCTGGTCGACGGCAATCCGCTCGACAACATCGCTCTCGTCGAGGATCCCGCGAAGAATTTCGTGGTGATCATGAAGGACGGCAAGGTCTACAAGAACGCCTTGGCGCGCTGACAAGAGCGCACGTCGATTGCGCCTCGCGAATGCAAGTCACCCAAAAAGTTGCGGCCAGCCATTGGGGGATGGCTGGCCGCGCGCGAACCGGTCTGGGACGGGGAGGGGTGGGGATGTGACCGGGTCGCGTAACTCCTTGTTGACTACTGATCTCGGGCGCTGGCGGTGGACACTGCCGGCTTGGTATCGCCCAGCGAGACCCAGACGTTGGGATCGCTCTGCGACTGGCGCTTGACGAAGCGGTAGCCGGTCTCCGTCCAGGCAACGACGTTCTCGTTCTGATTGTCGAGAACGAACTCGCCCTTGTCGGTCTTCACCGTCAGCACCGCGTGTCCTTCATTCTTCTTGTCGCGCACGACGGTGATGAGCAGGGCCTCGCGCGGCCATCCGGCATCCATCAGCATCTTGCGCTTCAACAGCACGTAGTCTTCACAGTCGCCGTAACCGTCGGTCGGCAGCGACCATTTCTCGATCACGCCCCAGTGGTCCTGGTCGGTCAAAGGCTTGATGGTCTCGTTGACCCAGCGATTGACCTTGGTCAGGTCGCGCCACGCGGTCTGCGACATCACGATGTCGCGCGGCTGCGTCGGCCCGCTCTGACACTGAGCGGTATTCTCTGCACAAAACTCGACCCAGCCGATCGGCGCACGCGTGGTGTCGCCGAGGCTTGCGTAGAGCAGACGGCTTTCACCGGCCTGCGCTGTCGCGCTGATCCCGAAGAGCATGGCGGCAAGCGCCAATCCCTTCCCCTGTCCCCTGAAGTCCAACATTGCGGCCCCCGTTTCTTGTTGGGACCACATTTCGCACGGAGCTTTTGAGTTGCCGCTAAGTCGGCCAAGTCAAGTCGAGACGAATACAAGTAAAACGTGCGGCTAATTCGATTTATACTTGAGTAGAATTCAAGTAAAATTCGAGAATACTGTAATTGATTCAAATTTTAGCGATTAACGCGGAAACGCTGGCGGAGCCGCTGTTTTGCCTGCGAACCGGCCGCGCGTTAACCCGCCCGAGGCCGCCACCACGCGTGAAAAGGTCGCGTCCGCATTGCGGAGGCCGCCTTTGAGGCTGGAAAAGCAGGGGTTTTAGCGTGGTCGCGCTTTACCGCGCGGTAACGCTCTCTTCGAGAGTCTCGATCGGCTGCGAGTGCAAGAACTCCAGCGCGAAGCCGTCCTCGATGTTTCGGACCACGCGGCCCTGCACCCGGCCGAGCAGAACCGTCGATTTCAGCGGCGGCCGGTTCTCCGCGGCAATAGCGGCACCCGACAGCGAGAGGTCGATGATGCGGCAGGTCATCTTGGTGCCGTCTTCGAGCGTCAGCACCGCGATCGGGTTGCGCGGCACGATACGGTCGTGGCGGCGGTCCTCCGGCAGATTGAGGATGTCGCGGTTGGCGAGCCAGGTCAGCTGAGCCGCGAGCTTGTCGCGCTTGCGCGGCGTCGCGCCGACCGTCATGGCGAAGCCGTTGTCGATGATCCGGGTGATCTTGCCCTCGACCCGGCCGATATGGTCGAGATAGGCGACCACGCGGTCGCCGACATTGCCGATGCCGGGCGCCAGCAGTGCGAGCCCGCCGGGCGACATGTTGATCACCTGGCAGGGGAATTCACGGCGGTCAGGCAGCATGTAGCGGCCGAGCAGGTGCACCTTCACCCGCTGGAAGCGCCGACGTTCCTCGGCGGCCGGAAGAAATTTTTTGTTCGCCAACGCCATTTTCACTACCCGACCCCCCGCCCGGGCGGAGTCCGGGACGACCCTAAGGTGCACAGGGTTAATGCCGCGTTATGATCTGGCGCGGCGATGACGGACCGACGCAATGCGTTCAAAAAGCCACATCAGCGGCGGGCAGGCGAGCACGGCCAGCGCACCGAGATCGAGCGCGACCGCGGCCGTTCCGGCCGATTTGGCCAGCCGGCCTGCGATAGCCGGACCCAGCATCATCGCGGCATAGAAGAGGGTGTAGAACATGCCCATCCCGATCGCCCGCGTCGCCGGGGCGAGCACGCGGGCCGGCAGACTCATGATCGGCCCGGCCGGATGGCCGCTGACCAGGCCGATCAGGACGAGGATCGGGATCACCGCGTCGGACCGCGGCAGCCACGCCAGCAGCAATGCGACCGCAAGGCTCGCCGCAACCGCGAGTGTCAGCGGCCGCCCGGTCCGGTCGGCGATGAGGCCGCCCGCCGGCACCGAGATCACCGACAGCCACAGCACGAGGCTGATCGCGGAGCCTGCCGCCGCGATGCTCCAGCCGCGCTCGGCCAGGAGCGAGGGGCCGAACGAGAAGATCATGGCGAAGCCGACATTAAAGAGGCCCCAGATCAGGCCTGCGACGACCACTGCCAACAGCGCGAGGGGATCGAGCCGCGCCGAGGCGGCCGCCGTCGCGATGGCTGTCGTGGGCGGCTGATAGAGAGCGATCAGCACGATGCCGACCACCGTCAGCGCAGCCGCCGCCAGGAATACCGTGCCGGCGCCATGGGCGATGCCGATCGCCGGCAGCACCAGCAGCGAGATCGCCACGCCCGTTGGCCAGGAGCTGACGAAGATCGCCATGGCGGTTGCGATCTCCTTTCCGGCGAACCAGTCGGCGCCCATCTTGGTGAGCTGCACCGTCAGCAGCACGCCGCCAGCGCCGGAGGCGAGCCGTCCGGCCATCTGCAAGCCCCAGATGTCAGTGGTCGCCATGACGAGGCTGCCGGCCGTCATCAGCAGCAGGGCCGCGATCGTCGTCGGCTTGTCGCCAAACCTCCGGCCGATCGCGCCGCCGGGCAGCGCCAGCACGATACCCGGGGTGAAATAGAGCCCGATCAGGAGGCCGATATCGGCGAGCCCAACGCCGAACGTCTTCTCCAGGAGCGGCGCGACCGCGGCCACGCTCTGGAACTGGAACGCAATGGTGAGGCGAACGACGAACAGGATCGCAAGAATGGCCCAGCGATTGCGCAACACCCCATCTCCCCAGCCGCCGCCGGCGAGCGTGCGAGGCTGGACCGATTGTGTCAACGGGCTTCGACCGCGCTCCCTCCCTGCGCAGCAGCATGATCGACGTGTGCTACTGGCCAATCCACCCCTTCAGAATGTGGACGAGGTCGAAGACGCTGTAAGGCTTGTGCAGATATCGTCCACCCACCGGGAGGTCGTCCTCACGCAACCTGAGCTGGCCGGACGTTGCAATGATCTTGATGGGCGGCCAACGCACGCGGATCAGATGGGCGAGTTGAAGGCCGTCGATCGAACCGGGAATTTGGACGTCGGTGAACACGACCCAGGTGTCACTTCGCTTTTCGAGTATTGAAATGGCCTCCGACCCGGTGCCTGCTTCCAGGGCGTCGAATCCTGCGTCTTCAATCGTCAGGACGGCCGCCTGCCGAAGCAGCGGCTCGTCCTCGACAACGAGCACGACGGGCCGGCCACGTGCTTGGGGCTGCATCAGTGACCTCGCTGCGATTTTGCTGATTTGCGCTTTGAGACCTGCATCCTGGCGCAGGTGCGCTTCATCCACTTCCTACGTCTTGTACCGGACATAGGCGATGACACTGGGCGAACATACAATCAGGAGCTTCGTTCCGGGTCAATCTGGCAAAAGGCTGGAATTTGTAGGGAATTTGGCATCCGTGTCAGGCGTGATGACCCAAGATGCCGCACACTAGGAGCGTTGCCGCTTATGTCATGGACCGGACGTATTGGGAGGCAAGCAAGCATATAAACCAGACAATGGTGCCGAAACAGGCTATATTTCCCGGCTTGCGAGCGAGCCTGTTCGGTCGCCCCGAAGGCAGTTACCGGACCGACAAGGGCCTCGCGCCGATCCTAGTATCAGGCATTCCCGCGGAGCGTCCCCTCGGAGCGCGCATCCATCCCCCTGCGGTATCACCACCCGACCGACGGGCCGGAAAGCCGCAATTGCACGCACCTTCGACCAGTCCGCTGGACAACAAGTTACTTGCGTCGTTGCCGCGCAGGGATTTCGACGTGCTCGCCGGGCATTTGACCCAGGTGTCGATACCGCAGGGTGAAGTCGTCCACGAGGCCGGCGCCGAGGTGGACCAGGTTTACTTCCCGCACAACGGCATGTTCTCGTTGCTCGCCGTGATGCGTGACGGCAAGGCCATCGAAACCGCGACCGTGGGCCGCGAGGGCGTGGTTGGTGCGATGGCGGGGCTCGGTCTGTACAAGTCGCTGGTTCGCGCCACGGCCCAATTGCCGGCGTTCGCAAGCAGGATCCCCTCAACGTCGTTCCGGCGCGCGGTTGCGGCAAGTGCTGCGCTTCGCGACGTCTGCATACGCTACAACGAGGTGATGCTGACGCAGGCGCGCGTCACCGCCGCATGCAATGCGCTGCACCCGATCGAGGAACGTTTTTGCCGGTGGCTCCTGCAATCGGCCGACCGCGCAGCAGGCGATACCCTGACATTGACGCACGAGTTGCTGGCGGAGATGCTCGGCGTGCGCCGAACGTCGGTCACGGAGGTCGCCCGCAAGATCCAGGACAAGGGCGTCATCGCCTATACCCGGGGCGTCATCACGATCCTCGATCGGCCCGCGCTCGAGCGGCTGTCCTGCGAGTGCTACAAGACGCTGGTCGAGCAGGAAGCAACGCTCACCTAGCTTGGCGATTTGAGGCCGGGCGACGTCAGCCATTCGTTGATGTGAGCGGCGGTCTCGAGCTGCCTGATCTTCTTCAGCAGCGCATCCTTCTCGGGACTGTGCTGGAGGGCGGCAGCCCGTGCTTCCAGGCGCGCCCTTTCGGCGGCTATCTGGCTTTCGAACGAATGCGGTCTGGATCGCTTCCGCTGCATGATAATCGGACACTACGCGCCTGAGCCCCGGATCATAGCGAATGACCTATGGGTTCGTCAGTTCGGTGGCCGACACAATCCGGCTGGTCGCAGTGGCTTCGTAGGGTGGGTTAGTTAGCGACAGCGTAACCCACCTCTTTTTTCGTTCCTCGGAGGAATGGTGGGTTACGCTGTCTAACCCACCCTACGAATTCCCGCAGCGCTTGGCATCACCGCGCCCCTCACATACGTTTCCCCTCAGCCCGCACCATCAACATAAGACGGGCATCGAGGACACACCATGGAATCAATCCGCGTCTGCACGCACGCCGGGCCGGGCACTGACCCCGTCATTCGCACCGTGCCGTGGCCCAAGGTCGGCAGCAAGGCTGCCCTGATCAAGATCGGCGCGTGCGGCGTCTGCGGCACCGATCTGCATATCCTGAAAGGTCATTGGCCGAAACCGCTGCCCTGGCCGTTCACGCTCGGGCACGAGCTCGGCGGTGTCATCGTCGAATGCGGCGACGCGTTCACCGAAGACTTCATGAGCAAGCCGCTTCACGTCGGATCGAAGGTGATGATTCCGCCGCTGATGCCGTGTGGGCGCTGCTATTACTGCATCCATTATCCGCAGACTGCCAACAAGTGCCTGACGCCGGTCTATTACGGCCGCTATCTCGGCTTCGACAAGGCGCCGCATATGTGGGGCGGCTGGGCCGAATATGTCTATGTCGATCTCGACATGCTGCCGGGCACCAAGATCTACAAGCTGCCCGACGACATGTCGCTGCGGCTCGGCGCGCTGTCGGAGCCGCTGACCTCGTGCATTCGCGCCTTCAACCGCGCGAGCCGCGCTGGCGGCTTCAGTTGGGGCGACGCGGTGGTGATCCAGGGCTCCGGCCCGATCGGCATTCTGGCGGTCGCCGCTGCAAAGGAGATGGGAGCAGGGCGCGTGATCTGCGTCGGCGCGCCGGAGGAGCCGCGCCTCAAGCTCGCCCGCGCGTTCGGCGCCGAAGCCACCGTGAACATCGAGGAGCTCACATCGCCGCAAGACCGCATCGCACGCGTCCGCGAGATCGTAGGCCATTTTGGCGCCGACCTGGTGATGGATTGTTCGGGCCACCCCTCAGCCGGCCCCGAAGGCATCGAGATGCTGCGTGACGGCGGCACCTATGTCGAGATGGGCCAGTTCACTGATGCCGGCTCGATCGAGACGTCATGGCATCGCATCTGCACCAAGGACCTCAATTTGCTCGGCTCCTGGGGCTTTACCGCGAATGATCTGCCGCTCGGCGTCGACATGCTTTACCGAACGCGCAACAAATATCCTTGGCTGAAGATGCAGACGATCTATCCGTTCACGGAGGCCGGCGTCGCACAGGCGGTGAAGGATGCCGTCGCGATGAAGACGGTGAAGTCGACGATCGTGCCGTGGCCGGAGCTGGTGGAGTGACAGGACGAAGGCAGGCATGGCGCCGTCCGCCTTAAAAGTTCCATCAATAATCCCCGAGATACCCGCACGAAGGTGAAACTTAGGCCGGGGTTCCCGCTTTCACTGTGCGGGAGAACAGTTGTGAAGCGCATCCTGAAACCCGTCACCTACATCCTGGCTGCCATCTACTTCCTGGTCGATGCGGTGTTCATGGCCGTGGCGATGCCAATCTCCCATTGGCTTGCGCGGCATTTCGAATTCAAGTGGTTGCGCGCCTGGATCAAATCGCTGCCGCCTTACCCTTCGCTGGCGCTGTTCTCCGTGCCCGTGATCATTCTGGAGCCGATCAAGCCGGTGGCCGCATACCTCGTCGCGACCGGTCAGTTCCTGAGCGGTGTGGCGGCGTTTGTCGGCTGCGAGCTGCTCAAGCTGGTGCTGGTCGAACGCCTGTTCCATCTCACGCGTGACAAGCTGATGCGGATTCCGGCGTTCGCGTGGGGTTACGGGAAGTTCACCGAGATGAGGGCGTGGCTGGAGGCAACCGAAGCCTGGCGCGCCATCCGCGCCCTGAGCCGCGCGGCGAAAGACTATGTTGCGCGGACGAGAGCAAGGCTGGCTGGGGGTGTCAGCAAGCTCGTGACCTCCAGGGATTAGAACCGCAGGGACTAGAACCGCGCCTTTATGCCAGCTTGCGCGCCGCAGCTGTGGCCTTGTCGCCGGTGTTCGGCGTGCCCGTCGGCTCGATCAGCAGGAGATGAACCTCCTCGCGTGCCACAGGCCGATGCTCGAACCCTTTGGGCACGACATAGAGTTCGCCCGGTCCGAGCGTCACGGTGCGGTCGCGCAACTCGATGTCCAGAATGCCCTTCAGCACCAGGAAGAAATCGTCGGTGTCCTCGTGCTTGTGCCAGGTGAATTCACCCATCACCTTCACCACCATCACGTCGCAATCGTTGAAGGTCGTGATCGTGCGCGGCGACCAATGGTCGTGGAAAGTCGACAGCTTGTCGGCCAACGATATCTTGTCGCTCATGTTCATCCCCGTCGCTTGATCCGGTCGAGAAACGATTTGGGATCGAGCCGCTGGACCGGCAAGGGTTGGCTGGCAAGGGTTTGGGACTGGCAAGTGTTGGAGAGCGTCATATCTCGCTCGCCTTCACCACCGTCGCCCCCACCACTTTCGTGCCTTCCAGCTCCCGCACGATGCGCTCATTCGGTCCGACGATCCCGAGATCGAATTCGCGATCCGGCGTGACGAGGATCATGCGCTGGCCGACGGTCACGACCACCGTCATGTCGTTGCGCTCGCCTTCCTCGGCCCAGGCGCGGATCTCGGTGGCGTAGGGCTCCTTGCGCCAGGCATTGGGAAAGCCAGGGTCGCATCGGATCTCGAGGCCATCCTCCGAGGTGGTCAGGACAAGCTTTGACCGGCTCGGCTTCCATCGTTGGTCGAGAAGATCGTTCACGAGCCAAAGGCAGCTAAAACTCGCGCATTCATCCGGTCGCCCGGCATAGATCGCGCAGCCGTGACCGGGGCTGCAATGCGGGCACCACAAACTTGCCGGCTTTGCCAGTGTCTCGATGGCCATCACCTTGCAGCAGAGCGTGCAGTCGCCACACTGGCGTTCGACGGATGAGGTCACGCGGTCGATCCTGGATTGGCAGGTCTCGTCAAGGTTAAGGGAGATGGCCGTAAAAATCCCCTGTAACCTGCCGCTCAAAGCGCGTCTTTCTGCGTAGCCATGCATCATAGGCATGGTGATTTGCGAGCGCCTGGCGTAAAGAGCCCCGAAATCCAAATCGCCAGCATGCGGCCGGGCCAACGGCCGCACATGTAAGCTTCAGGTCTTGCGGCAGAACGTTCCGCGCCTGGACCAACCAAGGTTTTTCAATCTCGTGTCCTTTCCGACCACAAGTCAGCCGCTCGCCCGTGCCTTGGCCGAGCGCAATTACGATTCACCGACCCCGGTTCAGCTCGCCGTCCTCGGCGAGGATGCCGTCGACCGCGACCTGCTTGTTTCGGCCCAGACCGGCTCGGGCAAGACCGTCGCTTACGGGTTGGCCATGGCCAAGGACCTGCTCGATGGTGCCGAGCGGTTCGAGCAGGCCGCAGCCCCTCTGGCCCTGATCGTCGCGCCGACCCGCGAGCTCGCCTTGCAGGTCCAACGCGAGCTCACATGGCTCTATGAGCATGCCCGAGCGCGCGTCGTCTCCTGTGTTGGCGGCATGGACCCGCGCCGCGAGCAGCGCGAGCTTGCCGCGGGTGCCCACATCGTCGTCGGCACGCCCGGCCGTTTGTGCGACCATCTGCGGCGCGGCCGTCTCGACATCTCGGAATTGAAGGTCGTCGTCCTCGACGAGGCCGACGAGATGCTCAATCTCGGCTTTCGCGAGGACATGGAGTTCATCCTCAAGACCACGCCGGATACGCGCCGCACCTTGTTGTTCTCGGCGACATTTCCGCGCGGTATCGTGGCGCTGGCCAAGCAGTATCAGCAACAGGCGTTTCGGATCGAGGTCGCGGGCGACGAGGGCGGTCACGCCGATATCGAATATCGCGCCATCCGGGTTGCTCCCGGTGATGTCGAGCATGCGGTCGTCAACGTGCTGCGCTTCTACGAGTCGCCGAGCGCGCTGGTATTCTGCAACACCCGCGATGCCGTCAGGCATTTGCAGGCAGCGTTGCTGGAGCGTGGTTTCTCCGTGGTCGCTCTCTCCGGCGAATTGACCCAGAACGAGCGCACCACGGCGCTCCAGTCGTTGCGGGACGGACGGTCCCGTGTCTGCGTGGCGACCGACGTCGCCGCCCGTGGCATCGACCTGCCGAGCCTCGACCTCGTCATTCACGCCGATCTGCCGAACGATCCGGAGGTCATGCAGCACCGCTCCGGCCGCACCGGGCGTGCGGGCCGAAAGGGGACGAGC
The DNA here is from genome assembly GCF_016612535.1 of Bradyrhizobium diazoefficiens. Lineage (NCBI taxonomy): Bacteria > Pseudomonadati > Pseudomonadota > Alphaproteobacteria > Hyphomicrobiales > Nitrobacteraceae > Bradyrhizobium > Bradyrhizobium diazoefficiens. The sequence continues at coordinate 468,300 of NZ_JAENXS010000003.1, forward strand.
GTCCTGCTGGTGCCGCCCGTGCGACGACGGCGCGCGGAGGTGCTGCTGAATGTGTCCGGTATCGACGCGGTCTGGGGCACGGCACCCCAGGCGGAGGAAATTCGCAAGCTCGATCATGAGCGCATGAAGGACGTGCTGTTTACCGAGGAAACGACCGGCGACGATCTGGTGCTGGCGCAGGCGTTGCTGGCCGAGCGGTCGGCCGAGGATATCGCCGCGGCGCTGGCGCGGCTTTACCGCGCGCGACTGCCGTCGCCCGAAGACATCCTCGATCCCGGCGAGCGGAGCAGCCGGCCGCGTGATGATCGCGGCCGGGACGATCGCACGCCGCGCGACGATCGGTCCGAGAGGCCTCGTCCCAAATCGGGGAAATCGTCGCCGAAGCACGGCATGGGGGAGCCCACCGTCTGGTTCCGGGCCGCCATCGGACGAAAAAAGAACGCGGAAGCGCGCTGGCTGCTGCCGATGATCTGCCGCCGCGGCGGCATCGACAAGCACGACATCGGCGCGATCAAGGTCATGGACACCACCACCGAGTTCGAGATTTCCGAGCGCGTCGCGGAATCCTTCGCCGCCAAGGTCAAGCGCCCGGACAAGGAAGACAGCATCCGCATCGAGGCGATGACGGGTGCGCCGCAAGCACAAGGGCAGGCGCCGGCAGAGAAGCGCGCACGCGCTCCGCAGCGCGATGAAGGTGACGACGATCATGCTGTTCGCCGCCGCGACAATCCCTGGAAGACGAACGAGCCGAAGCAGCACGACAGACCGCGGGGAAAGCCGGAGGGCAAGCACCAGGGCAAACCACACGCCAAGCCTCACGTTAAGTCTCACGAAGACGGGAAATTCGGCAAGCCGGCGTTCGGGAAGAAGAACAAGAAATTCGGAGACAAATCCGGTGACGCCAAATATGCGCCGTCGGTCACCGAATGGCCGGGTGCGTCCGGCAAGAAGGGTAAGAAGAAGCACCGCGGTTGAACTGCCACCCGCCAGGGCAGACAGCAATGATGCCGCCGGATTGCACCGGCGACATCATCTGAAAAATCAGCTGTGAGCTCAGCGGCCGCCGCCACCTCCGCCACCTCCGCCACCACCACCTCCGCCGCCACCGCCGGCGTCCCGCATCGCCGAATTGTAGCGGGGATCGGTCTGCTTCATGTAGGTGGGCGACGTGTCGATGCGAATGACGGGGTGTCGTCCGCTCTGCTGCGGCCCTTCGATCCCGCAGCCTTCGAAGAAGGCGACGTCGCAACCATAGCTGCGGAACTGCAACGCGTTGGCACGGGTTGCGGTGAACGCGGTCGTCGCAACGAATGCAATCAAAGCCACTCTAGGCAATGTGAGTTTCATGGGAATTCTCCAGCCTCGGTTCGGCGAGACCGGAACGGCTCGCACAGTCCTTCGACGGGGGCTGATCCAAACCGGTTCGAGGCTTGGCTTCACGCCCGCGTGAGGGACGGGCGGCTACTTGGCGAGGTCGCGCAGCATATAGGTGGCGCCCGCGCCATAGGGTGCGAGCTTGGCGTGCGGCGCCGCATCCGCTGTGACGGGCCGGAAGCCAAGCCGCTCCCACAACGCGCGCGTTTCGTAGACGGAGACCAGTGCAAGCATAGCGATGCCTGACGATCGCGCCAGCCCTTCGATCGTGGCGACATAAGCGCGCGCCACGCCGCCGCGATGGTCGGGCAGCACGGCGACGTCGTGCACGTAGAGGCAGTCCGCCGCGTTGGGCAATTGGTCGAGAAAGTCGTCGAGCGGCGGGATATGGTGTTGCATCCAGGGATGCGCGAGGCCATAGCCTGCGACATCTGCGCTTGCGGCGAGCACGCGGCAGCCGTCCGGATAAAGCCGCATCTTCTCTGCAAACACTTCGGGGCGCTCGGGAAGATCGGGATGAATCCGCGCCGCGATCGTGCTGATCGCGAGCAGGTCTCCGGCGTGCGCGCGGCGCCAATGCGGCTTGCTCATCTTGAGTGTTCCGTTTCAACCAAAGCAATTTATTCCGTCGTGCTGGCGCGCGCAGCCAAAATATCTTTGCTCGCGTTCGAGGGAATAGTGCGCGCGGTGCGGCGTCCTACCCATGCAAGCCAGATTTGCAGAACCAAATTTGCAAGCCAATTGCATGACAGGAGACACCATGACGACATCCTCGATCCGCCTCGCGCTCACGCTCGTTGCGTCCCTTGCGATCACCTCCGCAGCGTTCGCGGCACCGCCGACCAAGACCGGCAAGACCGACAAGGGCAACGTGCTCACCGACGCCAAGGGCATGTCGCTCTACACCTTCGACAAGGACATGGACGGCAAGTCGGCCTGCAACGGACCTTGTGCGACAAACTGGCCGGCGCTGAAGGCCGAGGCCAGCGACGCCGCCGGCGACGGCTACTCCATCGTCAGCCGCGACGACGGCTCCAAGCAGTGGGCCCACAAGGGCAAGCCGCTCTACACCTTCGCCAAGGACATCAAGCCAGGTGACATCACTGGCGACGGATTCCTGAACGGCGCCTGGCATCTGGCGATGCCGTAAGCTCAATGGGTGAGGCTGCCTAACGCAGCCCCTCATACACCATGAGCCCACGGGCGACCTGCAATTTGCGGATCGCGCGCGGCAATAGTTTCTCCGGCTGGTGCAGATAGCGCCACGAGGTGACGGTGAACGGGCCGAGTGCCCCGCATTCGTCGTCGAACGGCGCGAGCACGCCGGTCACGCTCACCGGCGTATGCGGGCGGGCGTTGAAGGGCAGCAGCAAAAGCTCGAGATGGGCCTTGCTGCCGTCCTCGCGGAGCGCAGTGAGGCCGGCGATCGCGCCGAGCGTCTCGTCGGCGACGACGGTTGCGATCTCTTCGATCTCGCCGCGGCTCGCCTCGGTGAACAGCACAGCAAAGCTTTGGTCCTTGAGGTCGAGGCCGGCGAGCGCGCAGACGCGGGTGCCGGCGACGCGGAACGGAAAGCCGGTTTTCGGCTCGCAGGACAGGACGAAGATGTCGCCGAGCAGCTCGCGAACGGCGGCCGGGTCGACGTCGGACCTGTCAGGTGCCCGCGCAGTGCCGCGCTTCTTGTCCCAATACACGAAGAACGCGCGGCTCGACGGATGTTTCATGACTGAACGCTCACCCCGGGGCAGCACCATGTGGGACAAAGCTGTCCCGCTTCAGTGCACCTGAGATCCCTGTGTTGTTGTGCAGGAGGGGAATTGCAGCGTCCATGCCGCGCAGGCCTTTTCGACCCAGTCGGGGCTGGCTTTGCGTCGTTAACGTTAAATTAACTATGCGCTTTGCGTACGTCCCGCGGCTGCTATGGTGATCGCGGTCGCAAGCCTCGCCGCTTTCTTCCAGGTTCTCAGCGAGGCCTGTACACGGGCGTCAAACAGTTTGGTCACTGGTCGCGGGGAGGGGTGGGGATACTCCTTGTTCCTCCGCAGCATGATCCGGAAAAGTGCGTCGCGGTTTTCCGGCAAGATCATGCTCAAATAACAGCCTAATGCGCGGCAACGCGCTTTAGCGGCCGGCAAGATCGACACGGACAGGCAGGGCTTTCCCAGGGCCCTGCCTTTTCCTTTTGTGCACTTGCGCAAGGCCCGTAAAGGCGACTATCTCCAAAGCCTGTTGCTTCGATCGCGCCTGAAAGCGAAACCGCCTTGGATTCCCCGCCACAACCACCGTCAGATCAACCGGTCGTCGAACCGGCCCCGCGCGAGCCGATGCTGACGCTGCCGCTGCCGCTGACTGCCTATGTTGTCCTGCTCGCGCTGATCCATCTGCGGGTGCTGCTGCCGCCGGAGCTGGAGAACTGGACCATCGACGTCTTCGGCTTCATCCCGAAGCGCTACGATTCCTCGCTGGTCAATTTGCCGTTCGACGGCGGCAGCGGTGCCAAGGTCTGGACCTTCGTCACCTATTCGCTGCTGCATGCCAATCTCACCCATCTTGCCTTCAACGTGCTGTGGCTGCTGCCGTTCGGCAGTGCGCTGGCGCGGCGTTTCGGAGCAGTGCGCTTCTTCGTGTTCCTAGCGGTGACGGCCGCCGCCGGGGCGCTCGCCCATCTCGTCACCCACGAGCACGCGGTGGTGCCGATGATCGGCGCCTCGGCCTCGGTGTCGGGCGCCATGGCGGCGGCGATCCGGTTCGCCTTCGTGCGCGGCAGCTTTCTGTCGTTCAACCGTTCGGATGCCGATACCGCCGCCAAGGTTCCGGCGCTGCCGCTGTTGCAGGCGCTGCGCGACCGGCGGATCGTCGGCTTCCTGGCGGTGTGGTTCGCCCTCAACATCATCTTCGGCGTCGGCGCGATCGGCGTCGAGGGCGAAAGTGCGGGCGTGGCCTGGGAGGCGCATATCGGCGGCTTCTTCGCAGGACTGTTGCTGTTCGCGCTGTTCGATCCCGTGCCGCGTGTGCGAAGCGATGCTGCGGATGCGTCATCACAGGACATTACAGACGGTATTTGAAGCGGCGCTTGCGGCGCGGCCTGAATTCATCCATCATTCTCGTGAAGAATGTTCCGAAGCGACAAGCCCGTAGAAGTGATGCTTCGCAAAGCGCCTGAGCGTGAAACCGGCGCCGAAACTGTTAGTTGAAGACTCGCGAACAAGTCCGGACCGCGCAAAGCGGACGGATCCGATTCAGGGAGGCGACAATGACGGTACGTTCGATTCTCAACACCAAGGGCCACCAGATCATGAGCGTCGCGCCCGACGCGAAGCTCGCGGCTGCGGTGAAGTTGCTGGCCGAGAAGAAGATCGGCGCGGTGCTGGTCATGGACCAGAGCCGGCTCGAGGGCATCCTGTCCGAGCGCGACATCGTGCGCGTGCTCGGTGAGCGCGGCGCCGGCGTGCTGGAGGAGGCCGTCTCGAGCGTCATGACCCGCAAGGTCGTGACCTGCAAGGAGACCGACACGGTCGCCGAACTGATGGAGATGATGACCACCGGTAAGTTCCGGCACCTGCCGGTCCTCGACAACGGCAAGGTGGTCGGGCTGATCTCGATCGGCGACATCGTCAAGCGCCGCGTGCAGGAATACGAATCCGAGCAGGAGGCCCTGCGCGACTACATCAAGACCGCCTGAGCAAGCCTGTTACGTCCCTTCTTACTCGCTGAGCTTATTCGACCGCTTTCGGCGGAGCCCCTTCGGGCGCCGCCGCCAGCACGTCGATGGTCTCCTGGATCGACTCCAGTGCGCGTTCGGCAGCGCGCGCACCATGCGTAATCAGCTCCTCGGCACGATGGAAATCGAACCAGCCGAACTGGCCGAGGCGCGGCGTGATCAGCAGGTCGGGCGGATCGCCGGCGAGCCGCGCGCGGGTGATGCGGTCCTGCATGATGTTGAAGGCATCCACCATCACCGAGGAGATGCCGGGACGACCGGCGGTGCCGAAGAACTCGCGCTTGACGGTTTTCTCCGGCGAGAAGAAGCGCGGAAACCGCCGCTTGGCCGGGGTCTCCGTTGTCACAGGGGCGGCCTGTGAGGGCATCGCGCCGTGCTGATAGATCGTCGTCGAATGGGTGAAGATGTCGCTGGACAGATTGACGGCGATGACGATCTCGGCGCCGAGCGCGCGGGCCGCCGAAACCGGCACCGGGTTCACCAGCGCGCCGTCGACCAGCCAGCGGTCGCCGACCATCACCGGTGAGAAGATGCCGGGCAGGGCATAAGAGGCGCGCATCGCCTCGATCAGGCGTCCGCGCGTCAGCCAGATCTCGTGGCCGGTGCGGACCTCGGTCGCGACCGAGGCGTATTTCATCGGCAGGTCCTCGATCAGGGTCTGGCCGATCGACGCTTCGAGCCGGGTTGCGAGCTTCTCGCCGCCGATCAGGCCCGAGCCGTCGAGGCGGATGTCGAGATAGCCGAGAATGTTGCGCACGCCCTGCAGGCTGCGCGCCCAGTCTTCCAGCGCGTCGAGCCGGTCGGCCGCATAGGCGCCGCCGACCGCCGCCCCAATCGAGGTGCCGACCACGACGTCGGGCACGATGCCGTTGGCCAGCAGCGTCCTCAAAATACCGATATGGGCAAAGCCGCGCGCAGCGCCGCCGCCGAGGGCAAGGCCAATGACCGGCTTGCGAATGCTGCCGAGCCCGACTTTCTCGCCATTGGAGCCATTCACGCTCCGACCTCTCAACAGATCCAGCACCGAAACTCTCCTACCCCGGGGCCAGCCGCATCACCAGACTAGGCACCGCAATTCCGCTTCGCCAGAACGAGCGCGAAGCATGGTTTACACCGTTCGGGAAGCAGGGGGCGGGAGTGTGGCGAGGGCCCGTTGGTGCAGGACCAATCACGCAGGCGTCATTTCGGTTCCACAAGGCCGTATTTCATGGGATTTCAGAGGCTTGAATTTGCCGCGTTTTCGGTGAAAAGCAGAGGCATGACTCTCGGGGGTGACGGCATCATCGGATGGCGGCGCGGCGGCTGGCTGCTGCCGGCGCTCGTCTTTGCTGCGTGCCTCGTTGGATTTGGCCAAAATGCTGCGCGGGCGCAGCTTTTCTCTGATCGCCCACCGCCGGTGCCCCCGGCTTCGGTGCCCGACCCCGGTGGCGCCGTCAGTCTGGCGCCCCCCTCCGGCCCCGGGGCTGCGCTTCCGAGCCTGCCGCCGACTCTGACGCAGCCGAACACGCCCAGCATGCCGCCGCCTGCGGTGACGACCGTTCCGTCGGCGCCGCCCCTCAGCGCCGCTGCGCCCGGGCAGGCGGTGCTGTCGCTGACCGCGAAGTACGGTAAGGACACACCTGCGATCACCAGCGGCCTGGTCTGGCGGGTGTTTGCCGACCGGCCCGACGAGAACGGCACCTTCAAGCTGATCCGCGAGGACCGCAACGCCACGCCCAATATCGTGCTCCCACCGGGCAATTACGTCGTGCACGTTGCTTTTGGATTGGTCAGCGCGGTGCGCACCGTGAGCCTGAAGGCCGAGACCGACCGCGAATCCTTCGTGCTGCCCGCCGGCGGCCTGCGGATCGAGGGGCGCGTCGGCACCAGCCGCATTCCGCAGAACCAGATCTCTTTTGCGATCTACAAGGGTAGCCAGTTCGAAACCGGCGAACGCGCCTCGCTGGTGCCGAACGTCGCGGCCGGCGACGTCGTGCTGCTGCCGGAGGGCACCTACTACATCATCTCGAACTACGGCGACGCCAATTCGGTGGTGCGCTCGGACATCCGCGTCCAGGCCGGCAAGCTCACCGACGTCACCATCACCCACCGCGCCGCCGTCATCACGCTGAAACTGGTCAGCGACAAGGGCGGCGAGGCGCTCGCCAACACCGCCTGGTCGGTGCTGACGCCGGGCGGCGACGTCATCAAGGAATCGATCGGCGCCTTCCCGCGCGTCGTGCTGTCCGAAGGCGAGTACCGCGCCATCGCCAAGAACGAAGGCAAGGTCTACGAGCGCGGCTTCAACGTCGTCAACGGTGTCGACGGCGAGGTCGAAGTCGTCGCGCGCTGATCCTTACTTTCGATACCGCAACGCCTCCACCAGCACGGCAAACGCCGGCGTCGGCTGCCGCCGGCTCGGATAATAGAGGTGATAGCCGGCAAACGGCGCGCACCAATCGGCGAGCACGCGAATCAGCCGGCCGTCGGCGATCCCGCGCTTGACGAGATCTTCCGGGATATAGGCAACGCCGAGGCCGGCCAGCACGGCATTCATCCGCAGCAGGCCGGTGTTGAACACGAGTTGCCCGTCGACGCGCACCTTCATGGCCCGGCCGCGCTTCTCGAACTCCCAGGCATAGATCCCGCCATAGGTCGGCAGGCGGAGGTTGATGCAATTGTGCCCGGTCAGGTCCTGCGGCTGCTTCGGCTTGCCGCGCGCGGCGAAATAAGCGGGCGAAGCGACCACGGCCATCCGCATCTCCGGCCCGATCCGCACCGCGATCATGTCCTTGGCGACCTGCTCGCCGAGGCGCACGCCGGCGTCGTAGCGTTCAGTCACGATGTCGGTAAGGCCATAGTCGACGACGAGCTCGACCTTGATGTCGGGATAGCGCGGCAACAGCTTTGCGAGCACCGGCCACAGCACCGTCTGCGCGGCATGTTCGCCGGCAGTGATGCGGACGGTGCCGGCCGGCGTGGCGCGCAGCTCCGTCAGTGCCGACAATTCCGCATCGATCTCGTCGAAGCGCGGTCCGACATTGCGCAAGAGGCGCTCGCCGGCTTCGGTCGGCGCGACACTGCGGGTGGTGCGGGTGAGGAGGCGCAGGCCCAACCGCTCCTCGAGCGCGCGCACGGTATGGCTCAACGCCGATTGCGACACGCCGAGCTGCGCGGCAGCACGGGTAAAGCTGCGTTCGCGCGCGACGGCGAGAAAGGCGAGCAGGTCGTTGATGTTGGCGCGGGCCATTGATGAATCCAGGTCAAGAGTACATGCCGATTTTATCACCTAATCGCGAGCGCGCGTCCGGCCTAGATTCGGAACGAGTTTGATCTTCAAGGAGAGATGCGATGCAAACGCGCAAACTAGGCAAAGGCGGCCTCGAGGTCTCGGCCCTCGGCCTTGGCTGCATGGGGCTGAGCTTCGGCTATGGTCCTGCCACCGGGACGTCGCAGGCGATCGCCCTGATCAGGACCGCGTTCGAGCGCGGCGTGACCTTCTTCGACACCGCGGAAGCCTATGGACCCTTCGTCAACGAGGAGCTTCTGGGCGAGGCGCTGCTGCCGTTCCGCGACAAAGTGGTGATCGCCACCAAGTTCGGCTTCAAGGGCGGCAAGGTCGAAGAAGGGCTCGACAGCACTCCCGCCAACGTCAAGGCGGTGGCGGAGGCCGCCTTGAGGCGGCTGAAGACCGACCGCATCGACCTGTTCTATCAGCACCGCGTCGATCCCGCGGTGCCGATCGAGGACACCGCCGGAGCGGTCAAGGAGTTGATCCGCGAGGGTAAGGTGCTGCATTTCGGCCTGTCGGAGGCGGGCGCCTCAAGCATCCGCCGCGCCCATGCGGTGCAGCCCGTCGCCGCATTGCAAAGCGAATATTCGCTGTGGTGGCGCGAGCCGGAGCAGGAAATCCTGCCGACGCTGGAGGAGCTCGGCATCGGCTTCGTTCCCTTCAGCCCGCTCGGCAAGGGCTTTCTGACCGGCGCGATCAACGAGAGCACGACGTTCGACAGCAGCGATTTCCGCAACATCGTACCGCGCTTCTCATCCAGCGCACGCAAAGCCAATCAGGCGCTGGTCGATCTGCTCGGCGAGATCGCTGCGGTGCGGAAGGTGACGCCGGCGCAGATCGCGCTGGCCTGGCTGCTCGCGCAGAAGCCGTGGATCGTGCCTATCCCCGGCACCACCAAGCTGCACCGGCTCGAGGAAAATCTCGGCGCGGCTGCGGTAATGCTGTCGCATGCCGATCTCGCGGCCATTGCAGAGGTGCTGGCCAAGGTGGCGGTGCAAGGCGACCGCTATCCTGCGCATCTTCAGGCACGAGTCGGCCGCTGACATTCGTTGTGAATGTCCGGTGAGTGTTCGCTTACCGGACATTTCCATCTTTGGTTTCGATTTGAATATCGCTGTCAACGCTACCAAGCGGCGCCGCGAAAGGTGGACAAAACACCGGCGGCATCGGCTTATTCCAGGCGCGTCGTGAGTTCGTCATAACCGGTGCAAGATACGTATTTCCGATAATCAATTTCATTCGCTTTCCATCCTGCTGGGTTATATGTCGGGCATCCGTCCAATGGGGGAGGCCGGCGCAGGCTTGGTGGCTTTGCGAGACCGGCAGGAGCAGGGGCCAAGCTCGTCGGTATGTTCGAAGTGATCCTCACCAGGCGCAAACGGTTCGGTTGGCGGTGGCAGGTCTGTGACCAGTCCGGCAAGATCTTTGCCGATGGTTTCGAGCGCACCCGGCCGTCCGCGAAATATCACGGCGAGCGCGCGCTGTTCTTCCTGTTGTCCCAGGCGCATCTGCGCAACCGCTTCGCGGCGTCGAGCGAGGACTAGCGGGCCTTTCACTTTGAGCCTGTAGCCCGGATGGAGCGCAGCGCAATCCGGGGCCGCTGCATCCGTATGGATGGAATCCCGGATTTCGCTGCGCACCATCCGGGCTGCGAGATCTTGCGTTGCCCGTCAGGCAAAACACACGATCGGCGGGTCAATCCTCGCCGCCAAAAATATTCCACTTTACCGAAATTCGGAAACGGCGTATGTGTCGCTCACTCCGGCCCAAGGAAGAGGGGCGTATCGCGATCGTCACGAACGCGGGCTGGATGGCGGTGGGCGTGGGTCACATCGGCGCGAAGGGTTTTGCAGGGCGGGCAACCGTGAGCGAAGCCGTCGCGCGCACGACCGGTGTGATCGGCGTACGGCAAAATCGTGTGGTCCTGGCGCCCGGAGCCTGTGCGCCAAGTCTTGTGGTGATGCGTGCCGTCCAACCGGACATGCGCATCAGTCATCCGCAAGGCGACGGGGGCAATAGTGCATCGCTCCCCGGGGAGAGCACGACATAAGCCGTCAAACCACTGCGCAGGGAAGGCCGGTTGTTTGGCTTCACCTGTATGCCGCTGTGCAGTTCTTCTATCTGCAACTTCGCACAGTGGACCGCGGGTGCCAGCCGGCATCCGGTCTTCCCTGCGCCCTCTTTCAATTGAGGGTGAGGCGACCAAGCAAAGCTCGGGCAAACAAGCCGCGAGAGGGCGAAGGTGTATCTGACGTATCAGAAATCGAATGTTGCCGCGAGCGCTTACCCGTCGCCGTCACCCCCGCGCAATGGCGAAGCCATTGTCGCTGGAGGTGCCGGAACGAAGCGGAGGCTTCGAAGGGCGACAGCCCGGCTGTATCCCGGCCGATTCATCCTTCGAGGCTCGGCTTGCGCGTCGGACGCATCGCATTTCAAACGCCTGTCATAGTCTCTAACGCCCACTAACCAACACCCGACTTAAAACTGTCATAATCGCCGAATGGAACCCGAAACTGCGCAGCTTTTACAAGCCATTAAGCGCGATTGCGTTGGATGCGCAGGGAAAGTGCGTTGGGGACCACGATGAGTGCCGCAAAGAGAGCGTCGGGAACGCCGGCCGCCGAAATGTTTGAAGACATCCCTGTACTTCAGCGCAAATGGCGTGCCGCGTTGAAGCCGGGTGAACGGCTGCCGCGCTATGAGGACGTGATGCTCGGCAGTCTCGGTCGGCTCGCCGACCACATCGCGTTGCTCAAGGGCGACGGCGCGCTCGAATTGTCGCGCAGCGGACGTTACGTGCAGAAATGGCTGGGCGAGGAGCGCTGGGACATTCCGGTCGCGGAGCTGTCGCCGGATTGTGCCACCGCGCTCTCGGAAGCGGTGGCGAATGCACTCAGAAACGGCCAGCCGCACCAGGCGAGCGCGCATTGCGTGCGCGACGGAATGGTCAGGACCTACGATCTGCTGGCGCTGCCGACCGCCTCGCGCTGGGGCGCAACCTTGGTCGGCGCTTACGTCAACGAGCGCGGCGCGCAGTACAATCTCCTCGACGCGATCTTCTCGGCGACCGACGACGCGGTCATCTCGCTGGCAACGCTGCGCGACGCGAATGGCACGCCGTTCGATCTCCAAATCGTGCATCACAACAAGAGCGCCGGGCTGCTGCTCAGGGTCGCGAGCGGAAGCCTGTTGTGGCGGCGGATCGGCGAGGGCAGCACGTTGCTGGCTTCGCCCGAGATCATGGAATTCCTGCTCAAGGCCGTCTGCGGCGGCCGCGGCGAGCAGCTCGAGATCGAGCATGACGGCCGCAATCTCCGGCTCAGCGCCACCGCCTTCGCCGACGTCATCTCGCTGACGATCTCCGATGTCACCGCCCTCAAGCGGCGCGACGCCTCGTTCCGCCTGCTGTTCGACAACAACCCGATGCCGATGTGGGTGTTCGACGCCGACACCAAGCAATTCCTCGGCGTCAACGACGCCGCGGTCCAGCATTACGGCTACGGCCGCGCCGCCTTCCTGCGCATGAAGCTGCACGAGATCTGGCCGCAGGACGAATGGGACAGCCACGCCGAGGCGCTCGAACGCGTCGGCGACACTTATCATTCCTCGCGCAACTGGCGGCATCTGCGCGCCGACGGCAGCGAGATCGAGGTGCTCACCTTCGGCCGCCGCGTCGCCTTCGACGGCCGCGACGGATATCTGGTCGCGGTGGTCGACATCACCGAGCGGCGCAAGGCCGAGGCGCGGATCGCCCACATGGCGCATCACGATGGGCTCACCGATCTGCCGAACCGCGAATATTTCCAGGATCGGCTGAAGCAGGCGCTGGATCAGGCCGGCGGCAAGCGCGTCGGTGTGCTCTATATCGACCTCGACCTGTTCAAGAACATCAACGATTCCTTCGGGCACCCTTCGGGAGATCGCCTGCTGAAGGAAGTTGCCGAGCGCCTCACCACGGCGGTGCGCGGTGCCAATCTCGCTGCACGCCTCGGTGGCGACGAGTTCGCCGTGATCCTCGCAGCCGACATCTCGCCGAACGAAGCCAGCGCCTGCGCGACGCTGCTGATCGACATGCTGAAGGCGCCCTACGACATCGACGGCCAGGAGATGGTGATCGGTGCCAGCATCGGCATTGCGCTGTCGCCGGGCGACGGCACGACCTCGGAGGAGCTGATGCGCAACGCCGACATGGCGCTGTACCGAGCCAAGTCCGACGGCGGCGGCATGCACCATTTCTTCGAGCGCGAGATGGACCTCCAGGCGCAGAAGCGCCGCGATATGGAAGTCGATTTGCGCCGCGCCTTTGCCAATGGCGAGTTCGAGCTGCACTACCAGCCGCTGGTGTCGATCGCCTCCGATCGCATCTCCGGCTTCGAGTCGCTATTGCGCTGGCGTCATCCCGACAAGGGCATGATCTCGCCGGCGGAGTTCATTCCGGTCGCCGAGGACATCGGCCTGATCACACAGCTCGGCGAATGGGTGTTACGCGAAGCCTGCTCCGAAGCGGTGAAATGGCCTGTTGACGTCAAGGTCGCGGTGAATCTGTCGCCGGCGCAATTCCGCAGCCGCAATTTGGTTCAGGTCGTGATCTCGGCCCTCGCGCAATCCGGCCTGTCGCCGAAGCGGCTCGAGCTGGAGATCACCGAATCGATCTTCCTCGCCGAGACCGACGCCAATCTCGCCACGCTGCATCAGCTGCGCGAGCTCGGTGTCAGCATCTCCATGGATGATTTCGGCACCGGCTATTCCAGCCTCAGCTATTTGCGCAGCTTCCCGTTCGACAAGATCAAGATCGATCGCTCCTTCGTCAAGGATCTGGCCGAGCGGCCCGATTGCGTCGCCATCGTGCGCGCGATCTCCGGGCTCGGCCGCAGCCTCAACATCACCACGACCGCGGAGGGCGTCGAGACCAAGGACCAGCTCGACTGGCTCCGCGCCGAGGGCTGCAACGAGGTGCAGGGCTTTTTCTTCAGCGCGGCGCGGCCTGCCGCCGAGATCGCAAAGCTGCTCGCCGATTTCGGGCAGCGCGCCTCATGGGCGGCGTAGCTCGGGGGGAAAGGTGTCGTAGACCAGTTCCTTGAACGCCGGCGTGATGCGGCCGCGCTCGTTCTGGGTTTGCTGCATCAGGACGTAGATCATGTCGAGCTTGGGATCGACGCCGAAATAGGTGCCGCTGCCACTGTCCCATTTCAATTCGCCGAGCGAACCGGGCGGCGGTGGTTTCGCATTGCCGGGGTCGGTGCGCACCGCGAGGCCATAGCCATAACCAAAGCCGTCACCGGGGAAATAGAAATAGTCGCGGTCGACGCCCGAGCCGGGCCCGATCTGGTCGGTCGTCATGTCCTTGAACGCGGCCGGGCTGAGATAGCGCTTGCCATCAAACTCGCCGCCATTGAGCAGCATTTGCGAGAAACGCTGATAGTCGGTGACGGTCGAGAGCAGGCCGCCGCCGCCGGATTGCCATTCCGGATGGGCGAGACGCTCGCGCTCGGCATCGAGCAGGATCTGGTCGCTCGGCAGCGGCCGCGCCATGCGCTCGAGTTCGTCGGGTGTCGACAGCACGAATTTGGTGCCGGTCATGCCGAGCGGATCGAGGATGCGCTGCTTCAATGCGTCATACAGCGTCTGCTTGGTGATGATTTCGATGACGCTGCCGAGCACGTCGGTGGAGTGACCGTAGCGCCACAACGTGCCCGGCTGGCGCGCCAGCGGCAGCTTGGCGATACGGTCGGCGAATTCCCTGTTATTGAAGGAGCCTTCGAAAATGTCGGCCGCCTTGTAGGCAAGCTCGACCCATTTGCCGCCGATATAGTCGTAGCTGATGCCAGAGGTGTGCCGCATCAGATCCCGGATCGTCACCGGGTGAATCGGCGGCACCAGGTCGAGCGCCAGCGAGCCGTCGGGCTTGGTGATCTCGAGCCCCACCTTGGTGCCGGCGAAGAGGGGGATGTATTTCGACACGGGATCGGTGAGCGCAAGCTTGCCCTCGTCGATCAGCATCATCGCGGCCAGGCTGGTGATCGGCTTGGTCATGGAATGGATGGCGAAGATCGTGTCCGGCGTCATCGACAGACGGGTCCTGACATCGCGCACGCCGAACAGCTTGAAATAGACCGGCTTGCCGTGCTGTTGGATCAGGACGATCGCTCCCGGCAAACGGCCGGTGGTGACCTCGTTTTCAAAAAACGAAGTGATGCGTTGCAGCTTGTCGGGCGCGGGCGCCGGGATGTCGGCGGCGCGGCTTCGCGCTATTCCGCCGGCCAGCATCGCAGCCCCGACCAGAAATTCACGACGCTTCATCCGGGCTTTCTCCCTCGCGGGAGGGATCAAAGCCGCAAGACGTTCGAGCCGTCAACAAGACTTCGATTAAAACCGCGTCACGATATCGGAAAGGACCGGTCGCGGACGGTCCTCGCTCGGCCTGGTCGGCGTGCCGATATGGACGAGGCCGGCGAGCCTTTCGTCCGCCTTGAGGCCAAGCCCGTCCAGCACGTCGCGATCGAAGCAGAACCAGCCGGTCAGCCAGCAGGCGCCGTAGCCGAGCGCGGTCGCGGCCGTGACGATGTTCATGACGCTGGCGCCCGCCGACAATTCCTGCTCGAAGGCCGGCACCTTCGGATGCGGCTTGGTGAAGCTGACAATGCCGATCACCAGCGGCGCGTCGGTGAGGCGTTTCCGCTCGGTCTCGATGTCGGCTGCGGGCGCGCCGGGATTCTTCTGCGCAAAAACTTTCGCGATCACCTCGCCGGCGCGCATGCGGGCGTCGCCCTCGAAAATGATGAAGCGCCAGGGTGCGAGCTTGCCGTGATCCGGCACGCGCGCGCCGATCGTCAAGATGGTCTCGAGTTCTGCCGGCGAGGGGCCGGGGCTGGTCATCTCGCGCGGCTTGACCGAGCGGCGGGTCTTCAGGAGTTCGATGGCGTCGGGCACTGCGGTTTCCTCTTCGGCTGGTCGTCGGGCGTGCCATGCCCAGATAGGCATGCACGCCCGCAACCGAAAGCGAGTTTAGATCGATTCAGATCAGGCCGCGTCGCGTGCCCGCCGGACATCCGGCGGGGTCGCCTCGTCGACCAGCGCGGCGATCGCCTCCGCGGTCGTCATCACCGTCTGACCGTCGCTGCCGAGCCTGCGGACCGAGACCGAATGCGACTCCGCCTCCTTTTTTCCGACCACGAGCAGTGCCGGGATCTTGGCCAGCGAATGCTCTCGGACCTTGTAGTTGATCTTTTCGTTGCGCAGGTCGATCTCGACTCGCAGGCCGGCGCGCCGCGCCTGCTCCAGCACCTGCTTGGCGTATTCGTCGCCTTCCGAGGTGATGGTGGTGACCACCGCCTGCACCGGCGAGAGCCAGAGCGGGAAGTTGCCGGCATAGTGCTCGATCAGGATGCCGATATAGCGCTCCATCGAGCCGCAGATCGCGCGATGCACCATGACCGGCGGTTTCTTGCCGCCGTCATGGTCGATGTAGAACGCACCGAACCGCTCCGGCAGGTTGAAGTCGACCTGCGTGGTGCCGCATTGCCAGTCGCGGCCGATGGCGTCGCGCAGCACGTATTCGAACTTCGGCCCGTAGAAGGCGCCTTCGCCCGGATTGATCTCGGTCTTGATGTGATTGTTCTGCGACTGGATCTCGCGCAGCACGGTCGCCATCACGCGCTCGGCGTGATCCCACATCGCATCGGTGCCGACGCGCTTGTCCGGCCGGGTCGAGAGCTTCACCGTCAGTTCGCCGGTGAAGCCGAAATCGGCATAGGTCGACAGGATGAGATCGTTGATCTTCAGGCACTCGTTGGCGAGCTGGTCCTCTGTGCAGAAGACATGCGCGTCGTCCTGGGTGAAGCCGCGCACCCGCATCAGGCCGTGCATGGCGCCGGACGGTTCGTAGCGATGCACCACGCCGAACTCGGCAAGGCGCAACGGCAGGTCGCGGTAGCTCTTCAGGCCGTGCTTGAAGATCTGCACGTGGCCGGGGCAGTTCATCGGCTTCAGCGCAAACCAGCGCTTATCCTCGGCTTCGTCGCCGGCGGACTGCGCCGCGAACATGTTCTCGCGGTACCAGCCCCAATGGCCGGAGGTTTCCCACAGCGACTTGTCGAGGATCTGCGGCGCGTTGACCTCGTTGTAGTCGCCGGTCAGGCGGCGGCGCATATAGGCGATCAGCTGCTGGAAGATGGTCCAGCCCTTCGGGTGCCAGAACACGACGCCCGGACCTTCCTCCTGGAAGTGGAAGAGGTCGAGCTCGCGTCCGAGCTTGCGATGGTCGCGCTTCTCGGCTTCCTCGATCTGCTTCAGATAAGCGTCGAGATCCTCCTGCTTGGCGAACGCCGTGCCGTAGATGCGGGTCAGCATCGGATTGTTGCTGTCGCCGCGCCAATAGGCGCCGGCCACCTTCATCAGCTTGAAGGCGTTGCCGACCTTGCCGGTCGAGGTCATGTGCGGGCCGCGGCACAGATCGAACCAGTCGCCCTGGTAGTAGATCTTGATCGGCTCGTTGCCGGGAATGGCGTCGACCAGCTCGACCTTGAAGGCCTCGCCCTTGTCGCGGAACACCTGCTTGGTCTTTTCGCGGTCCCAAACCTCTTTCGTAAAGGGTTTGTCGCGCGCGACGATCTCGCGCATCTTTTTCTCGATGGCGGCAAAATCCTCCGGCGTGAACGGCTCGTTGCGGAAGAAGTCGTAATAGAAGCCGTTCTCGATCACCGGACCGATGGTCACCTGCGTGCCCGGCCACAGCGACTGCACGGCTTCCGCAAGTACGTGCGCGCAATCGTGGCGGATCAGCTCGAGCGCGCGCGGATCGTCGCGGTTGACCAGCTCGATCTTCGCATCGGTCTCGATCGGGTCGTTGAGGTCGGCGAGCTCGCCGTCGAGCGCCATCGCCACGGTGCGCTTGGCCAGCGACGGCGAGATGCCCTTGGCGATCTCGAGGCCGGTGATGCTCTTGGCGTATTCGCGCCGGGCGCCGTCAGGGAAGGTGAGGGTGATTTTTTCCGGAGTGGTCGCAGGCTTGAGATTGCTCAGGCTGTATTGGAAGCCGGATTCGGACTTGCGGTCGTCGGTCATTGCTTTTCTCCTGAGGCTCACTCCTGCGAACGAGCGCAGGTAAGCGGGAACGAGCGATATATCAGGGGATTCGGCCTGCGCAATCCGGCAATTCCAAGAAAGTGGCGCGCAAAAGCCGGGGCGGCGCTCCAACTATTTTGTACCGCGCCCTTTAACCGGCCGCGCGTCTGTTCTACATGCATCTGCATGGAAAATCCCCGCGCCGGCCGTTTCACAGCAACCGCCCTGATGCTTGGCAATCTCGTCACCGGGTGCTCGGTGCTGGCGCCGGCGGGGATGCTGCCGGAATTGTCGGCGGGGCTCGGGATCAGCATCCATGCGGCCGGGCTGCTCATCACCTTTGGCGCAATCACGCTGTGCATCGGCTCGCCGCTGACGGCGTGGCTGACCAGCCGCATCGAGCGGCGGGTATTGCTCTCGACTACGCTTGCGGTGCTGGCTGCCGGCAATCTCGCCTCGGCATTTGCGTCCGACTACACCAGCCTGCTCGTCATCCGTCTGGTGATGCTCGCCGTCGGTGCGCTGTACACGCCGCAGGCCGCAGGCACGGCAGCGCTGCTCGTGCCCGCTGAGCGGCGCGGCAGCACGCTTGCCTATATCTTCCTCGGCTGGTCGCTCGCGGCCGCCGTCGGGCTTCCGCTGATCACCTTCATCGCCAGCCGCTATGGCTGGCGCGCCGCCTATGGCGGGATCGGCGCTCTTGGCTGCATCAGCTTCCTGTCGCTGCTGGTGCGCCTGCCGGCCGGCTTGAAGGGCGCGCCGGTCGACCTGAAGACGTGGGGCGAAGTCGGGCGCAGCAAGACGATCCTGCTGCTGCTCGCGATCACGATGCTGCAAATGTCCGGACAGTTCGCGGTGTTCACCTTCATGGGCCCGCTGCTGAAGAAGCTCACCGAGGCAAGCCCGGATGCGATCGGTATGGTATTCGCCATCTACGGTGTCTGCGGCTTCCTCGGCGTCGTCGTTGCGAGCCGCATCGTCGACACGTGGGGGCCGTACCGGACCTCGTTGCTGTTCACGTGCCTGTTACTGACGGGCATCACGGGGTGGGCGCTGAGCGCCGGCACTCTTGTGTTGATGGCCATTGCAGTTGCGATCTGGGGACTGGGCTTTGCCTCGACCAATTCGATGCAGCAGGTGCGGCTGGTCGCGGCAGCGCCGCCGCTTGCGCCCGCGACCGTCGCGCTCAATACGTCGGTCCTCTATATCGGCCAGGCCATTGGCTCTGCCGTCGGCGGGCTGCTGTTTGCCCGCGAATTGCTGCATAGTATCGGCTTCGTGGCGGTTGGCTTCGTGGTCCTGGCGCTGATCCTGGTGGTTCTCAGCCGATCCCGGCCGACTACTGCCACAGCCTAGAACTGGCATTTTCCTGTGCGCAATGCGCTTGGCAAACCGCGCGCGAGAGCGCTAGAAGGCGAGGCATGGGGACCAAAGAGAGTTGACTGAGATGAGGATGATTTTGGCGGTTGCCGCGGTGCTCTGTTCGACTGCCGCGTTTGCACAAACCGACAAGCCACCGATGGTGGGGGACAAGCCGTTGGTGCAGGTCAAGCCCAAGGGGACCAAAGCGGGCACGAAAGAGGCTGCCGCAAAGCCCACCGCCGCGGCGCCGAAGGGCAAGCCGCAGTCGATCGCGGCTAGGCTCCAGGCCTGCCTCGACACCGACGATGGCACCAAGGACCGGCTCAACTGCTACGACGCCATTACCCCGCCGACGCCGAAGCCGAAGCCGCCAAAGGCCAAGGGCTACGCCGATTGCCGTTTCTTCAAGGAAGAGGATGAGCGGCTGGCCTGCTTCAACGGCTTTGCCGAGAGCATTCCGAAACTGCCGAAGAGCTAAGCGGCGGGAGCCGGGCACCCAGTCGCCGACAACGACTGGTTAGCGGCTCGGTGCTGATGGGCTGGTGGCGGCGACGCGTGTCAGCGCCAGCGCCGGTGTTGCCGACATCTTCACCAGCACGTCCTTGAGCGGGTATTGCGTCCACGCGCGATTGACGTAGTCGCGATGTGTGATGCCGTCGCCGGTTTCGACGAACACCACGCTGCCGGGACGCAGGGGGCCATCCATGTCCTCGGAAACGTCGATGCCCTTCTGTCTGAGCATGCTCATCAAGTCGCGGTCGCGCCGCGCCGTGTAGTTGGTGTAAGAACTGACGAAGAAGCCGGAGCGGTGGCTCTCGATCCAGGACGCGAACTTGTCCATTTCGCCGTAGACCGCATCGAGCAGCACGACGCCACGGACGCGGTCGCTGATGCCGCCGACCTCCAGGCTCCAGGCGGTTGGCAGGAAGCCGCCACTATAGCCCACGATCACGATCGGCATGTTGGCAAAGGCCCGCGCGCTATTGGGGTCGCCGGTGAGGCTGGCGAGGTGGCTTGCGGACTCCTCCATGAATCGCTTGAGGCCGCCGGGCTGCCAGAACTTTCCCGCGCTGGAATCGGCGGCATCGACGGCCATCTGCGGCGCAAGGAGCACGGCGTTGGCGCCGGAATCGGTGATCTGTTGCGGCACCAGCTGGCGGTCGCGCACGTCGCGCTCAAGCGTTGCGCCGTTGCCGTGGAAGAACACCACGATCACGCCAGGCTTGCGCACGTCGAAATGTTCGGGGACGTGCACCAGCACGCGGCTGTCGTTGTAGGTCTCGTCCTGCCAGAACACGCGCCCCGAGTAGCTGCGGTGGCCGCGACGGTCGCCCTTGGAGATATTGAGGAAGGGTGCATCCGAGGCCGGGTTGTTGCCGAAATAGGGGAAGGCCGAGGACTTCATGCTGACGAGCGTCGTCAGGTCCTCACGCGGCGGACGCTGATACGGGACCTGCGGCGCAAGCGATGCGACCTTGTAGGGCGCTTGCTCCGGGGATTGTTGCTGGACGGCGCGCTTGGGCGAGAAGTCCGACATCTGCCGTTGCAGAAAACTCTCGCTCGCCGAGGGGAAGCGCTCCCTGAACTGCGGGGCGGGGAAGCGATCCTCGAAAGTGTCGCCGCTTGCGACTTGTTGATTGGAGACTTGCGGATTGGTCTTGGCGACGGTCTGGTTGACGACCTGGACATTGGCCTGCGAGTTCGCCGCGAGCGCTCCCGGATTGGGCGCCTGGCCGCATTGAACCAGCGTCAGCGACATCGGCACCAAGGCTGAGGTCAGGACGATCCGGAGCGCACGACCGCGCGCGCCGGACGCCTTGGTCCGGTCAGCACGAATGCCTGCTCTCAATTTCGGAACGGCCCCGACCATCCACCCATGACCCCAAGGAACAAACCCAAGCCATGAACCTAAGTCCAGCAGCGACGATTAAGACAATTGAGCCGACTGGCGTTTAGGCGACGTTAAGCGTCCGGAGAAACTTTCCCCACATCCGGAGCGATCAAAAAAGACCACGCAATCGTGTCGCGATTGTGGGGGGAGAATGCAGATTTCCGTAGCCGACTACGGGTTTGTTGCCCAAAGCGTGCATATACGGTGCCCAATTACCTATTCTGGCCGCCTCATTTAGCCCTTGTTAACCCTGCTTGAATTGACTGGACCAATCTGCACGATGCCTTCTATGAGGCGCGACGCCTGAGGCTAAGGACCCAGATGACGGCATCAGATGCGGGAACCGCCTGGACTGGGCGGCTCACTGGAGGCGGCTCCGGGGTTTCCGTTCTGGTCGCAACCGCTATCGTCGTTGCCGACATGATCGGGGTCGGCGTCTTCACCAGCCTCGGCTTCCAGGTCAAGGATATACCGTCCGGTTTTGCGATCCTCGCGCTGTGGACAGTCGGAGGCATCGTCGCGCTGTGCGGCGTGTTCTCCTACAGCGAGCTGGGGGCGATGTTTCCGCGCTCGAGCGGCGAGTACAATTTCCTCGGCCGCGCCTATCATCCGGCCTTCGGCTTTCTCGCCGGCTGGGTCTCGGCGACCGTCGGCTTCGCGGCGCCGGTGGCGCTCGCGGCCATGGCTTTCGGTGAGTACGCCAAGTCCGTCATGCCGGGCCTGCCGCCGATCCCGCTCGCGATCGGCGTGGTGTGGCTGGTCTCGCTCGTGCAATTGACCGGTGTCAGGCACTCCTCGACCTTCCAGCTGATCTCGACCGTCCTCAAGGTCGTGCTGATCGTCGCTTTCCTCGTCGCCGGCTTCGTCATCGGCACACCGCAGCCGATCTCCTTTGCACCGCAGGCCGGCGATCTCGCCCATATCGTGAGCGCGCCCTTCGCGATCGGGCTTGTCTTCGTCATGTACTCGTTCTCCGGCTGGAATGCCGCGACCTACATCATCGGCGAGATGAAGATGCCACAGCGGAACCTGCCGCGCGCGCTGCTCGTGGGTACGCTGATCGTGCTCGTCCTCTACGTCGCCCTCAACGCCGTGTTTCTCTACTCCACGCCGGTCAGTGCGCTCGCCGGCCAGCTCGATGTGGCAAGCGTGGCCGGCAGCGCCATCTTCGGTACTCTCGGCGGCCGGATCGTCGGTGCGATGATCTGCGTCGGCCTGATCTCCTCGATCAGCGCGATGATGTGGATCGGTCCGCGCGTGATGATGACGATGGGGGAGGATATCCTGGCGCTGCGCGTGTTCTCGCGCAAATCGACGAGCGGCGCACCGGCCTATGCCATCCTGTTTCAGCTTGTGATCGCCAACCTGCTGCTGTTCACGCGCAGCTTCGAGGCGGTGCTCGACTTCATCCAGTTCTCGCTGCTGTTCTGCTCGTTCTTTACCGTCGCGGGCGTCATCAAGCTCCGCATCACCGATCCCGACCTGCCGCGGCCCTATCGTGCCTGGGGATACCCGTTCACGCCTCTGATTTTCCTGCTCGTGACCGCGTCCATGATGTACTACCTCTTGACTGAGCGGCCCGTGCAGTCGCTGTCGGGGATGCTCGTCATGCTCTCGGGCCTGTTGATTTATGCTGTTTTCCGCAGGCGGCCGGTCGCCGCTGCCACGTCACACAATCGCGAATAGACATGTTTCGACCCATGAGAATTGCGGCCGTCGCTTTTGCCTTGCTGGCTGCGGCCATCTCGTCCGCGCGCGCGGCCGAGGTCACCTTCGACGACACTGCGCGCTTCCTTGCGGGCATGCAGCCTTCGGCAGATTCGCCGCTGGTTGCGCTCACCAAGGACCCGTCCTGGCAGCATCACGCAAAATTCTTCGACAGCGCCTTCGCCCAGCTCGAGCAGCGGCAATTGTCGAAGATCAGGAGCTGGTCCGACGTCAATCTCGCCGCGCCGCGGCCGACCATGTTCTATTTGTTCAGCGGCCCGGATTTTCTCTACGCCAACGCCTTCTATTCCAAGGCCAGCACCTATGTGCTGGGGGCGCTGGAGCCGGCCAGTGCGGTGCCCGACCTGTCGAGGCTGCCGCGCGGCTCGATCAGTGCGGCGCTCTACAATGTCGAGCGCTCGCTCGGTTCGATCCTGAGCTTTTCCTTTTTCATCACCAAACAGATGAAGGTCGACCTGCACGCCAACCAGGTCAACGGCACCCTGCCGATCCTCTATGTCTTCCTGGCGCGCTCGGGAAAGACCATCCGCAACGTCGAGATGGTCGCGCTCGATGACAAGGGCGGGGTGCATGCGGGCAAGGACAATCCGGGACCGAACGCGACGCGCGGCGTGCGCATCACCTTTGCAGGCAGCGATGGGGAAGCGCGCACGTTGTATTATTTCTCGACCGATCTCTCCAACCCAGGCGTACGCGCGGCCGGCTTCCTGAAGTTTTGCGAGACGCTCGGGCCCGGCAACAGCCTGATCAAGAGCGCGTCGTATCTCTTGCATGCCGGCAATTTCACCGTCGCGCGCGACTGGCTGCTCGCCAACAGCGCGACCATCATCCAGGACGATTCCGGCATTCCGCTTGCCAATTACAATGCGCGGCAATGGCGCTTCTTCCCGTTCGGCCGCTATCTCGGGCCGATCGGCGAATTCCCCGGCCGCTATCAGGAGCGCTACGCGGAATTGTTCACCCGCGCTCAGCCGATCGATTTCGGCGTCGGCTATCGCTGGCGCATGCACGAGTCGAATCTGCTGCTGGCAGTGAAGATCCCGGGGACTGAGGCCACGCCGGCCGTGGAGACCACGTCATCCGCAGAGCCGCCGCTGAGACCGCGGCCGAAGCGGCCGCGTCCACCCGAGCCGGTCCCGCCGCCGCCCGGACGCTTCTTCTGGTTCCGTTAGCTACCAGTGCACGCTCTGGCTTGGCACGATGAAAGCTGTCGTGCTCGGCGGCGTTGCAAGGCTTGTCGCCAGATACCAGCCGGAGCCGATGACGAGGACGAGCAGCGCGATGATCGCGAGCATATCGATGGTGCGGGGATCGCGATCCCGCGGATCAAAGCCAAGATGTGAACCAGGCCTGAAGTGAAAATGAGGGCTGATTTTCCAGCGCATTGTTGTTTCCTCCCGTGGGAGCATCACAACAACGCGAGGGCACAGGTCCGGTTCCGCTGAGAGCAGCGATGTGCAAAGTACCGCAGCCATGCTTACGAAGCGTTGACGCCGCGCCAGCGGCCGTAGCGCCAGGGCAGGTACCAGCGCGCATCCCTTGGCGCGGCGAGAGGTACGTTGTCGATGCCTGAGGTGCCGAAGGGATTGCAGCGCAACAGGCGCGCGAGCGTCATCCAGCCGCCGGCCCAGAGTCCGAACCGCTCGATCGCCTCGTCGCCGTACACGGAGCAGGTCGGTAGATGGCGGCAGTTGTAACCGACCAACGGCGACAGCGTGTGCCGGTAGAGCCAGATCAGTGCGCGGCCGAATCGGCTCGGGAGGCGAAGCGCGTCTTCGAGGGACGCGGAACAATGCTCGCAGGCTGAATGCTTCATGTGCGCTTTGCCGCAATCGTGGGCGCGATATTGCGCGGTTCCGACGCAGGGAACAGCAACGTGTTGTTTTCGCGCCATATTTTACGTGCTTTTTGGGAGCAGTGCAGCAAGTCTGTATGGACGAGCTGTATTCCCCCGGATACCATTTTTGTGACGTCCATGTGTAGACTCATCGGGCCGCCGAAACGGGGCTTGCCTGAATCGCCTTGGGGCTTGGGGAAGGGACCAGTTTGAAAGTTCTGAAGTCGCTCAACCTTCGTGGCTGGTTGCTGGTGGGAACCGCCGCTTGTGGGGTCATGTTGGCTGGCGCCGTCGCGACCTTCGGCTCGCCGGCCCGGGCCGGCGCCTCCCTCGAAGAACGCAAGCTGCCGATGAAGTTCGGCTGGATCGCATGCGAACCCAATTGCCGCGGCTGGGTCAGCGCTGTCGGCATCATCACCGCTGACACACCGAAGGATTTCGACGACTTCGCCCGCGGGCGCCAGCTCGGCGGCGCCACCGTCGTGCTCGATTCCAGCGGCGGCTCGGTCAACGACGCGATCACCCTCGGCCGGCGCTTCCGCAATCTCGGCCTTCTGACCACCGTCGGTATGACGCAGCAGCATGGCGGCGGGCAGAGCGCCCGTCCGACGGTCGCCTCGGAAGCCTATTGCGAATCGATGTGCGTGTTCCTGCTGCTGGCCGGCAAGAAGCGCTACGTGCCGGAAGCGGCCCACGTCCGCGTCCATCAGATCTGGATGGGCGACCGCGCCGACGACGCCAAGGCGGCGAGCTACAGCGCGCAGGACCTGATGATCGTGGAACGCGACATCGGCCGGCTCGCCAAATACACCTTTGACATGGGCGGGGCGGGGGATCTCCTGTCGCTCGCGCTCAACGTGCCGCCCTGGGAAGATCTGCACGAGCTCGACGCCGCCGAGCTGAAGCTCACCAATCTCGTGACGACCGATCTGGTGGCCGATGTGTTGCCGCATGTGGACGTCTCCGCGCCGGCGATGGCGGAGCTTGCGCCGAAAACACAGGCAAGGTTCGGTGAGGAACCGCAGCCCCAGCCTGCCAAGTCGACCAAGACGGCCGAAGCCGTGGTTCCGACCGGGGGGCTGGCAGTACCGGCTGCGGCGCCGCAGAAGTAAGAGCTTCGGCTTTAGCCTTGCGCAGGGGCCGGCTGCTTGACCTTGGCTTCGATCTGACCGATCGCATCGACCACGGCATCGAAGGTCAGGAGCGTCGAGGCGTGGCGCGCCTTGTAGTCGCGGACCGGCTCGAGGAACTTGATCTCTTCCCACTTGCCTTCAGGAGGCGCGCCGTTCTCCTTCAGCATCTTGCGAACGGTTTCGCGTAACTCACGGAGTTCGCTCGCAGTCGAGCCGACCACGTGACTTGCCATGATGGATGAAGAGGCCTGTCCCAGTGCACAGGCCTTCACGTCATGCGCAAAGTCGGTGACGGTCTCGCCCTCCATCTTGAGGTCGATCTTGACGGTCGAGCCGCACAGCTTGGAGTGGGCAGTGGCGGTGGCATCGGGGTCCGACAACCGCCCGAGGCGCGGAATATTCCCGGCCAGTTCGATGATCCGCTTGTTATAGATGTCGTTCAGCATGTGATGGGGTCCAACACTTCCGCACCGGATCGGCCTTGGCGGGCGCCGTCCACGGTCCTATATAGGGTCGGAACAGGTGGAAAAACAGTCCGGCGGCGATGGGCCAGAACCATGCGACCGACGCGAGAGCCGAAGACGTTTTTCGCCAGAATTGTTCTGCTCAGGCGTCCGGCGGTTTGCCGTCCCGTCTGCCGGTGACACTCCGGCCGCAAGGCCGTCGAACGGAGAAGATATGGACGCTGCAATCAAATCCATCCGCCCCGGCAAGCCCTCCGACCGGCAGCCCGAGAGCCGCCCGGCCGAGCTTGATCCTTCCGAATTCCTTGCGGCCGCCGTCCGCGCGGACCAGCCGCGCCCCGCGCGCGCAGAGGCGGAAGCGGCCGTGAAGACGCTGCTCGCCTATATCGGCGAGAACACCGAGCGCGAGGGTCTGCTCGACACGCCGCGCCGCGTGGTCGAGGCCTTCGACGAGCTCTATCAGGGCTACCACCAGTGCCCGGCCGAGGTGCTCGACCGCACTTTTGGCGAGACCGCCGGCTATGATGACTTCGTGCTGGTGCGCGACATCGAATTCACCTCGCAATGCGAGCATCACATGATGCCGTTCTACGGCAAGGCGCACATCGCCTATACGCCGGTGGAACGCGTCGTCGGCCTGTCGAAGCTCGCGCGCCTGACCGACATCTTCGCCCGCCGGCTCCAGACCCAGGAGCATCTGACGGCGCAGATCGCAGCCGCAATCGACGAGGTCCTGAAGCCCCGTGGCGTTGCCGTCCTGATCGAGGCCGAGCATACCTGCATGTCGGTGCGCGGCGTCGCCAAGCACGGCGCGTCCACCTTCACCAGCCGCTTCACCGGCATGTTCCGCGACAATCCGGCGGAGCAGGCCCGTTTCCTGTCCTTGGTGCGAGGCATGCGCTGACCTCGCAAATCAACTGGCGAGGTTTCTGTGTCCGCTCACTCCCGTGAGATCGAGGAAGGTCTTTCCTTCCAGCCGCGCTTTGATGCGAGCGGCCTCGTGACCTGCGTGGCGACCGACGTCGCCACCGGTGACGTGCTGATGGTCGCCCACATGAACGACGAGGCGCTGCGCAAGACCATTGCCACCGGCGAAGCCTGGTACTTCAGCCGCTCGCGCAATGCCTTGTGGCGAAAAGGTGAGACTTCGGGTCAGACCCAGCGCGTGGTCGAGATCCGCACTGATTGCGACCAGGACGCGGTCTGGATGCGCGTCGAGCAGATCGGCGCGGCCTGCCACACCGGCCGCCGGACCTGCTTCTACCGCAAGGTTGAGGCCGAGGGCGGCGGGGCGAAGCTCGTCTTTGTCGATGCGGAGCGGCTGTTCGATCCGAACGACGTTTATAAGAAGTAGCTCCCTGTCATTCCACGCCGCGCATAGCGGGAGCCCCCGGAATGACGGCAACCGCCAAATTAACCCCGCGTTAACCATGATTGTCCCACGGTGGAAGGATCAGGCGTCCGAATTGCCGGCGCCGCATAAACGCCGCGCGGGCCGGTCACACCATTATGTCGGTCGACAATTCCAATGCCTCGCAGACGGCCGCAACAGACTCGTCGCGGCGTGTTGCGGGCGCGATCAAGCAGGCTTCGAGCCGGACCGGCGTCAGCTTCGAATACATGCTGACCACCGCCAAGATGGAATCGGATTTCGATCCGTCGGCCGGCGCCTCCACTTCGTCCGCCCACGGTCTCTTTCAGTTCATCGACCAGACTTGGCTCGGGACGGTGAAGGAGGCGGGCACCCAGCTCGGCTATGGCAACTATGCCGACGCGATCAGCAAGACATCGTCAGGCAGCTACACCGTCGACGATCCCTTCATGAAGCGCTCGATCATGAAGCTGCGCGACGATCCGGAGGCCGCATCGAGCATGGCGGCAGCACTGACGCAGTCCAACAGTTTCAAGCTCACCGGTCTGCTCGGCCGCAGGCCGTCCGACAGCGAACTCTACATGGCGCATTTCATGGGCGTCGGCGGCGCGGCAAAACTGATCGCCAATGCCGAGGACAATCCGCAAGCGGTTGGCGCGCGGCTATTTCCCAATGCCGCATCCGCCAACCGCTCGATCTTCTACGCCAAGGATGGCCGCGCGCGCAGCGTCTCCGAGGTTTACTCGGTGCTGAACGCCCGCTACGCCAGTGCCGCGAATGCGAAATCGACGCGCAGCGCGATGGCGATGTATGGCGACACGCCGTCGACCACGCAGGTCGCCAGCGCCAATGGCGTGCAGCCCACCGCGCCGATGATCAACGGCGGCGCCTATCTCCAGACCTTCCCGGACCCACGTTCGGTGACACCCGTAGCTGCGATGTCGTCGACAACGCTGGCTGACAACACGCCGACTGCGCCTGCGTTTCGTTCGATCTACCAGCCAGGCGATGCAACGCAGCCCGTCTCAACGACGGTGCAGAAATTGTGGGGCAACAACGCCTCGCTCACATCCGCTGCCACGGCGACGCCCGACGTGCGGCCGCCGCAGCCACTCGATCTCTTCAGCGATCGCAGCGGCACCTTCTCGAGCTAGCGCGCTTCCGCGCGGCTGGATCGCTTCCAGCCCTTAACAAAACGTCAACGATACCAGTCAGTTATGGTGAACGCTTTGTTAAGCGTCGTGGTTTATTTTGTGTTGCGGGTGACAAGCCGTCACCGCTTCGTTTTTCGTTGCGTAAGCCGGAAGCACCATGATTGTTCGGCAGTTCATCAATTGGATCAGGACCGCGCCCGCCGGCGAGCGGGCGGAGGCCACGCGGGCATTGGCCCGGGCCTGGCTGATCTCAGACCTTTCCCACGACGACCGCGTCGCCGCTGAAGGCGCGCTGCTGATGCTGCTCGACGACCCGTCGCCGCTGGTGCGGCAGGCGATGGCCGAGGCTTTTGCGCGCAGCACGGACGCTCCGGCATCAATCGTGCGGGCGCTGTCGGCGGACCAGCCGACCGTGGCGCTGCCCGTGCTCGAACATTCGCCGCTGCTGATCGACGCCGATCTCGTCGACATCGTCGCGACTGGCAATGACGAGGTGCAATGCGCGGTCGCCCGCCGCATCGCGCTGCCGGTCTCGGTCTGCGCCGCCATCGCCGAGGTCGGCTGTGCGGCTGCAGCACTGGAGCTGATCGAAAATCCCCAGGCCGAGCTGGCACCGTTCTCCTGGAATCGCATCGTCGAGCGTCACGGCCATCTCGCCGCGATCCGCGAGGCGATGCTGGTGCTGGACGACATTCCGGCGGCAACGCGCGCCGCGTTGGTGGCAAAGCTCTCCGAGACGCTGGCGCAATTCGTCGTGGCGCGGAACTGGCTGAGCGCCGACCGTGCCGAACGCATGACGACAGAGGCGCGTGATCGCTCCACCATCAACATCGCAGCGCGCTCGCGCGGTGACGACATGCAGGGCCTGGTGAAGCATCTGCGTATCACCGGCCAGCTCACGGCGGGCCTGATCTTGCGCGCGCTGTTGTCGAGCAATCTCGAACTGTTCGACGCTGCGCTCGCCGAACTCGCCGATCTGCCGCTCGCGCGCGTCTCCGCATTGCTGCACGACCGCGGCGGCAACAGCCTGCCCGCGCTGCTCCGCCGCGCCGGATTGCCCGAGGCGACGTTCGCGGCGTTCCAGGTCGCGCTCGATGCCTGCCACGAGCAGGGCTTTGTCGATACCGACGACACCGCGGCCCGGCTGCGCCGGCGTATGGTCGAGCGCGTGCTCACCCATTGCGAGACCGACCGCGGCGCCACCGAGCCGCTGATGGTGCTGCTGCGCCGCTTCGCCACGGAGTCCGCGCGCGAAGAGGCAAGGTTGTTCTGCGACGAGCTAGTTGCGGAAGACACAATCGATCCGGTGTACGACGAGCTGATCGCGGCGTAGTTTTAAGCCTCCGATAGGACAGACCGGAAGACACAAACTCCGTCATTGCGAGCGTAGTGAAGCAATCCAGAGTCCTTCCTTCCGCGGAAAGATTCTGGATTGCTTCGTCGCAAGTGCTCCTCGCAATGACGAGCGGAGGGAGCGGAGAGCTACTCCGCCGGCACGATGCTCGGCGCGAGGATCACTTCGAGATGCTCGGGGCGGTCGCGGTTGACGTCGGCGAGATAGTCGTCGGCGACCTTGCGCAGACGGCGGCTGAGCTCGGCGGAGACGCTGATGCTGTCGAGCTTGGTGTTCTCGTGCACGATGGCGAGGATGGCGTTGATGTGGTGCGTGAACAGCTCGGCCGGCACCCTCTCGAGATCCGGCGCGTGCTCGATGACGCGACACAGGCTCTCGGCCACGCTCGCTGCGGCCGGAAAACCGAACGTGGCGGCATCGCCCTTGATGTCGTGCGCCGCGTGGAACAGCTCGTCGCGGCGCTCCTTGGTGAAGCCGTCGTTGCGGATGGCGACGTAGGCGGCCGAGAGACGGCTGACCTCGGTCGCCATCCAGTCCTTGAACTCGCTTGCAAGGCCGGCAAGCGCCTGCTCGGCGCGTCCGACTGGATCGTCCATGTCCTTTTCCTCGACCCGGCGCAGCACCTTGCGCAGCGGATTGGGCTGCGTGATGACATGATGCGTGGCGAAGGCCGTGACCTCGATGTCCTTTGCGCTGTTCTTCGCCATGATTCCTGCCTCGCCAGGTGAGACGTTGCGCTAGATGGAGGAGCGGGCCTTGTCGAGCAGCGAGGGCTGCTGGAGCACCTCGTGCTTTTCGCCGACGCGGCGCTCCGGGCCCATATAGGCGGAGTTGGTATTGCGGCGCCGGTCCGGACCGAAGTAAGTCTTGGTCTTGATGAAGGGCCTGGGACTGGCGACCACGTTGAGGATGCGCTGGTAGAGACCCTTGGCCGAGATGGGCTTGGCCAGGAATTCGGTGACGCCGGCATCGCGTGCAACCGTGACGCGGCGCTTCTCGGAATGTCCGGTCAGCATGATGATCGGCGCGTAGGGATTGCCCTTGGAGTCCGGCTGCCGGATCATCTGCGCGAGCTCGAGCCCGTCGAAGATCGGCATCGCCCAGTCGGCAATGACGATGTCGGGCACGTAGTGGCTGTACATTTCCAACGCGGTCGCGCCGTCCTCGGCTTCGTAGACCTCGCGTGCGCCGAACGAATGCAGCAGCGTCCGCAGGATGCGGCGCATGTGCGGATTGTCGTCGCAAATGAGGAAACGCAGCTTGTTGAAGTCTATGCGGAACATGACGCCCGGGCCAAAGCGGTCAACTTTCATTAACCATATCGTGCCGACGGTTAACGAAGCGTTGCGATCGGGCGTCCGGCAGGCTGCCGGGCAGGTGTATTAGGAGCCGAACTGCTCCCGCAAGATCCGCTCCTCCAGGCTGTGGCCGGGGTCGAACAGCATCCGCATCGAGATGGTCTTGTCAGACAAAACCTCGACGCGCCGGACCCTGCGCACCTCCTCGTGGTCGGCGACCGCCGCGACGGGGCGCTTGTCGTCTTCCAGAACCTCGATCACGACGTAGGCGGTGTTGGGCAACAGCGCGCCGCGCCAGCGCCGCGGCCGGAAGGCGCTGATCGGCGTCAGTGCCAGCAGCGCCGCATTGATCGGCAGGATCGGCCCCTGGGCCGACAGATTGTAGGCGGTCGAGCCGGCCGGCGTCGCCACGATGATACCGTCGGCGATCAGCTCTGGCATGCGCTCGCGCTCGTCGATCAGGATCCGCAGGCGCGCCGCCTGGGAGGTCTGCCGGAACAGGTAGACCTCGTTGATGGCGTGATGCAGGTGGACGCGGTCGTTGAGGTCAGTCGCGCGCATCAGCAGCGGGTTGATCTCGGATTCATGCGCCGCCTCGAGCCGTGCGCGCAGATCGTGCGTCGAGTATTCGTTCATCAGGAAGCCGACCGTGCCGCGGTGCATGCCGTAGATCGGCTTTCCCGAGCGCATGTGCTGGTGCAGCGTCTGGAGCATCAGCCCGTCGCCGCCGAGCGCGACCACGACGTCGGCCTCGCTCGGATCGCAATTGCCATATTGCGTGGTGAGCTGGTGGAGCGCTGCCTCTGCCTCGCTGCTCGGGCTGGCGACGAAGGCGATCCGGTCGTATCGCGTTGGCTTGGTCATGGCTTCCAGGCAGTTGTCGCTGGCTCGAGAAAGTTCCGCCGAGGTCGTCTATACGACCTTGGCCTCTATTGTCGAGGATGACCGCCCGGCAAGGCAAACACGAGGGTTGGCCAAGCACCCTGTTTGAGGGCAAAAGCCGGGCTGATCGGCCGGAAAGCGAGCCCAGAAAGTCAACCCACGGTCCCGATCCCCCAAACCGTCGCAATTGCCAGTTAAAGCTGTGACCAACGAACTGTGGGCGAGCGGGGAGAACAATCATGGTCATGAGCTTGCCGACGCTGCGTCGTGCCGGGCTGGCGCTGGCGGTGTCTGCTTTCGCGTTCGCAGGCTTGGCGTTTGCAGGCCTGGCGTTCGCAGGTCTCGCGCGCGCGGACGATCCGCCGCAGCCGCGCAACGAGGCAGCGGCGCCCGCGGGACAGAAGGGCGGGCGTGGCGGCAACGCAGCGCAGGCCTCACCATCGGCTGCCGAACAGCACCGTCTGCCGGGAGACTCGACCACCAAACAGACCCTCGACCTGCCGGGCCGAACGCTCAACTTCGCTGCGACCGCCGGCTCGATCCGTGTGTTCGACGACAAGGGCGAGCCGCTCGCCGATATCGCCACCACGTCCTACGAACTCGACGGTGTCGACCGTGCCACGCGCCCGGTGACATTCCTGTTCAACGGCGGGCCCGGCGCCTCGTCGGCGTGGCTTCAGTTCGGCGCGGTTGGACCATGGCGGCTGCCGCTCGACGGCGAGGGGCTGTCGCCGTCGGCCTCGCCCGAGGTGAAGCCCAACGCAGAGACATGGCTCGACTTTACCGATCTCGTCTTCATCGATCCCGTCGGCACCGGCTACAGCCGCGTCATCGCGAGTGGCGAAGACGCGCGAAAGCGGTTCTATTCGGTCGACGGCGATGTCAATTCGATTGCGCTCGTGATCCGCCGCTGGCTCGAGAAGCACAACCGGCTGACCTCGCCGAAATTCGTCGCGGGCGAGAGCTATGGCGGCATTCGCGGGCCGAAGGTCGTGCGCCAGTTGCAGATTCAGCACGGCGTCGGTGTCAAAGGGTTGATCCTGGTGTCGCCGCTCTTGGATTTCCGCGAGTTCGCGGGCACGAGCCTCCTGCAATATGTCGCGACCTTGCCGAGCTATGTGGCGGTGGCGCGCGAAGCCAAGGGGCCGGTCAAGCGCACTGATCTCGCCGACGTCGAGGCCTATGCGCGCGGCGAATTCCTGGCCGATCTCGTCAAGGGTGAGGCGGACAAGGAAGCCACCAATCGCCTGGCCGACAAGGTCGCCGAGCTGACCGGCCTCGACCCGGCGGTGAGCCGCAAGCTCGCCGGCCGCTTCGACGTCAGCGAATTCCGCCGCGAACTCGACCGCAAGAACGGCATGGTGACCGGGCGTTACGACGCCTCCGTGCGCGGCTTCGATCCCTATCCGGATTCGAGCAGTTCGCGCTTCGGGGACCCCTCAGGCGATGCGCTTCAGGCGCCGCTGACGAGTGCCGCGGTCGATGTTCTCACACGAAAACTCAACTGGCGGCCGGATGGCTCTTATGAAGTTCTCAACGGTGCCGTCGAGCGCCACTGGGACTTTGGCGGCGGCATCAACCCGCCGCAATCTTTGTCGGAGCTGCGCCAGATCCTCGCCACCGATGCGAAGCTGAACGTGCTGGTTGCGCACGGCCTGTTCGATCTCGCCACGCCCTATTTCGGAACGAAGCAGGCGCTCGACCAGTTGCCGGCTTTTGCGACCCAGCGGGTGAAATTCGTGGCCTATCCCGGCGGCCACATGTTCTATTCGCGCGACGGCTCGCGGCAGGCGTTTCGGAGCGAGGTCGAGGCGCTGATCAGGGAGTAGGCCGCCGCTTGCGCGGCGGATACCGCCGCGCAATCTCGCGTGCCACGACGCTCGCCGGCTTGATGTTGGCGCCTGCAAGCCAGATGTCGCTGATCTTGCCGCGCTTGTCGCGGATGCGGCGCACCGGCTCGCCGTGGCTGGAATAGCCGGCGGCCCAGGCGAGCTTGCCGGTGTCGCGCCCGGTGACCTCGATCTCGGCTGCGTCCATAAACGGATTGTTGAATTGCGGATTGGCGACGAGGACGCGGTTGCCCGCGGGCACGAGATCGGTCGCACCCCAGATCGTCCACCAGCGGCCGGCCCAGTCGCGCACGCGCCGGTCGGGCGCGCCGCGGGTCTTGAAGACGCGCAGGATCTGCATCGCGCCGTCCATCCAGAACGGCGCTGCGCCATCGATGGAGTTGCTGAGGATGCTGATGGCGAGTTCGCAGCCGGGGATGGAGCATGTCCGGGAGATGTAGCCCTGGAAGCCGCCGCCATGGCCGAACCAGTCCCAGCCGTCGGTCTTGCCGGCGTTGACGCCGAGGCCGCGTCATTTCGCGGCGGCTTGCGACAGACAGCACGCTCTTCCTGGCGTTGGGCGCAAGCTGGGCGAAAAAGCGCGCGGTGTCGGCTGCGGTCGCGACGAAGCCCGCGGCCGATGCCATCGCGTGGGCGGGATTGTCGCCGGGGATCACGCAGCGCTCGCCCAGCGGCAGCTTTCGCGTGTGACCGCGCGCAAACAGTGCGCCCTTGGGAAGCTGCGCATTCGGCTCGGTCTCGCCAAGGCCTGCGGGCTCGATGATCTCGCGCTTGATCCAGGCGGAGTAGGGCTCGTTCGTCACCGCTTCGATGACGAGGCCCATCAGGCCAAAGCCGTGATTGGAGTATTTGAAGCGCGTGCCGGGCTCGATCGCGGTAGGCCCCTTCAGCTCGGCGAGCAGCTCCTTGGCGTTGAGATAGGGGCGGCTTTCGATGAACTGGCCGGAATCGGCGCCGTCACGCGTCAGTCCGGCGCTGTGCGAGAGCACCTGCGCAATCGTCGTCTCGGCAACACGGGGATGCAGGCCGCCGACATACTGGCCGATGGGATCGTCGAGCCGGATTTTGCGCTGCTCGCGCAGCTTCATGATGCCGGCCGAGGTAAAACTCTTCGAGTGCGATGCGATGCGGAAACGGTGGCGCGGGGTGAGCTTTTCGCCGGTGTCGAGATTGGCGAGACCGAATGCATGCTCGGCGACGACCTCGCCGCGATGGACGAATGCGACGATGACGCCCGGCTGTTGGATCGTCATGTGTTGGAATTCGATCCAGGAGCCGATGTAGTCGATCGCGGATCGCAGCCACGTGTCCATTGCGCACCATTTGCGAGGGGAGATCGGTGCGAGAAGCTATCCGAGAAAGCAGAACGGGCACAACCCGTAAGGTTGTGCCCGTTCGCTTCATGCGAAGATGCGAAGTCTCAGTAGACCAGCGTCGCACCGGTCGGCTTGTCGAGCGCGGCGGCAAGCGAGCGATACTCGGAACTGTCGGTACCGGCGAGCGAGGCGATCTTGTTCAGGTGGTACTGCGCCTGTTCGCGGTTGCCCTGCTCGAGCTGCCAGAGGCCGAAATACTGCCAGGTGCGGACGTGGTTCGGATCGTCCTTCAGCGCGATCTCGTAGTAGGCCTTCGACGAACGGTAGTCACCGAGCTTGCGATAGGAGTAGCCGATCAGATTGGCGACGTCGGCGACGTCGTCACGCTTGAGCTGCTTCAGCTGGCCAATCGCGCTCGTGTAGTCGTGATTGTCGTAGATCGTGGTGTAGGCGGTGCGATAGGCCGCGAGGAATTTGGGATCGCTGACGGAAGAGCTCTTCTTCTTCCCCTTCTTGGTCGTGGTGTCCGACTTCGGCGGCGATGAAGGCTCGTCACTACCTGCGGCATAGGCGCTGGTCAGCGCCGGTGCGGCCGCCAGCGACAGGGCGACAAGTCCCGGCACAAGAAGCATTGAGAGTCTGCGCATCTAAGTTCTCCCGTATGGAACGTGGCGATCCTACACGATTGCCCAAAGACCGGAACACCCGGCAGGCAGAAACATTCCCGACCGTTCCCGGCGGTTTGACCCTCCGACGACAAGATAACAAACTTGTCATCCAGATGAATGGAAGCTGGCAGCCCGCTTCAGACTGGGTTCAGTGCGCTCCCCCTAGGCTCACACCTACGATCGAAGGGTGGGCGAGAGGGCGCCGCCTCGAGATCCTTCCAAGAGGAGACCAACCATGTTGAAGACCATTTCCGCAGCCTTGCTTGCAGCCTCCGTGATCGCAGCTCCGGCTTTCGCCGCAGAAGCCGGCAAGACCACCACGACCACGCCGGTGATCAAGGCGGACCAGACCCAGACCAAGGTGTCGAACACAGCCGCGAAACCCGACGCCAAGACCGCCGACGTCAAGGCGGGTGCCAAGGTGGATACCAAGTCGAAGGCCATGAACGCCAACGCCGCGATCACGCCCGACGAGCACAAGACCGTGCGGGCGCATCGCCATCACCACAAGCATCTGTCGGCCCGGAAGTCGCTGAAGACGCAGCCCGGCGTCACCAAGCCGGCGACCACCGAGAAGCGCAGCTAACGACTGATCCGGCGCGGCGGTATCCCTGGCATTGCCCCGCCGCCGCGTGCGGAATTCAGGCCCGGCCCGTCGTCTCGGCGTCCTACGCGAAAGCGCAGTCCGCCGACGGCGGGCCGATGCGCCGATGCCCGGACGCCGCAGGCGCATTCCCTTAATACGCGACCAAGATCAAATATCGAAAACAACCCCATGCACAGTAGCCGGCGACAGACATATCAATGATTTGACGCCAGCCGCTCTGCGGATTTTACGAATCCGTTTGACTCGTCGGGCAAAACAGCTCTAGAGATGCGTGATCGCAACCTCGGGGCTAAGCTTCTCCGGGTCTGATTGAGCGGCGAGCGTGACCTGTGGGGCGATTGGCGAAACGTGCGGCGATCCTGGTTTTGCCCCTGGCGCTCGCGGCCTGCTTCGGCAGCGATGGCGACCGTCCATCCCTGATGGAGGGGACCCAGGCCGGAGGGCCTCAGGCGTTTCCCGACAATTTTCGCGGCGACGCCCTGGCGCTGATGCGTACATATCTCAACAATCCGGTCGGCGTGCGCGACGCCAGCATGGCTGATCCGGTGCTGCGGGAGGTTGGCGGCCGGCAGTTCTATGTCGGCTGCCTGCACTTCACGCCGCGCGAAACCGACGGCAGCTACAAGGTCATGCGCGAACGCGCCATCGTCTACGTCAACGGCCGGGCCGACCGGGTCGTCGATCGTGCCAACGAGCTCTGTGCGGGAGCGGTTTACGCACCCTTTCCGGAACTGGAAAAGATGGCGCGATAGCGCAAAGCCCGCCTTCATCGCGCGGTGCTAGAAGGAGCCGCTGGATCACATTTCGGCGAGCTTTGAACGGGGCGGTTTTGCCGTGCGACAAATCGTTACGGCGGACCTCATGCGAACGACGAATTCGGTCGCGCAAGCACGCGTGACGGAACAAAATGCCGTTGTTGCCGCCCCGCCACAGTTACGAACGATCAACGTTCCGGCATCGCCGCGAAGCAACCAAATTCACGCCACGTTGTTTCCTGAGGGTCGATTTGAAAGAACGGGGATGACCATGAAGACGATTTTGCTCGGTGCAGCAGCTCTGCTTGCGCTGGCCGCACCGGCGGCCGCGGCCGACATGCAGCCGCGCACCTACACCAAGGCTCCGGCCTACACACCGCCGCAGGTGATCTATAACTGGACCGGTTTCTACATCGGCGGCCACGTCGGCGGTGCCTTCGCCGGCGACAGCAGCTTCCAGTCGAGCGACGCCCGCTTCCTTGGCGGCGTGCAGGGTGGCTTCGATTACCAGTTCGCGCCCAATTGGGTGGTGGGTGTCGAGGCCCAGTATTCCTGGCTGCCGACCAACAACAACGGTGTCACGTTCCCGCTGGGGACGCAGGTGACATCCAACACCGACCAGCTCGGCTCGGTGACCGGCCGCATCGGTTACACCTGGGGACCGACGCTGCTCTACGCCAAGGGCGGCTACGCCTGGCGCAATGGCGGCCTTGGCGTCAACATCGCCGGCGTGCCACAGGCCTTCACGGCTACCGGCAACAACAAGGACGGTTACACCGTCGGCGCCGGCCTCGAATACATGTTCGCGCCAAACTGGTCGGCCAAGGCCGAGTACCAGTATTACAATTTCGGCAGCACCACGATCACGTCCGGTCCGGCCGACGTCATCGGCGTCCGCGGCCGGGATGACGAGCATACCGTCAAGGTCGGCGTGAACTATCGCTTCGGCTGGGGCGGTCCGGCAGCCTCGCG
The DNA here is from genome assembly GCF_016612535.1 of Bradyrhizobium diazoefficiens. Taxonomy (NCBI): domain Bacteria; kingdom Pseudomonadati; phylum Pseudomonadota; class Alphaproteobacteria; order Hyphomicrobiales; family Nitrobacteraceae; genus Bradyrhizobium; species Bradyrhizobium diazoefficiens. The sequence goes on from NZ_JAENXS010000003.1 coordinate 506,372, forward strand.
CTACTGATCCGCCGAGCGCGAGCACGAACCAAGATCTGACAAAGGCCGGCTTCCCGCCGGCCTTTTGTTTGCTTTGTGTGAACCATCTGGCGCGTCATTTGCAAGCAAACAGTCCTGCGCGCGTCTTCTCACGCGTGTCACGGGCATCGGGTAAAGCAAAAATAATTTTTGCGACTTACGGAACTCGCGCTCCGGAAAGCGTTATTGCTTAATTGCCGGGTTGGTGGGACAACGAACATGCGTATCTTGGCGTCGGTTGTGGTGGTCTCGTGCTTCGTCGCCCTGCCGTGCTCTGCCCAAACGATCCTTAAATCCGAGCCTCTGATGTTGGCACCTTATGAGGTCGCATTCGTCAACGACGCCTCCTGTCCGTCCGGCAAGGTGCTGAAGGTCACCGGGGCAATCCGTGGGCTGCACCGCCGCAGAGCCTGCGTGGCGCTCGCTGGTGAGCAGGCCTCGCTGGCGACCGCGACGCCCTGAGGCGTCGGCTCTCGGCCGGATCTCACGAGTTCAACTGAAGCTCCATCCGGGATTCCCGTTCGGCATCCGCTTTGTTCTTGGCGGGGTCTTCGCCTTGGGCGACCCGGCACGATTTGATCTCGTAATCGTTGTCGAGCACCCGCCGCGGACCGTGCCGCTCCTCGTCAGTACCGATGTCCACGACCAGGCCGCTCCGTTGCGCAAGCTGCCAGACGTCGGCTTCGCTCGGATAGGCTTTGCTGATCTGGCTGTCGTTGCAGAACAGGGCGTAGGGCATGCTTCCCGCTCCCACAAACCGCATTAACGGCTTGCCCCGGGGAGGGTTTCCGGCACGGCGGCGTGATCACGGGCCCGTGATCACGGGGGCCGGCCTTGAGTCCTTAACGAGTCCTGAATCCCTAAAAAAAGAATCCCTGGGACTCCTCGGCCGGAATCAGCGGATGTTTTCGGCCATGACGACCGACCTGAAAACCTCCTGCGGGCACATGCTCCTGCCGTTGACGCTGGCACTGTTCAGTGCCTGCGCAGCCAATCTCTGGCTGGTGTGGTCTTGGTTGTAGGCGGGCCGGCCTTATTTCTGGGCCGGCGGAGGCGGGGCGGTATCGCGGATGGCGGCCCGTAGCTTGGTCAGCGTCGCCGCGCAATATTCCTCGCGTTCGCGCTCGAAGCGCTCCTGGTGCTTTCTGAAATTGGCGATGCGAGCCTGCATCTCGCTCCGGAAATCACTGCCCGCCCGTGGCGGGGGGACAGGCAAGGGATGGGGCGGCGGGACGGCCTGCGGCAGCGGATCGGCGTAGGGCGGTTCGAACGCGACGGTCACGGTCCGAACGGAGACGATCTCCGCTGCGAGGACCGGCGCAGCCGCAACGGTATCCGGCTGACGGACCTCGTCCTTCTTGCCGGAGACTGATTGGACGAAGGCCAGTGTCTGCGCGATCAGTGCGTCGCGCTCCCTGATCCACTTCATGATCCACCACCCTGTTGGGACTATTCCAGCAAAGCCGGGGCGCCGAATCAAGAAGGCTGTGCGCAAGGGATTGCATATTTTTCCCGGACGCTCGACAGTGTGGGGCATGGATGCCAAGACGGACCAGTCGGACGAAGCGGAGGGCCTGAGGCTCGTCCGCGCGTTCCTGTTGCTACCGCCCGAGAAGCGGGCGGAGGTGATCGCGTTCGTCGAGGAATTGGTGCGCGCCCAAGGCCGTCCTGATGACGGCCAGGAGATCGCCCCTGCCTGATCGCTAACGCTGGCGCGAATTGACGTGGGGCATCGGCTTCCTCGCTGGTGCTCTCGACCGCGAAGATGCTGGCGACGGACAGCAACCAGTTGAAGGACGAAGTCGGAAAATTCCTCCGGACGGTGCGCGCGGCCTAAGCCGGGCGACGTCCAAGATCCGGCGGCGCTTTACGCCGCCGGCGCGCCGCAGATCCTATTGCGGCAGCAAGAACGCCATCGCAATCGCGAAAAGGAAGACCGTCGCGACGACGGACGCGACCGCTCCGGCGATGATCTTGGCGCTTTCTCGGCTGGTGCGGGGAGGCATGCGGCGCGTATGCTACCTCATGTTGAACTCTGATCCAATCTGTGGTCAGTAGCCGTCCCCGCGCAACGCTTATCCAATTCCAAAGGTCGCCCCATGAACGAGGACGTCAGCCAGGGCTGGGCCGCGTCGGCGCCCGCCTGGATCGTCGAGCAGGGTGAGGAGGGCGACTATGGCCGCCGCTTCGTGCTGGACGCGCCGATGCGGACGCGCGTCGAAGGTCGCGGCTTTCGCAATGCGCTGGATGTCGGCTGCGGCGAGGGCCGCTTTTGCCGCATCATGCAGCGCGCCGGCATCCGAACCACCGGCATCGATCCGACCGAGGCACTGCTCGCACGCGCCCGGGAATTGGACCCGAATGGCGACTATCGGCTCGGCCGGGCCGAGACAATGGATGCCGATGCGTCCTATGATCTGGTCGTCAGTTATCTCAGCCTGATCGATATGCCCGATCTCGCCGTGGCGATCGCGAAGATGGTGGCGGCACTGCGGCCGGGCGGCACGCTGCTGATCGCCAATCTGACCAGCTTCAACACCGCCGGCCAGCCCGACGGCTGGACGTGGGACGGAGAGGGTGGCGCGCGTTTCGCGATCGACCACTACATGGACGAGCGGTCGATCTGGCTGAGCTGGCGCGGCATCCGGATCCAGAACTGGCACCGTCCGCTCAGCACCTATATGACGCTGCTACTTGATCACGGGCTGCTGTTGCGCCTGTTCGTCGAGCCGGAGCCCAAAGGCGGCGCGCCCGAGGCGATCGCCCGCCATCGCCGCGTGCCGTACTTCCACATCATGGAGTGGCAGAAGCCGGCGTGAAGCGGCGCGTCAGGCGGCGAGCCTAGCTTGGAAGAACCGTGTGACCCGATCGATCGCATCCGGTGTCATTGGATCGGTGTCGGAGAAGTCAAAGCCGTGCGCCTTGCCCGGGTAGGGTACGAATTCGGTCTCGGCACCGACCGACTTGCCGAGCGCGACCAGTTGCCGCCCCTCGCTGATCGGCACATTCCTGTCGGCCTCGCCATGCGATGCGATCAGCGGCGGCAGGTGCTTGACCTTGGCAGCCATGGCTTGGGGCATGCCGCCATAGAGCACGGCGAGAGCTGCGATGCGCCTGTCGCGCGCGGCGGCCTCGGCGGCGATGTAGCTGCCCAGCGAGAAGCCGAGCAGGCCGACGCGTCCCGAACTGTCAGATCGGCCGAGCACGGTCGTCACGGTGGCGGCGACCGTATCGGCCCAGCCGTCGAACCGCGTTGTCTCATAGGCCTCGCGGCCCTCATGCGTGGCGGACGTCAACGCAGCCATATCGGCCGGCGTCATGTAGCGGAGCAAATAGGTGTCGATGCCCCGCGCCGTCAGCGCATCGGCGTATCGCTCATAGGCGCGGGCCCTGAGCTCGATGCCGCGGGAGCCGTGCAGGACGATGACTGCAGGACGTTTTCCGTCGGCTGCAGCCGCATAGCGCGACACCGGCAGGCTGTCATGGCCGCTCGTGACGTTGAACTGTTCGCCCGGCGCGCCGTGTGCGACGGCGGGGGACAGCAGTGCGGCGATGGCGGCCAGAGCCGCGCGTCGGCTGATCATCGGGGGGCTCGCTGGAGAGACGTTTCGGACGCGATGTGTGGGGTGTATATTGCGCTTGCGACGGAATCTTGACGCGAGTCCCATCACGCGAGTCCCATCCCGATGATCGCCCATCGTCCCTCCGTGCTCGCCCATGAGCGGTTCGTTGCCGACCGCCAGAATTTTGCCGGCCTCGACCTCGCCGCGCGATTCGAGCGGATCCAGCGGACCAACCTGTGGGGGGCTGCGACCTCGGTCTCGGGTCTCGGCTCGGAAGATCTCGCCACTGTAGGGATCCGCGAGGCGCTGCCCGGCCTGTTGCAGCGGCTTGGCGTGCGTTCGCTGCTTGATGCACCCTGCGGCGATGCGGGCTGGATCGGCAGCATCACGCTCGAGCTCGACTATATCGGCATCGATATCGTGCCGTCGTTGATCGCAGCCAACACCGCGCGTGTGGCACGCGGCGAGGTGCGCGGCCGCTTCCTCGTCGCGGACATCACGCGCGATGTGCTGCCACGTAGCGACGCGATCCTCTGCCGAGACTGCCTCGTGCATCTGAGCTTCCAGAACATCGCGCGTGCCCTTGCTCGCTTTCGCGCGACGGGCGCGCAATTCCTGCTGGTCACGACGTTTCCGGAGTGGGAGGACAATCGCGATTGCGAGGACGGCGACTGGCGCGCGCTCAACATGACGAAGGCGCCGTTCAACTGCCCGTCCCCGCGCGACTTGATCAACGAGCGCTGCGAGGAGGGAGGTGGCGGCTGGCGCGACAAGAGTATCGGGCTCTGGCGGCTCGATGAGTTGCCTGACGGCGGCCTGCAAAATTCACCGGAATGAAACCGCCGGACATCGAAGCAACAGACTCAAGGAGGTGCTCAATGATCGATGCCAGATGCCGTTGCGGCGCCGTCGCACTTTCGCTTCCGGGGCCCATCAAAATGGTCGCGGCCTGTCACTGCATCGACTGCCAGCGGCGCACCGGGGCTCCGTTCGGTGTCGGCGCATTCTACCCGGCAGAAGTCGTCACGATCTCTGGGGCGCCGAAGGAGTACGTCCGTGCAGCCGACAGCGGGGGCAAGGTCCGCTCCTATTTCTGTCCCGAGTGCGGCTCGACGGTTTATTGGAAGGCCGACAACCTGCCGGCGATGATCGGCGTTGCCGTTGGTGCCATCGCGGACCCGAATTTCCCGGCGCCGATCAGATCGGTGTTCGAGCAGTCGAAACATGCGTGGATCGAGATCGAGGTTGCCGGCGTCGAGCACCTTCAACAGGGCAGCATGCGGAAGAGTTCGAGCTGAACGCGCATCAAGCGCTGGTGCCGGCTGAGGGGATTGAACCCCCGACCTTCAGTTTACAAATCCGAGTTGTACATAATTGCTACTTGTAAAACTAATTTCGCTCCCTATAGAATTGGCATATTTCGCTTCGCATTCCTCTTCACCTTCAAAAAAACTGCCCAAACGGTAACTATTCTAACTTCTGGCTGTGGGGGTAGTTTTGAGCGCTGTGATGATCTTGTGCATCAGCGCCTTGCCGCGCGGTGTGATCCTAGCGTGGTGCCGGCGCAAGTCCTGGACGTCACGCTCCTGCGTTACGAGACCGAAGCCCTGCTCGCGTTCACGGTTGCGGTCACCAATATCGAGCAAATGGCGTGTCATGACAGTCGGGGACACCCCGGCATCTTTGGCGTACCCCACAACGCCTTTTCCTTCGTTGGTAGCGACCATCAGAAACGTGTAGACGTACTGCAGGGGCATGGTCGGCCGGATGGCGCGGAAAGGCTCCAGCGCTAACATCAGCGCGCGTGCGTATGCCTTCTCCTCCTCGGTCAGGGTTGGCTTAAACTCCGACATCTTCTTCCTTGTAATTGCAATTTCGCTGAGACCGTTTGCAACAGGATCAGGCGGAATGCAATCGTGCACAACACGCAACTTTCGGTTCCGGGCTGTTCCGAAGCGGCCACGTAGATCGCTCGATACAACTCAAGCGCATATTGATCGCCATTCTCTCGTGAAGGACGAAATGCGCGGGGAGAACGGTGAAAGTCGGGCGACTGGAAAATCCTGATACTCGCGAAACGAGTTACTTGGACATGAAAAAAGCCGCAAAACAAGTTGGAGCAGAAGAATGTCTCCAAGCCTCCTTTACAAACACAACCTCAGAATGAAAATAGATGCGCGGGGTAATTGGCTATTTCGTCTCTTCCTGCGTACATCTAAGTGATTGAAATCATGATGTCTGGTGCCGGCTGAGGGGATTGAACCCCCGACCTTCGGTTTACAAAACCGCTGCTCTACCGCTGAGCTAAGCCGGCAATGTCCTACATAATCAAGTACTTATCAGAGGGAGAATAATTCCCTAGGCACTTGGCAGGCACATCCAGTAGGACGATTAAACCACAGAGTCGATCTAAACAAAACCGCCCGACATCTGCCGGGCGGCTCTACTCAATTGAGCTGGTACACAAAGCGTGTCAACTCGATTGTATTCCGCACTCCGAGCTTCCTGAGAACCTGGAATCTGTAATCTTCGACCGTCCTCGGGGAGATCTCCATCTTACGTGCAATCTCCTTGTTGGTGAGGCCGTGGACCAGGCAACCTGTGACCTCGAGCTGTCTGCGGCTCAGTAGTGAGCGGTTCGGGAAGGCGGGTAACGTCTGCATCTCTACCTCCTCTCGCGGTTGTGGGCGCGCGACGTGTCGTGCGTCCAGGTCGGAAGAGGAGGGCCTGACGTCATTGTACCGCGGTGCTATAAGGGTCGCATTTCAGAAATGTTCATTGGAGGGTTACATGAAGCCTGTTCTTGTCATCCTTATGCTCGCACTGAGTGCGGGAGCCGTGTATGCAGCCGGCCCTGGCACTTGCACCCAACAGAACCGGATATGCCTGAAATTTTGTAAGGATAGCGGTCGAGGCGAAACCTGTACGAGCGATTGTCTTGGCCGTCAGTCAACCTGCTTACAGACGGGAACATATACCTGGCTTAACCGCCCTACAGCCATGAATCTGCAGAAGCGATAGGCGGTGGAATGAAGAAAGTCTTTTCTGGATACCTAAGCGCAGCACAGCGAGAAGCTTTGTTCGCCTCATTACTCTCGTCCATGACCGGTCTTGCGGTGGCGATCTTGACTGAGTCTCGACAAAAACCGGTGATCATAGCAGCTGGGATATTTGTTGCTCTTTCGCTATTCCTATTGCGTCTCCGTTTCCGAGTTGTGTATGGGGCTATTGAAGTTGTGTTTGGCTTGTACGTCTTGTGGGACGCAGCCGGCAAAGGTCGAGGAAGTTTTAGCTCCGGTTTCAGCTCAGGGTTCGATACCTTCCAGATATCAGTTGTTCTGATACAGACCTTTGGCGCAATTTACATCCTCATTCGCGGCTTAGATAATCTTCTACAAGGGCTTCCTGCGAACACCAGGGAGAGATTCGAAACTCGCGTGAAGGAGTGGCAGATTTGAAGTGCTTCTCGGGGGGACTAACGTAAAAAATCGCTTCTGCGCGTGGAACGAACACGCGCCCAGGATTGTTGGCTCTCTTTCGCAAAATCAAGGAGGCCAAGATGGCCGACGAGGACAAAGAGCCTAAAGAGAAAGAAGTAACGACCGAGCAGGCAGGCTTGCTCGACACGTTAACGGGAAACTCGGACGACACGGGCGCCAAGCTCGATGATACTGGCAGGCCGGTCAAAGTCATCAAAGAAAAAGAGTGAAAACGAAAAAGGGCGCCCTGATCGGCGCCCTCTTTCGTTTGCGGACAATATAACATTGCGCGACGTTATGGCGTCTGCGGAGGCCGCTTCGTCTCATTCAATTCCTTGCGGCTGATGCCGTTTTTGATGCGCTTCACCTTCACATTCACCGTACCAAGCGCCACGTCACAATCATCGAAGGCGATGTCTATAGCTCCCCGCGCGTCTTTCGGGATAACTTCGAACGGCTGTAGACCAAATTTCTCACCCCAGGTACGTGCCCAATCGATACCGCTTCCAGACCAGAGAATGATGGTGTGGCCTTGCGCCTGAAACCAGCGAAGCACGGTAATGGTATCGTAGTTCGGTGTGTCGTTTCCGAAGCCCGACACAACGCTCGGTATAAGGATGGTGTCGTCAATATCGAATGCTACTCTCATACCCGTTGCTCGAGGTTCATACAACGGCTCGGGCGTACTTATAAAAGTTGTAGCCGGTCCCGTCGCTATACTTCGACACTTTGAGGATTTTGCCGAGTTTCTCTCGGGCGTCGAAGTAGGCATCATCATCGCGGCAACAGGAGCATCCTCCGGCCGCTACTAGCTGCGATACCAGCTGCCGCAGCTCTTCTCGTTCTTTTCTTTCCATAGATTTAACAACAGTTACACCAACGGTAGTTACAGACGCATCGCGGACAATTCTCTTTCCAGTGATGCTTTGGAAGAGGAAGCGGGTTTTCATCGATTCCGTATTTTCTACGGTGATCGGCGCGTAACTTATCCAAGTATGGATTGTTCATACATTAGTGGTCTTGCTTCTGATCTTGTAATCCTTCAGCTAACTTCGCAGTGTCTTCGGCCGCCGCAATCGCCGTTTCAGCCCCTGTCTTCTTGGCTTCCTCGATGATGCGCACCATGCGGACTAGCTTCGGCAGGTCGGTCGCGCTGAAGTCCTGGACCGTGTACTTTCCGTTCGTCTGTTGTGTGAAGTTCATACCGCGAATACCTCGTCCATCGAGGCGCCTGAATCGAATAATGCGACCTTTCGCTTGGCATCCGCGATGTAGTCGAGCTTCGTCTCTGGTCTCACGCCGTCCGGCCATCCTATAACCGTGTAGACGTAGTCGTTGCCGCGCTTATCTTCTTTGAAGCGGTAGCCCTCGTGTTCCAAGTCATCGATGCGTGCTGCCAATCGCGTTATTGCCGGGATCTGGCGTAGACACTGGTTGCGCGAGATCGATCCGTCGCGAGCGAGCTTGCGGCGCACCCGTTCGTTCTGACTGAGTTCGTGTTTCATTGTGTTTTTGTTGGTTTGATTTCTTTGTAGAAGATCGCGCTCCATGGATAACCGCGACGTTCCGCATCATCACAGCGAGAAATCAAGGCGTATAAATCTTTGGTCGGGATTTTCGTGAGCATGTACCCGAACCGCTTGTGCGTGATCGGCTTGTATCCTGCTTTGATGCGAGCAACATTCAACCGAATTAAGATTTTGTCGAATAGCTCGCCGCGCTCTGTAACGCGCTTTGGTGTTTTGACAGGTGCCTGAATGAGCTTTCCGATGGGCTTCATACACGGAGGATGCCGGTCTCCACATTGTAATCGATGAAGTTGTCTGGGCCGCCGTGAGGGAAGACCGTATCGCGCCAATATTTGAACCGTTCCGGGTCTAAGGCTTCGGATGGCGGAGCGTAATTCTCGTTCATCCAATCGAGGACGCGCTCGACGAATGGGGTCAGAACAGCGCGCCCTTTAGTGCTTTTTGGTACGGTGTGGATCTTACCCCCGATGTCGATCATCTCGCCATTGAACTCTTCCTTGAGCCATTCGCGGATTCTTCGTCGATCCTCGCTGCTGTGGTGGTCCATGCCTTGCTGATAAAAGGCGATGAGAGGGACGATAGCCCCCTCGAAGTACCGCCGGAGCCGCCCGCTTTCGGGAAGCTCCGGGGTGATCTTCAAGCGAACGCCTGGATTCTCTTTCAGAAATTCTATGAACTTCTGCTTCTCGAACCTATTGAAGTGCAATGTGCCTTGAGGCGTGCCGCGGCATTCGAATTCCATACTCAGGCGGCTTTCCGGAACGTGTCCGTAGCCTTATTCCACTCGTAAAGATCTTTGGCTGCGAGGAACGCATTGAAGTCGCGATCCATATTGCGTCCGGGTATATCTTCGTTTTCCTCGAGAAATTTCGCCTCGAAAACCTGATATGGCTGCACATCGATCGGTGCTTGGCCCTTGCGCTGCCGGTTTGCGTTCTTCTTGGCCATGCGCTCGAGGTATTCTGCCTCGGTTTCCTTTGCGACGCGGATGATCCAGCGCCCATGGTACTTCTTGCCGCTCTCCTCCTCGTCAGCCCGTACGTATGCCGCCGTTTGCAGATTGTAGGTGTTGTAGATGCCATTCGAAGTTTTAATGTCCACCAGGCAGAGCTGGTCATTCACTCTTGCTTCGATGTCGAGTTTCCCGATGTAGTCGTGTTTTTTCGAGTACACCACGCGCTCGGATGAGATGAACTCAACATGGTGAGCGTCGACCCACTCCAGGAATGCTGTGACGCCGATCTGCGCTTCCCTTGTTTCGGGCATTGTAGGCGTATTGCCGAGGACATATTGCTCGATCCAGCCGTGCACCTCATCGCCGATTGCAGCCGCTTCCTGCTTTCGTTCTTCGTGAAGTGAACATCCTTGGAAAATGTGCTCGGGTGTAACCTCTCCATTGATGGAAAGGAGAAAGTCGCGGTAGAGCTCGGTAGCCCAAATAATGAGCGCACGGCTCTTGTCCACTATGCCGATGTACGTCGTTACACCGGTCTTGGACTTGCCATTCACGTAGTAGCGGTGACTGTCGGGATAGAATTTGCCCTTAACTTTCCCCTTGTAGAGCGAGAATTCGATTGCTTCGCTCATACTACTTCTTCAAGGGCTTCGCCTCTTTTTGATGCTTGCGACACAGGGGCTTGCCGTACATTTTCTTCGAATAATCGAACTCCTGCTCCGTGAGCTCTTCGCCGCAGCCTGATTTCGTGAGTCCGTGGCAGACATGTTCCACTACCTGCTCGGCAGATTTGTCGGATTTTCCCTCCGGTTGTGCGGCAGCGGCTGTTTCGCCGGCACGCGTCATTTCCTCTGATGCGGTCGGTTCGTATCCTGCGAGCTTCATAACCCAACCGATGACGTTGCGGTACGCTTTACCGATGGCGCGCGTCTGTGCCATGGAAAGGACCGCATATTCGTCGAAAGTCTTCTTCTTGCTCTCCTTATTAGAGCAGATAGCGAATCCGCGGCTGATGATAGCTCCCGTGCGGAGATCGACTACTTCCACGTCGGCTTTCCACTTGGTCTCGTGATCCGTTGATAGATTCTCAACGCCAGTGACGCGCGGGAACATGCCCAGCATGCCGCCGGCAAACTGCCAGCCTTCGACATGGGCGTAGTTCTTCCCCGTGATTGTGGTGTAGAGCCTGTTATCGACGATGTGCTTCTTGAGCACTGTTGCGAGGTCCACCATCTGGCGGGGCTGAGTAAGCTCGTAGCCTCCCTCGCGAATGGTGATTTCTTTAGTCATAATGTTGCTTGATGCTTATTCTCACTTGTTTGCTAATTGATTTTCTAGCTGTGCTTCCTCCTGCCATTCCCGAGACATGGCTACTGAACTTTATCGAGGCCGAACAAGTGGAGTGAATCTTGTCGGCTCGCTTCCTTGGTCATATAACGTGTGATGTGCCCGTTCTGAAGCTCGATGGCGACGAGTTGTCCGTCTTGCCGGACACACACGACTGTTTCGAGTGAGTAGGCCAAACCATTGTTTTGTTCTACCGGCATACGACTTGCTGCGAGTGATGATTGATAACATCGCATTGCATCGGAGTCAGAATTGTCGGGAGTGCAATTGCGAAGAAGAGAAATGCAAACGTGATTGCGATGAAACTGATTATGTAATCGAACATGTGCGAGCGAGCGTCAGGCTTAGCTCGTAGGTCTAAGATGTATGTTTCCATAGTTTAGGTAATTACCCCTTGCTCCGCCGCCGACGCTCACAAGTGAGGACGGCGGAGGGGCAGGAGGTGTGAGCGGTTAATCGTGTCGGGCTAAAGAGTTTTCAAAGAGCTTGGATGGATGGAAGTGAGCAGAGTTGCCTCATCTCCGCTGAATGGCGGCGTCACCAACCACTCCGTATCCATCTGCGTACATTGTAACTCTCATGCGAACGTACGCAAGAAAGTTGTCCACATGCGAACGGTCGGACGACTATTGAGGCATCTTGTCAAGCTTGCCGTGTCGTATCAATGCGAGGTTGCGCATATGATTTCTGATTTGCTTCTTGGTTCTTCCCTTGAAGCGTTTTTTAGCAGAGAGCTTCCCGAGTTCTGAGGCTGGGTTCATATAAAAGGAGAATAGTCGTGAATGGGACAACCTGCTTCTGGAACAAAGCAACCAAATCTCTTGTCAAAACCGCATCCGTTCCCGCAATCGCCTGTAAGTAAAAATCGAAGTCTCCGAAATAGGTCGTTCATGTAGTGAATTCTACCAAACGCTCGCAGATTGTCGATGTGTATAACTCGGTGCCGCTGCGCGGGGCTACAATGCCCCCAAGGATGAACCGAGGCGTGTCATAATATTGGTGGGCAGTTCTCTTTCGCGGCGGGGAAGCTGACGAGCATCCTTGTAGCACGCGGCACGAGGCTCTACGCGTTGAGGCACCCGCCCATGATATGAAAAAGCTATATCTCGGTTTCGAGCGAGTGGTGCAGCGCCCAGGGGCTGATTTTATGCTGCTCGACGACGAGCCCGAACCAATACCGTATGCGCAGGTCTTTGACCCCAATGAACACCATTTCAATCCACTTCAGAACATAGACAAACGAAGGGCACGCGAATTAGCAGCGCTTTTGTATTCACCATTCCCGCAGGGTGAGAACACACTGACCGTGAGAAACGGGCGGCGTCGGCTGGCTGAGGAGCTGGCAACCGCAAAACGGTTAGATGAGGTCCGGGGACCGGAAGAGGTGCGGGAGTTGATGGCCGATATCTTCTTCACGCCGATTATGCGGAAGGTGTTGTGCTCCAACAAAGAGCAATTCTCATTCAACCCAAATTCAGTGATCTTTGCGCGAGTGAACCGAGCGGAGCTCGGGGAGCAGGATGCGTTCGTGCTTGGTGTTTTGTTGATGCACCAGTTTGCCGGACAGATCGTCGTTCCGGACCTCGGCTTTTACGGCCGCGACCTGCATAGAAATCTTATTCGGCAAGATCGGCTTATCGCGGGCTTGGACTATCTCGATGAGGTTCCACCGAAGCTGAAGGCGGCGCTGCTGAGTATCGAGGATAAGGAGTTGCAGGGGGCGTCGACCGTGGATGCGGAACTGATAGCCAAGTTGAACGGCCTGAGGAATGATCCGCATCGGGAAGACAATCCGTACAATCGGTTTATCGATGCAGCAACGTCGGGGTTGGAGCCTGTGTCCGGTAGGCGCGGTGAGGTGTGGTAATCTGAGTGCATATGAAGCACGCCTGCCCAAACAGACAGTGTGAGTCGTACGGTGTGGAAGTGTCGCGTGAGTACTTATGGTGTCTCAAGTGCAAGACAGACCTCGTCACGGACACGTATAACGGACAGGCTCACGGACAGCCGAGGACTATTGTGACGCCGGAGCGATAGCGACGGTGTTCAATAGCCCGCAAGGATGTTCCGTGAGCCTGAGTTGGTTGTTGTCGTAGATACTGTCCGCACATGTCCGTCGTAGGCGCAGCCTCGACTCTTTGTTTCATGGGAGCATGTGTATTCAGTCAGCACAATATCGAAATAGGCACCGAGCCCGAAGGGTTGCGAAGCAACGCCCGATAGGGTTGCGGAGCAACAGCTGTGCTGCGCGAGGTGGGTAGGAAGAGATAGAAGCCAAGCCCCAGCGGGGTACGGTAGTTAAAACAGTAAACCCAGGAAACAAAGAGTCGAGGCTGAGTAAGCCAAGACGGACTGTGCGGAATCGTTGATATTGCTGGCGATTGTAGAGCCAGCAGGGTTGGTAAAGGCCCTCCACAGTAGAGGCGGTTGTCGAAGGGTTAGTTACGGGGCCGAGTAGGCACCTTTCCTGTTGTGCACACCCACCTATTTGACGCATTTGTGCATATGCGTACAATGCAGGGGTAAAGGTCGATAGCCAATTACATCAATGTATGGCGAAAGAGAAAAGGCATTCAGGAATGGTTCGGTACCATGGCTGGATGTCGGGAGCCACAAAGACAAGTTTGCGAAAGCTCGCCGCTGAAGAAAGCGAGAAGCTGAAGCGAAACGTGTCCGTGAATGAATTGATATTATTAGCCGTAAAAGAAACATACGGTATATGAAAAACAAAATTGCGAGTGCGGTCACGATCGCACTCATGTTTGCACCTGGTTTGGTATTAGCAGACGATTGCTCAGTGACGAATAGTTGCCCCGTAGGGAACGGCAACCCGGCGCTCTTGATGGAGCCGTGGGGACTCACGTACCAGGACTCACAAAAGTACCTGATCCCGAGCGGGAGCTCGGTAGTGTTGGCGAATGGTGTCGAGCAGCCATGCCCGTGGTGGTTTCCGCAGGGATGCTTCGATCTTCGCTGGTTCTACAAGAACTAGGCTATCCACACCCCTCACATGTGGGTCTCATGAAGTGCTAAAGTATGTGAATGGGACTTCCGAAGGAGTGGTTGAGATATAAAGATCTCGAACGAGTGAGGAGATACCAGGCAAAGATGTCACCTGAGCAGCGGGAAGCAATGCGAAGGAATCATCGGGAATACTTGAGGGTTGTTCGACAGAATAACAAGCGCAAGTGCATAGAGTTCTATGGTGGTGCGCCCGCGCGATGTGCGTGTTGCGGGGAAGATATTTTCGAGTTCTTGACTATTGACCACATTGATGGAGGTGGCACCCAACATCGTAAGACGATGGGTACAGGACGTATCTACGAGTGGCTGATAAAAAATAACTTCCCTCAAGGATTTCAGGTGCTCTGCTATAATTGCAACTGCACTAGTTGGCGCCTAGGTGGATGCCCACACAAGTTGTCCACAGAGGAGCGTGCCGCTTCATAGTATCCACATGCGATACTTTGCGCATGCAATGGTCAGATGTAAGATGCTTAGTGTGCGTGATGGGCGAAAGCCCCGTTCAGCGTCAAGCTGAAAATCGCGCCTACATAGCATCTGACCATGCAGCTTAAGCCGTCCAGAAATGGGCGGCTTTTGCGTTGTTCTTCGAGGTTGGTTTGGTGCAGTGAAAAGGCCGAAGTATTGCGGCGGTGCAAATCACCACTGGTCATATAATAGGCCGCCCGGAATAACCGCATAATGTCCGGGACGCTGCACCCAGCCAATCTCCGCAGTGACAGGCGAACCTGGGGTAACTGCGTGACCAAAATCATCCCTGGGATGGCATACGTCGGCTCCGTGGGCACGGAACGGTACTGTCAAAACTGGAGCTATAGTTTGGTTGTCGGGCTCCAACGAAAAAAACAGGTGTGACGAACACTAGGGGTCGCGAAAGCGATCTACAAACGAGAACGATGCGCGCGCAAATAAAGCGAAAATGCGCAATTCCCAAGGTCTGATCTAACAGGCTATGGCTCCGTCTCATCCATAGGCACGGTAAAGTGGTGGTACAGTTGCTGTAGAAGGTCATTGATACTTCGGAGGCTGGAACGGGTTTCAAACACCTACGCTCCTGCGTGGCTCAATACAAATAGAACCCATTCATTTGAACTCTCCTTTTCAGTCCACGCGATCTCCAGCTTCCGAAATGTCCGTGAGGTGATACTTGTATCGCCTTTTTTATTTTCGCCGCTTGTAGGCCAAATTTCACGAAGTTGCCGCCAATAGATGGTTCAACAGAGCCATCAAGAAAATGCTATTCTTGACACGTGATCGAGCAGCAAACATAAGTCGCGGCGGGAGTAGTCAGAGCGGTCTACCTGGCGAAGGAATTGTTTTTTCAATAGATCGCGGGGTGTGCGAGTCCCGCGTATTTTCCGTACGAAATCGATGTACGAGGATGTTTGCATATGAGCGACAGTAATCCTGCCATGGGCTGCCTCCTCATGCACCAGAAGGCAGCTGATCGAAGAACTACTGTGAGAGCGACTGATCGAGAAATGCGGCTGCTGCAATGATTCCAGCTACTAGGGCGCCGACTATCAGATTCCACGGGTGTGGAAGGGTAGAAAAGAAGGCCGCTGGTGCGACGAGTCCAGCCACAATGTGGATGAGGCCGCGAGTATTTACGGTGTTCATAGATTGAAGATGAGTTTTAGCTGCTCCTTTATCCCCTCAACGACCTGGCTCAACAAGCTCAGCTGTTGCGGAGTTGTCGGCGACTGAGGGTCAACATTTTGTATGGCCGTTGCGACCTGCTGTACCTGAGTTTCAGTGGTCGCTAAAGGCAGGAATGGTGTGGGGTCGACACAGCCGTTAAAGCCGTTGTCCTGGTTCAGTGGATTGCCGTTCTGATCCACGAATTGCATGCCAAAATGGCAGTGATCCCCCAATGATTCAAACGGGGCGCCTGTGTTGTCGGCGTAACCGATCAGATCGCCTGTTTTGACGTCGTGCCAACCGTTGTCGAAGGGAAGGGGTAGTCCATAATTCTGGTCCGTGTTCCCGATCAGATGCCAGTAGATTGTCTGGTAGCCGAGCTCCTTATTGAGCACATAGACACCTTCGCCGCCGTGCGCGTCCTTTATGTACATCGCGATTCCGTCGTGAGCGGCGTGTACAGGCTGGCCGTGTGAGGCCTGGAAGTCGACCCCCATATGGCCCTTCTGAGGGTTTCCGAACTTATCGAGGAAGCGTGCGTAGTAGGCGGGGTTTGATCCAAAGCCTTGTTTCACGTGAACCGGAGTAACTGGATACGCGAGAATGGGTTTCATACAGAATCGTCAGTACTTAAACTATACCATGCTATTGTGGGTCTATGATCGTCCTCTTGCTATTGGTGTTGTTCGGGATAATTGGAGCTGTGTCGTCAGACTGAAGGAGATCGTGGATATCCTGGACGAATCCGCTGTCTCCTTTCTTCATTGCAGCATCTATCTTTTTCAGATTCTTCGCGAGCTTGGCCTCTAGCTCGGCAGGGCTCAAGGTCTGCGCGCCTGGCACTTTATCGATGCCTAATAGTTTGGACGCCAGATCCCCAACGCCAGTGACTTTCAAGCCCTTTCCTACAAGACCACCCAGTTTTTGTAGTACGTTTGGCTGCTGCAAACGCTGTGTGAACGTGTTGACCTTCTTCTGCATCGTCTTCGAAAGATCGCGTACGGTATAAAGATCGGTAATTTTTGCGTCGAGCGCCTTGCTTTCATCACCTGGCATCAGATTGCGAACGGTCTGCTTCAGACCCATACGCGTATTCTCAGCGGCTTGCTTGGTAAGCCCGGAAGCGAGTTCACCATTCGCGTTATAAGCGTTTAGATCGCTACCGTGCATGCGCGCAATATCGTTGACGTCTTTCAGGGTGAGACCAGGTCCCTTTGTTGGGTGGAGCTTCGCGTCGTACGCTTTGATTTTTTCGAGATTCGCTACGTCATTCGTCTTCGTGTAGTAGGTTTTGAGCTGATCGATCGCATCCCGCACGAAGTTATGATGGATCGCGGTGTCGCCGACCTTCACTGGGGTGGCAAGTTGTTGAATTTTCCTGGGCGTTGTGTCCTGGCCAAGGAGAACGTCTTGTTGTTTCGATAGATCACCAATGGCCTTTGAAGCAGACTTATTTAGATCCTTGTAAGTCGAAATCTTGCTCGTATCGAGATTGGAAAGCCCGCGTCCGAAACTCGGAATATCTTCCGGTTTCCCTTGGGCGACTCGCCCGACAAGCTCATCAATTGTTGGTGTAGGGAGCAGCTTCTCCTTTACTGCATTGGCAGCATCAGAAGCGGCGCTCCGTGCCGTGCTCGCTACATCAGAGAGAGCCCCAGCCGCGGTTTTCGCGCCGTCCGCCACATCCTGAACAGCACTTCTTGCCCCTGGGGCTGCTTCCTCTCCACCTAGAAGGCTTCCTGTGTTGAAGACGTCGCCAAGCGACTTTGCTATCTCTGGCGTCATACCGGGTATTGCGTTGACTTTGTCGACGATCGCTTTGGTTATTTCGTCGAGTTTGGATTTTGCAGATTCGGGAAGCAGCGGAGTGATGGCTGAGCCGATAATGCCACCCGCTGTAGAAGCGATATCACCGACTACATGGCCGGTGCCTGCCGCAATAGCTGCGGCATCTGCAACAGGGCTGCCGCCCGCTTCCTTAGCGACATTTGGCTCGTTCTGAAGGTCATTCAGGACCTTCTGACCCCCTTGATTGAAGGTATCTTTGAGATTGTTCACTACTTCTGGAACATACCCCGTCTCGGGGAGCGTAGAACCAGGCGAGGCGGTGGCGAGCTGGTCTTTGTAAACGGGATACTTCGCTACAAAGGCGTTCACAAGTTCAGTGTCACTCTTCTTGTCGTATGCGCCGGGGTATTTCTGACGGATAGCCGCCGCCATTTGCTGCGTCGTATACTTCGGGCCTTGATTAGGTGGTTGCTGCGAAGGTTGGCTGACAGATCCGCCCATTTTTATGGCGCTAAAATCAATTGGCGAATGTGGTGCTGGCGCGGCTGCATTGGGTTGTTGGGCTGTGGGTTGCATACATTAGAAAAGACCAGCCGGATCATTAGGATTGGTAACCTGTGAGCCGAGGAAAGTTGAAATGTTCGCCGGGTCGCCTTGCTGTTGTAAGAGTAAGGAGTCTGAAGTGCTGTTTTTTCCGGGCGAGAACTTTTCCCCAACGCCGAACAGATTCCAAACTTGCTTTTGAGCTGAAGTGACGGCGGTGTTCACAACATTCGTGACTTTGGCTTCGTTTGCATTGATGGATTGTTTGAAAGCTTGCGCCCCGCCTTTGTTCAGGCCGTTGACGATCACGGCTGCAGCATCGGCCTTGTCAGTTTCAGTGGGAGTCGGAACTGTGCCGCCGGCCCCTACTGACCGGGAAGCGGCGAAATAGGATGCGAGGTCGTTTTGCATCGTGTGCAGGTCAAAGGCATATTTCTGCGTCGTCGGATCGTTCACCTGCCCAGTTGCGAACAGAGTAGCTACATTGGTCGGCTTGAGTGACGTAATGTCATTTCCGAGGTCTGCGATGAATTGATCGGCGGTCCCGCTCACTTCCTGTGCTGCGATGGTGGTGTTGTTCGCACGCGCGATGTTGTTTTGCACAACCTCGTTGTACGCCTTGTACTGCGACTGGAACGTAGAGATATCGACGCCATTCTTATTCAGCCAAGCCTGCGCCTCGTTCATGATCTGAGTGCGCTGAGCGACTGGCATGCGCGACATAGAGGCAGTGCCCTGGGTGAGGTAGTTGTAGGCGCCTATTGATAGGCCCGTTTGCTGAAGGATGCTCCCACCCTTCGAGTCGCTTCCTAAGCCGACGGGAGGCTCCGTCGGCGGCGGCGGAGTTGATCCTGCCTCTCCAGCAGCCTTACCCATCGCAGTGCCTTTCGCCGTCGCGAAGGCCTCCGCTTGCTTCGTTGCAGCGGTGGCAGCATCGTGAGCCTGCTTCCATTGATCGAATGGTTGCGGCTCGATGCCCGAGTTTGTGGCCTGCTGCTTGTAGAACAGATAAGACGCAATATCGGGGCTGGTCGAGGTTTGAATAGAACTGCCGGCGAGTTGAATGGCTTGGCTCACAGTTGTCGCCGATCCGATTTTAGCAATTATATCTGAGGAGGCGCCATTTTTCGCGGCTTGTGCCGCAATGTCCTGAATAGGCTTTGTAATAGTGTCGTATTGCACCTTGGCAGTATCCTGCTGTTGCTTGGTGACCGCAGCGAGCAGATCTTTGATGGAGTTCATCTTATCGACGTTCAGCTTGTCGTACTCGGTCTGAAGGTCAGAGACAGCTTTGGCATTCTTTGTCTGGTACGCAATTTGGGTCTGAAGCTTGAGGTTGTCTTCCTCGGTCTGGAGAGCGGAGACGCGTTTATCGGCTGCGGTGACCTGGTCACTCAAGAAGCTCTGGCTCATGGGGCCGAGTCCGCCGAATGCCGCCATTGATGTATTCGCGTTTCCGAGAAGAATCTTATTCTTGTTCTGCGTGTCTGCGATGAGAGCGCTGTATTTGTTGGAAATCGCATCAAGTGCAGCCTGGAGCGCAGGATCGTTCGCAGCGGTGGCTCTTGCTGCGTCAAGGGTCGATTGCACGTCGTTCATCTGCTGAGTCATGGCGTCGATCGACGCGTTGTAAGCAGCTGTGAGTTGAGGGTCGAGCGGACTTGTATGAACACTTGCGGCGTCCGTGGCCGGGTTGGTGCCGCTTGTATCCGCTGTCGTGGTTGGTGCGCCTGCATTCGCTCCAGATGAGCTATTTGGGGCTGGTGTACTCGTTTGGCCATTTCCGCTTGTCCCGCTCGTGTCAGTGCTATTTTGACCCGCTTGATACGATCCGACCCTGGCTGCGTAGGCTGAATAGCTTTCACCTGGAAGGACGTACAGGTTCGTGTCTACCGGCTTTGGCGTAGAGACCACTGGCTGTGTGTTCGCCTGAGCCTTCTGCATGCCGGCGACGGCGTTATTGTATTGCCCTTGCGCCTGTGTCGACGAGACGAGAAGGGATGGAGAGCTCGTACTGCTCGAGGGCGTTGATTTGGATGGCGTGCCGCCATTGTTTGCAGCTGTTGTTATAGGCGCTGCTCCGGGGATGCCGGGAGCTGTTGGTGCTGAAAGTGGCGCGGCTGCGTCTGCCATATCATTTGCTTACAACGATCGAGAAGTTGTTGAGCGTCGGGGTGCCACTACCAGTTTCCGAAAATTCGAGAGTCTGTGCATTCGCGAAGTTCACCGACTTCGTTGTAGAGAGATTGGCCGGACAAACCCACGATACCACTGCTGAGGTTGGTTGTACCGAGCCGCTCGTCTGCGTCAGAGTGATTTCTGCGGAGAGTGAATTGCTAAATAGAATCTGCATATGGAAGCCACAATCGAGCGTGGTTGAGTTGGCCCAGGGAGAAGTTGTAGTGATGGTCGCGTAGTTGTTGTAGTTCGTGTCTCGAAAGTTGAGAGTGCACGAATTTGTCGCTCCACCGTTCGCGCACTGGAAATCTCCATAAACGTCGATTGTAGAACTTGCAGTGAGTGTGCCGGCAGCAATTGTGATTGATGAGGATGTAGCAACTCCAGACATTGACGTGGTGCTCGCCATGGTGATGTGTGCCCCAGCGATTGCACTGTTGAACGTCACCCCTTGGTTGAAGGTGGCCGTTCCATTGAAGTTCGAGCTTCCGTTGAGATTCGCAGTGGAAGTGAACGTACTCGAAGCGTTGTCAATGAAGCCCCCTGTATTGAATGTCGCGAGGGCTGTGACGGTGAAAGCGGTACCGAGATCGACTAGATTCCAATTTATCTTACCGCTGTTTTGCGTGACGACGACATGCAAGCCCGCCACATCGTTTGATGAGGTCGCAAGTGAAGCGGGGAGCACAAGCCGGGCGGCTGTGGAGCCAGCCGAAGTGCTGGAGGCTGCTTGCGTGGCGGTGGCAAGTTGTGAAATACCGTTTACTGTCTCGGAAGAGTTGACCGCACCTGCAATCGAGACGGCAGCAAGCTTAGCGTAGGTGACGAAAGCTTCCGGGTTGACCGTCGACCATGATGCTGGCTCCGCATCGAGGTGGGGTATCGTGGTTGAGGAAAACGCGAGCGTACCGGTTGAGGTCGCATCGTTTTCAGGCGACCAGAGGCGCGCATAGAGCTGAGGGTTGTTTGAAAACACAACGATTGCTGAAGCAGCGTGGGCGTAGGCGGTTCCCCCAGTCGTATATGGGTACTTCGACAGCAATCCTCGGGTGAGACCCGTGAGCGTGGCAGTGTTGTCGCCGTTGTCAGTGATGCCAGTGAACGAGACGATTTCTTCGACCCCTTTCACTTTTGGATCGATCGTGACAGTTGGGCTGCTGCCAAAGTCGCTCATTGTGAGCTTGTTTCCGCTCAGGTCTTTCGGGTAAGGGACAACGCGCATTGAAGTGGCAGACGAGGAGATCGATCCATACAAGGTTATGGTCGGCGTCTCTACGAATTTCTGGGTAATGGCAGCGAACGCGATCGGCGCGGTTTGTAAAAGGCTTGCTGCTAAGGCTAGTCCGAGAACAAATTTGAGTGTGTGATTCATATGAGTATTATAGCAATGAATAAATCTCACTTTTTGTGCGAGATGTGTGCGGTGCCGCTATCCTGCATATTCGACCCATGCGCAAGGATAGCGAACTGAGCATCAAGATCGTCTGTCGCGTATTCGACGTAGGACTCGACGAACTGCTTTCGAGCCATGGTGTCAATCTGATAGAAGCGCGCGAGGATCGATCCGGAATAAGGGAGACCTGGTATGGCGCTTAATGAGGCGCCGCCGAGGGGATCAACCCCGAAGACGTCTGTTCCCAATGGGCTTGCTTCGGGGAGAACGGCAATGCTCTCATCGGAGCCCGTGATCGTGAGGGATTTGACGCCAAGGTAGCCATTGTAGCCAAAGTACTGGTACATCGTGATCGTCGCGTTCGGCGTTATATAACCGTCGGTCCAGTATTGAGACATCGATTTGACTCGTGTGCGGCTCCCTCCATTGTTGTAGGCAAAACGTGCTCGCTGCTTTATTTGCGAGCCGTTATCGTTAGTGCCGACGAAAAGCTTGTACGTCTCGTTGGTAGTCGAGCAATGGCCGTACAGCCAGCCGTCGATAACAGCTAAGCGCGAAACAGGAATGTACTGCGGCGGTTGCCATAGATTTCGCATCATATCGTAGATGAGGAGAATGCCCTGCGACGGGACAGTGATGTAGACCGCGCGCTTCCAGTACACAACGTGTGAATCAGTAAAGTCATATGCATCGAAATCGTCTTTGATCGGGTCAGAAAGCGGGACGTTTCTCCGGTCATTCGAGTTTTCAAGAGTTGCTTGTGACAGTGGCACGAGCGCGGGCTCATTTGAGATGTAGAGCGTGTTGTTCTTGATGGGACAGATTCCGTTTTTGGAATACACTCCGTCCGTTTTGGCCGTCTTGTAGCGGATGATGCGACAAAGTTCAGTGGTGTTGTCGGCAGACATATGAAAGTCAATCTGATCGAAGGAGTCCGAACCAGAGCCAAAAACAAGCGTATTCTGGATGTTTAGGATCTGCCTATCAGTGTCTACTGGGATGATGCAGGTGCACGGACCACTCGTAAGAGGTTGAAGGATTGGATCGCCCTGTGCTCGCGGGCTGGTCAGCGTGAAATTCGTATAGTCGTTCGCTTTGGAGCCGAAAATGAGGGCACTCTTGGTGCTTCCGAGATAAACGATGTTGAGCTGCGTCCCGATGAGGTCAGGATAGAACGAACCGTCGGCTGATGTAATGGCACTTGGAAGAGCGATCGTATCGGATGCCTGCCAAACCGAATCGCCGGCTGTCACGGTTGGGAATGAGGTAAGGCCGGTAAGCGTGTCAGTAGTTTCGCCTCCCGTGTACGTGTAAGAAACGCCGTTGTAGACGATTGCGCGGCCGCTGACTGAGCTGAAGAAGCGGGCAGATTTCCAAGTCGGCCCCGTCTGGTTGTATAGGGTGACCGTAGCTCCGGCTGCCTCACTAACGAGCACGTCCGACATAACTAAGGTGATCATTCCAGCTGCCACAGAGGCAATGGTGAAATTGCTGTTGTTGCTTGCGGACCCGGCGACATGAAGGATGTCCCCAGCCGCGAAGCCTGCTGAGACGAATGAATTTGACGAGTTGGTGATTGTCGGGGCGACAGACACGCCATCTCCGGCGTTGAAGGCGATTGTCGTAACAGCGGTTAGAACGCCTTGCTTAGTGACAGTGGTGCTCGTTGACGAGCGAACCTTTGAGACGCCGCCGCTCCAGCGGTGCATCTGCGCTCCATCTCCATTCACGAACAATAGAACGTCCGTTTGCTCCGTAAAGTCGAGTACGCGGACAAACTCGACGTAGGGCGATCTGAGATTGGTGAGCAACGAATTGTAGGTGCCATTCCAATCGAATTGGAGCGTGTGGTCGAAGGAGCGGAAGCTCAGAAACGTTCCCGTCGAGGTCTCCCACTCAAACGAACCTTTGATTCCGCCAGCATTTGTATTGGCCTGGTTGTAGAGCGTGTATCCGTTCCTGGAAATTACGCGATTGGCGTAGTCGACAAGGACATCACGGGAGCCTTTGACCAGGTAGTTCGGCGAGAGCTGGGTTATTTCCGGCTTACTGACATAGCCAGCAAAGCCTTGCGTGGTCGTGTAATCGTCCTGGACATCGGCCATTGGCGCGGCCAGCCATTGGCGATTCATACGTCCCAGGTATAGGTTCTGCTAATGGTCGGGATCGAATTTGAGGGAAAGTCTTGGAGGTATTGGGAATAGAGCCCCTGGTCTTTCGGATCGCGGATGTAGCGGTTGGGATTCGCTCCATTGAGCATGATGCGCCAGTCGTTGAGCTCTCGATCGCGGGTTAGCCCTTCGCGGATGTCCTGAGTGATGTCGATCATCATCTCCGCTTTTAGAATCTCGTAGGTAGCAGGGCCGACACACACGATGTCCGTGTCATCGACCGGCGTATACTCCCATGCTCCTGCCGCAGTTCTGAAGAGGCATTCGGAGTAGTATTCGAGTTCGTAAAGCTGGCCGAGCGAATCGGCCCAGCTGTCAACGATAAAGCCGGTGATGGCTGAGCCTGTGCTGTAGCTTACCCCGAGCCGTCGGTAGGTGTTCTTAGTGTCGTCAGGAGAGCCTACAGTCGTCTTGGTCTGCCAGTTGAATAGCAGGAGGTTCCATCCGTCTGTGAAGGCCGTTCCGTCTGCCTTCGTCGTGACGGTCTGTTTGATGTAATTCGATGCATCCGACCCTCGGCGGAGCTCGAAACTTATAAATCTGCTCGAAGTCCCCACAGGAAGGTAGACATAGAGCATAGAGGCGTCGTTGTAGCGATAGGCTGAGAGGTCCGTGATGGATGCTGTGGTGTTCACAATGTCGCCGGCTCCAGTTGAGCCTGAGAGTGTCATTCCGAGAGCGCTGGACCCCTGAACGAAGTTCAATTCCTCTGTGTAGAGGGTGTTCGCATCTCCCTCTGCTGCCCACGAACCATTCGCGGTCGAGCCTTCGAAAGTATCCATAATGAGGACATTGCCGAGCGGCAACCGCTGCGCACGCAGGGTCCGTACACCATTGTTCCAACCCAGCGAAATGGTGTTGGAATCGAGATGTTGCATGAATTGGCTTCCGGTAACCGCGCTAAATTCCGAATTGCCTACCAGGTTCTGGCGTCCAGCCTGGGGGCGAAGATCGATCGGAAGCTTGTAGTCGGTAGGAGCGGCGTAGGTTTGCACATTGTCGTAGAAAGGGGTGGTGAGTGTCGCAATGCGAACGGTCTCGGCCGGGTCGATGCGGGAGAGCATGCGGTTGGCGGCCGACCCAGCAATACCATAGAAGTCGGAGATTTCGTTCAAGCTCGTACCTTTGAGCTTGGGGGTGATGTCCTGCTTGAGCTGTGAAAGTGTGATTGAGAGCATATTAGAAAGTGAGCGAAGTCTTCATAGAGCACTAACGAGTAACTGAATTATATCATGCGCGTTTGAGAAGTTTTGACCGATGAGGATACCGAAGACCAGTACGAGCGCGATGATGAGTTTGCGCACTTTTCCATTCGTGTAGGTGATCTTCGTATCGACTCCGTCGACCTTCGTCTCAATCCGGTCGAGAGTCTTTTGGACACCATCGCGGTATGTTTGCTCTTCTAACGGCATACTCATTGAATGAAAAATCCGGTGCTTCCCCCACCAGTGTCTTGGTGCTGGTTGGAACCAATATCGAGGTAGGCGAGCGCTCCTGTATAACTTGCCGCTGTTTGTGTGAATGCACCACGGCCTGCTGCCTTTGCAGCCGCGAGGTTGATACGGAAGTCACCGTTTGCAGGATCAACCCATGGGGTCACATCGTTCGCATAGGTCACTGAACCGATAACTTCGGCAACGTCGGTGCCTGTGGTGATGTTGGTTTGACCGTTGGTGTTTACCTGCGTGCCTGCACCAAAGCCGTTGTTGATGAGTTGATAGAAACCGATACTGGGGTCCACTAGATTCAGCCCGTACCCGCCATTCTTTACAAAGTTGCAATTCTCGGCATAGACACTGGTAACACCACCGCCAGAGGCGACAAGGTATCCATCCAATGTGTTGTTATAGAAATCGCAGTTTACGAGTATTTCGATAGCGCCGTTACTCGTGCATTTTAATCCCGCCCCGGTGTTGCTTTCTGAAATACAGTGGTAAAGAACCGCACCACGCGAAACCCAACCATGTGCGTTTGCACCGCCCGTATTGTCGTGGGATATGCAGCGCACAAAGACGGTTGCACCTGCGGTTGAGGCAAAGCCTGCAAGATTTGCCGTGTTGCTCTGGTTGCAGTCGTAAGCCTCACACTCAATCACGCGGCACGCGGCACCGCCGCCTCCGCTCAAGTCCATGCCGTGTCCGCGACTATGTGCAAACACCAGTCTGCGGTATGTGGCAAAGGAGTTGCCTCCGACTGTGGTTGCAAAGAGGCTTGCCGAGCCGGTTGCGCCATTGTTCTGGAATATGAAATCTTCAATGTAGTTTTGCGCGACGTTGGAAATCGACAGCAATACATAGCTCGCGCCCAACGTTCCGCCGTCAATGGTAGCCTGGCCGCCATCTCCTGCCGTGGTCGTGTAGCCCTGCCATTTAATAGGCCCCGCTACGTTGTGGGTAATAGCCGCTGTGATGGAGTATGTCTGGTTGTTCTTAAAGTTGATGCGCGGACGGTTGTTACTACCATCTTGAAGGGTGGCAGTTGCAAACGCAAAAGGAAAGGCAACCGAACCACTTGGGCCAGCCCACGCACCACCCACGTTGATAGAGATACCTGTAGCTGCCGTGGTAGGCGCAGTGCCCGCCTTTAGGGTGCTACTTATTGTAATGTCAGTGGCGGAGACAGCAGTCACGCGACCAATGTACGTCGGCGTGGTGCTGCCGTCGGCAAACACATGTGCGAAGTCGCCTACCTTAACGGTAAGGGACGGGTTGCCACTAGTTGGCGTAAATTTGTTAGTGACCGTACTCCATGCACCGTTGGTGGCAGAGTAGACGGGAGTGGTAGACGGCTCGGTGTTGGCGTTGATGTGTCCACCATTCATGTTGCTGCCGCCCGAGACACAAAAGAATTCAGTGTAGGCCATACATCAGAAGCCGCCGCTAATGCTTAGCGTGTAATGCCACTTGTTGTTCACCGTGTCGTACATGAATGGGAAGTACTCGATCTTTCCGCCCCCAATAGTTCCGTTTGGTAACGAACCTGTTGCGCCAGCGACAAATTGAGCGTTCCACGCAAGCGTCTGTGCGTTGGTGCACTTCAACTTGAAGAGCAGTGACTGCCCGTTTGTTGGCGTTCCGGTGTCTGCGTTGATGGTGAGCGTGCCTGCTACCTGCGTGTTCAACTGATACAGCACATCGCAGTTGTCGGAATTTGGAGTGATTGAGGTCGCGTTGGTCGCCGTCGTTACGCGCTTGGTGATCCGCTTGTTGGTGAAGGTCATCACCGCCGAAGCGAGTGCGACCAGGAGCGCCGCGTAGGTGAAATAGTCGTTACCGCTATTGTCGAAGATGTTTCCGGCGACTTGCAGGTTGCCGCCGATGGTCACGTTGCCCGTGATACTGGTGGTCGTACCGTTCCCGGAAACTACAAGCGATGTAGTCGTAGCTCCTCCACTGATCGTAAGACCTGTAGTGGTCGAGCCACCACCAATCGTTGAAGAGGCATACCCTGTAAGGCCGCCATTAAACTGTGTGAGCGTCGATGTTGCGTTCCCGCTCAAAGGGAATGGGTACCCAGATCCCCCGCCGGAACCGCACGCTACGCCTGTTGAATTGAGCTGCCCAGTAGCAAACGTGGCGCATCCATCCGACTTTCCCGTGATGGTGAGATTCGATCCCGAGGGGATAGTGACGTTGCCCGAGCTGTCGATTGTGGTGGTCGCTGTGCCGCCAAAATAGGCTTTGGTGAATACTGAAAGGAATGTTGACGACGCATTTGCGAACGACTGCAAGCCAGTCCAGGTGTTCGCGGTCGCTAGATTAATGCCCCAGTTACTTACCGATGCGCTGCCGTTGTAGGAAGTTCCTGACAATGTCGAGTCATGTGAGAGGGAATTCAGACTGCCTCCAAGAGCGACGCCCGAGATCGTTGAATTTTGAAGTGCCGTATTGGGAAGATTGAGCGAGGAAGAGGCGACGGTGTAGAGCTTGCTCGCCCCGTCTGTGAGAACAATCTGGCTCGCCGAAAAAGGAGATGTCGTTGCGAGACCACCCCAACTCACTGTGTTTGCGGAAAAGAGAATAGGCCACGTGGCAGAGATGGTTGCTTGCTTATTATTGAAGGTCGTCCAGTCTGCGGCAGTGAGACATCCGAAAATCGATCCGCTGGCAGTTGCACATGAAACAGATCCACCGCTTCCGACCTGCGTAAAACTGCCGGAAAGCCCAGAACCGGCCGTGAGTGTTGAGGTTGCGACTCCATACGCGTAACCCCCGAGAGACGTTGAGTAGACAAGCAGGTTGCTGTTTGAGAGCGGCGTCGAAGTGGAGAGGCCAGTACCACCGCCAGCAGAAGAAATCGTGACGGGAGAAGACCCGATGATAGTGAACGATGAGCACGACGTGTTCCCCGAGCACGACGCTGTCGTGGTTGCGACTTTGCCGAGTAGAGCGGGTGTAGCTCCGTTCGATGTCCAGTACGCAAGGTAGCCGGGGCTTTCTGCTGTGGACGTGGAGACATTTCCTGAACCACCACTACCACCACCTGTCCCAATTCCTGTCCAGGCTCCGCCAGCGTTCTTAAATTCTATAGATCCGCCGTTGTCGCGGAAGCCGTACCCACTCGATCCGGAAAGAACGTTGAAGTTTATGTAGTGATTGGTTCCTTGAAGGAGAATGTCCCAACCACCTGGGTTGTTCGGTTGGATGTAGCTTGTCCCGCTAAAATTCACCCAGTCGATATTTGTTCGCGCAGCGGAAGCAACGACTGGAAACATGAGCGCGATACCGAGAGCACTGCATGTGAGGAGGCGCTTGATCATATCCTTACATCGGCCACGCTTCCCCGAGCGCGTCGTATTTGTTCCTGAGTGAGTCAAGGAGCCGGGCGTAGTTCTCTTTATCAGTCTGTACCGATGCCCGTTCCTTCAAAAAATCATCGTTAATTGTCGAATTTGCAGCAATTGCAGCGTTGAGATCGGAAAGTGCCTTCGTTGCATCGGCGACTGTCGAATTCTTGGCGGCAATATCGATGTCGAGTTGGGTGGATTGCGCCTGCTTCGTATAAATCTCGTCCGTAAGCGCGTCACTTTGTGCTTGCAGGTCACTGAGAGTCATTTTCCGTTCATCGAGTGTTGTATTCGTTTCCGCGAGTTGCGCGCTCAAGCTATCGCGTTGGGTGGTAAGGCCCGCGATCTGTGTATTTAGGTCGGCAACCTGCTGCTGAAGTCTCGCGACTTGCTGCGCGATAGGGTCGATCTGCTTCTCGAGATCGGTAGCCTGGCGTATGAGTGAATCAACTCTTGTCTGGGCGTCCTGTAGCGCCTGTGCCTGCGAATCCTGCGCCGCTTGCACAGCAGCTTCGCCGTCAGCTTTCGCTTTATTGACGGCTGTAAGCGCCGTTTGGAGATCGGCCTGTGCGGCACCAACTCTCATCTGTAAGTCGGCGAGTTCGCCGGTACAACTTGCCTTTGCCACGGTAGCGGCATCAAGCTCAGCTTGCGTCTGTGTGAGTTTGGTCTGGGTATCGGCTACCTGCGTTGTTAGAGTATCAAGGATCGTCTGTTCGTGTTCCTGATTTAACCTGATCAGATTCAACGCATCATTGCCGTCGTTGACCTGCTTATTTACCGCCGCGAGCTGACTTTGTATCGCCGCGATCTGTTCTTGTGTAGCAGGCATAGAATTACTTGATTATCTGCCAAATAGTGGCCTCACAGACGTATAGGTGCTTGTCTGTCGCGTTGTAGAAGATGGCTCCGTCGATTACAGCGTTGCAGGTTGTGGTCGATACGCTGTATGCGCGCAGTGTTCCTGATGCGACATCAAGAGCAACAGCTGGCGAGCTAGTGCCTAATCCAAATTTGCCCATAAACCATCCTGCCCCCGTCGATTGGTTCGCATTAAATGAGTACGCGGTATTAGAGGCTGGCAAGCCAGATACGTATGTCGGGGTCGTCGTGGATGTGAACGTGTAGTACGCATTTGGCGCGCCGCTCGTCGACGTCGCTGCGAAGTACTGCAAAAACGCTTGTGGTGTTGAGGTCGAGAAGTAGACGCGATATCCCGTTGCTCCCTGCACAGCGCCCCACGTAAGCTGAAGTGCAGAACTGCCGATTGTAGTTGTGCCGAGCTGATTGCCGCCGATTGTTTCACCCTGGCCGTCAAGTGCAGTTACTTCGAAATAGAGTGTTCCACCTGCGGTGATTGAACCGGAACCCGGTGCTGTCGGAAGCGAAAGGACCGGGGCGGGGAGGTTTACGTAGAGTTGACTATTTGGAAAAAGGTTCGACACCAGTGGCGTTGCAGTGCGAGCGGCAAAAGCGAGAACAGGGATCGCCACGACTGCTGCGATGCCGACTGCGAATCCTTGGATGTGCTGTCGGGTTATTTGCATACTACGTGTTGGCTACGCCCTTAAACTTCACGTTCACAGATCCTGCAGAGTAGTTCGAAACAACTGCACCGACCCATTTGAATGCGTTTGTATTCAACTCGAGATTTCTAACTGAGGTAACAGTAGTCGAAATGATCCCGGTTCCGCCAGCGATCGACGAGCCGTCGATCTGGTCAACAACCTGGACGTAGCTCCACGGATTCGTTGCAGAAGCTGCATTAGCGAAGTTGGGAGCCGTGTCCGCATTCGAAACGACGAATTGGATCGTGCCAGAGAATGCCGACTGAGCGACCTCGATCTCAACGTTTCGAAAACTCTCCATGTTGACTGGCGTACAAGCGCCGTTTGCTGCCTGTGCGCTGAACGCTATTGTTTGACCTGTGTATTCCCTTGACATATCTCGTTGTGTTGAAGTTTGTAATTGATTCCCCCTGTCCGGCTCGCGGGTCGATTCGTGAGCCGGGAGAGAGAACCAAGAAACCTAGAAGGTGCTCGCAGCTCCGGCGGTGACACCTGCAGCTGCTGAGTATTTGTTGTTTGCAACAAAACCTGCAGCGGCAACAACAGGAGCAGTACCTGAAGGTACGTTGATGTTGTTACTCGAGATGAACGGAGTGCTTGCTGCCGCAACGGCGATGGCCTTCGTGCCTGTTGCGATGACGAAGTTGTTGTTGAATATTAAGCCACGCAAGACAGTTGCTGTGTTCAAGATGGATTGAGTCATCTTGCCCGCGAAGTAATTGTTCTGAATGACGATATCGACAGCGCCTTCGTACTGGACTTGTGCAGTCGTTGTCGTACCTG
The DNA here is from genome assembly GCF_016612535.1 of Bradyrhizobium diazoefficiens. NCBI lineage: Bacteria > Pseudomonadati > Pseudomonadota > Alphaproteobacteria > Hyphomicrobiales > Nitrobacteraceae > Bradyrhizobium > Bradyrhizobium diazoefficiens. The sequence goes on from NZ_JAENXS010000003.1 coordinate 537,138, forward strand.
AGTTGGTTGCCGTGCCGAGGAAGCGGCACTGGTTGACTACCAAGCGGTCAGACGTAGCTGCGGTCAAGATGCCGAGCGCAGCACCGATTGTGGCGGTGTTGGTCGTAAAGACGCAGTTTTGGAACTTCACGTCGCTTGCAGTGACGTTGACCATAGCGGTCTGGTTGTCGATGCCGCAAACGAAGTTTACGTTTTCGATCCACACGTTTGCTGCAGTGACGTCGAAGCTTGCTCCGACAGCAGTCGTGAAGGTGAAGGTCGGCACGAGAGTACCAGAGCCAAGACCAACGACGCGAACGCCTGCGACCGTGACACCCGATCCCGCCGCGGCAGTGATCGTTTCTGTGTGGCCTGGCGCGAGGACGATTGTGTCACCGCGACTGGCTACACAGGATGCCAAGGCGAGTTTCAGTGTGGTGTAGAGCATCGGCGTACCATCTGGGTACGAAACGCTTGCGTACGAAGCTTTAATCTCGCTCTCGTTCGTAATGCCCGATTTCGCGACCAAGAAGATGCGCCCCGTCATCGGGTTATTGAACGTCACGTTACCCAAGAGGTTTTGGAAGAGCGCTTCTCCATGAGGGCTCTGTTGTGGTGTTGGATACATAGATGTGAGGTTTATGGGGGCCAGCCCGCGCCAGCCCCCACATTAATAATGTTAGGAAACGGGGCAGGATGCGAGCAAGCCGCGAGGTGTTACAACGCCAATGCCGTAGGACTGGCGGACGTTGTAGTACCAAATGTCCTTGTGGACATCGATGCCGTTACCCACGGTCGACGGAGTGAGGTTCACACCTTCGAAGTTGATGAAGTAGCCCTGCCAGCCGAGCAAGCCGGCGTTCGCCGCCACGACGAACCACCAGTTTTTCTTGGTCGAATCCGGTGCACCGAAAGCGGTGGTCGCGAGATTCTGCAAGATGACGTGGCGGTACTCGTTCTGGTGCGTGTTCTGAACGCCAGAGTTCGTCTGCGTGTTATCAGACATAGAGCGGATAAGCTGACGTACTGCGTTCACGACTGTTGCATTAGGACCAGTGACGATTGTGTTGAACTGCATCACGCGCTTTTCGCCGAAGTTGTTCATGATCTCCGTGGTCATCATTGTCTGCGCGAGCTCCAATGCTCCTTTGGAGAACAAAGGATCGCCGGAGAGACGAGAGCTGTAGGTGCTCGAGGAGAACTTGAGCGGGTTCGTCGCATATGCGAGCGGGTTGCCGGTTCCCGTGGTCACGTCGACCGTGTCGCCGTCACGATTGACGTACGAAGACGAGGTGCAGAACGTGAAGCGGTGGGTAAGGTCGAGCTCGACGCGCTGAGGGCAGTAGTTCGGCAGCGAAGTGATCGCCGTCATGACTTCTGTGCGCTTGTTGTAGTAGCGCATGTCCCAGGTGATTTCCGCTTCTTTGCCAATACGGTTCGCCTTGATGGACTTGAAGTACCCAATTCCAAACTTGGCCTTAGCCGCATCGACTCCTTGGTATTTCGCCGATGCGTAGGTGTCGATGTCGTACTCCTGTGCGACATAATATTCACCTTGGGCGCCACCCGGGTTTTCTGTGATAAAGAGCTGCTGAGCTTGCGGAACGATGAAACCACCAACCGCGATGAAGTGGCGGGTCGTGATGTCGGTCAATTCCTGGAACGTAGCAGTGTTGAGGAATGTCCCCTGGTTCTCTACGTTGAATGCTGGAATTACGTCGGTCATATTGTAACTGTTAGATAGCTATTAAGAGCTGATAGACGACTATGTACTGGACGGTCGAGCTTGACTCATTGACATGATCTTGAACAGACCTTTGCCAGTGCCGGTCGATGCGTCAGATGTCGTGGTCGTTGCTGAGATGAATCCAACACAGAGGAACACGAGGCCTTGGGCAGTGAAGCCCGCACCTGCGGTGCTCGATCGCGTGTTGCAATCGATGAGAGAAGCATTGCCGCCCATCTTGAAGAATTCACCAACGTCGGTCGCGGCGAATGCCGTCGAACCACCGTTTGATACGTCGATTTCCCATACCTGGTCGAGTGCGCCCTGGTCGACGAGGATTGGACGGTTGGAAGCGTAATCACCGTCGGTCGATTGGATAGTCTCCTGACAGACGCCGAAAACGCTCGGGTCTGTGGCGACGAGAGGCTTGATAAAGCCCGTTGCGGCGTCGAATGTTACAAAAGAGCCGACAGGAAAGGCAGTGGACGCCTTCTTGGGAGCTTTGGTGAGGTTCGACTGACCGCTTTTGCGGATTGCTGACATATATTTGGTAAGATTAAAACTTTTTAAAACAAAAAGACGCGCCTTGCGGCGTGTCTTCTCCCGATTTGTCGCGCAGGTGGGCTTCTGCGATGTTGAAGACTTGATAGCTATCCTCTTGCGAGGCTCGCGCGGCGCTATCGTGCCATGCGACTGATTTTTGAGAACTGTACCGTCAGTATGAGGCACATTTCACGCAATCCTAATCGAGCACCTGTGGAAAACTAGAGAGCCCCGGCGAGGGGCTCAATAGCTTTACCGCGGAAGATTGCTATGCGTTCAAGAACGCATCCAACTTGCCCATTGTAACATCGATGACATCGCCAACGCCGAAGGCTTTGGCCTGGGCGCGAGACATGCTCTCCTCGATGCTTTTCTCCGTTCCAAGTTGTAGTGACTGGAACGACTGCATGATGGAATTGACGATGTAGCGCACGTCGATCGCCGACATGTTCTTATCGGCGAAGAGTGCTTCGAGATCAGCCTTGGCAGCTTGGAGGCTCTGCGCGGCTGTCGCAGTGTCCCCAAGCTCCGCATTGGCCTTGGCGATGATCGCAAGGACAGCGCGGGCGGCCTCTGCATAGTCGACCTGGGTGTGAGGTTCCGGGTAAGCGCAATGCGCAAGCACCTGGGAAAGCCCCGTAAGGCCTGAGACCACGTATTGGAATGCCAGCGGGACGTCTGTTGTGATATTGAGATCTGCGTCCAAGAAGCGCTTGATTGTAGCGAGTTCGAGGGCGTCCATGTTGAACGAGACACCATCCTCGGGAATGAGCATGGTTGTCATGTCCTCGAGGATACCTTGGGCGACCGGCTGAACCTTGTCGGTCTGCTGTTTGGCGAGATCAGGTGCGGCCGGACCTGCTTCTGGCGTGGTCTTTGGTGCTGGTGCTGGTGCTGGTTCTGCGGGAACGTTCGTTGCTGCGGCGCCTGCTGCCGCTTGGGCGTCTGTTGCTGCCTGATCAGGCTTTGCTTCCGGCGCTACCGGTTCCACGACTTCAATGGTGCCATCGGCGATGAGGCCTTCGATAGCATCTGCTTCTGCAAGCTCAGCAGACGAAAATATTTCACCGGCTTTGTGATCGCCCCAATCCTTGAGCACTTTGTATGCTGTTTCATTGTCCATATTAACCGCAGATGTTAGCGAACTTCGAACTAATGACTACCGGGTCCTTCACGCCTGGGATGCTGATGGCGAGCGTGTTGTCGAATTCCTCCGTCCAACCATCGACGTGTTCACCAGTGAGCACGTTGCCATGCTTCGGATCATAGATAACGACGGGGATCACCTCTCCGGTAGGTTCCTTGTGTCTGTTGATGCTTTCTTTTTCGATCTTACACACGACGGACTCCGCGTTGTACAGGTCGAGTGTGCGCACCTCGAATGCCTGCATGTTGCCGTCGGCATCCTTTTCATGCCCAAGGAAAATAACCTGCATGTAGTCGACGAGCTCCGGCGCAACACCTGAGCGGTCAACTTTCTGGTACGAGCCGCGCTTGGTCCACCCGACCACGATGCGCTTGTCTTCAGGGTCGCCATTGAACGGAATCTTCTTGAGACGCACGACGCGGAATGCTGGCTCGAATGTCTTCTTCTGACGCAACGGGGTTTCACCAACAGGAGCAGCTGTCTCCGTTGCTGCCATTAGGCCTGCGATCTTTGCGTCCTTATCTGCATTCGCGATTTCGAGACTGGAGAGTTTCTCCATGATCTCGGTGAGCTGCGCTTGTGGTACTTCGACTGTCTTTTTGTCCTTTTTCGTTGTTTCGTCTGCCATAAAAGTTAGATTTTAAGCCCCAATTCCTTGGCACCACGTTCGATGCGCTCGGACGGCTTGTCTGCCGCGTTTTGGGGTTGCGGCGGCTGATAAGAACCATTCCCTCCCGACGATGCGAGGAAGGATGCGACGCTCGGCTCTGACGGTGCGATTGCTCCGAAAGCTGCACGAACGCGAGCCGCGATCTCTTCCGGCGTCGTGGCCGGCAGATCGATCTTAGCGTACATCGCTTTCGTCTTTTCAATGAGCGCAGCATCGCCTCCGCATTGCGCACTGATTACAGCGTCGATCTTTGATTGCTGCTGCTCGTTCTTAAGCGCCGCGATATTCTCGTTCGCTTCGTTGAGCTGCTTTTGAATCTCGTACTTTTCTCGTTCTGAGGTCGAGAGCTTGGCTTCCTGTTCCTCGGTGAGCTTGCGGAAGCGGCCGAATTCACCGGATCTCTCAGTTAAAAGCCCTTCCAGGCGCATCTTCTCGGCCTCGGCAGCCGCAAGTTTTGGATTCAGCTCGGTGCTTATGGCATCCTTAGCTGCTGTCTCACGTGCTGCGACTTCCTCGGCTGTATAAACGACAATCTTTTCTCCATTCTCTCCTTTAATCTCCATTGTCATAGTTGATGTTGTTAGTTTGTAAAATCACTCCACGCTGAGATGCGGATCAAAACCGCCTCCCAGCTGCGTTCTCCTCTCGTAGAGAGATGATAATCGACCTACCTTCTCTTTTAAGAGCGAAGAAACGGCAATGAGGGCACGGGCGTACATGTGTCCAAGAACAATTTGCTCCTGGCTGCCCATTGGCTTTTTCAGCATAGCAGACGCGTTGGTGTTGACGATCCAGTCCATGAGGTAGTGGAAGTGCGGGTCTTTGTGGTTGCGGTGGCCGAACATCTCCATTTGGATGCGATCGGGCTCGCTCAATCCATCTTCGGGCTGCTCGCGTCGTTCGTCGAATACGCCATTGAAGTTGCGGAGGAGGGGTTCGAGCGGGTCCTGCTGCGCGATGATACACGCAACGCGCCTGTCGACTTCCTCAGGCATTGAGGCCAGAAGCCGTTCATATCGATCGGCTCTGAATTTCACCAATTTTTCTAGCTTCGTTAGCTCCCGATCTCGATCAGGTGACAGAAGCTGCGCGATTCGGTAGCGAAAATCTCTTAGCATGTCACTTCATGACCGCAGCAACCTGCGGCATCGCACCTCGGGCGGCGTTTGCTATGGTCTGTTTCGGGTTGCGCCCCATAGGAACGGGCTGTGGAGGCGTTGCAGGCGTTTGTTCGAGTTGGGCTGGCGTACTAGGCTGTCCGGCTTGGGCGGCTTGCTGGGCCTTTTGCTGGTCCTGCTGCAGTTCGTCCTCTGATTTGAACCAGGTGTCGAAGTCGTTGCCGGTCTTTTTGACGAAGAGGCGCTTGAGCTTTTTCACCTGTAGCGAGTCGGCGCCGAACATGGTCTGGGCATCGGTGAGCTGCTTGGCGAACATCATATACGATATCGGGTCTGAATCGTTGGGAACCGGTGTGCTCGTAAAGCGGATGCGCAAGCGGGCGGTGGCGAGCATTTCCGGGTGGACATACTTAATGTCGATCTTTTTGCCGCCGTTTTCCTTCTCATAGTCCATCTGCTCTTGGAGAACGTCCATCGAGGACATGGTGGTGTCTTTAGTGAAGGCGATGCGCTTGGTCATGGGCTCGCCACTCGCGTTGTCGCTCTGAAGGTGAATGGTGCGGTAGAGCTCGGTGATGCCGTTTTGCTCGGCGTCGACACGGGTGTCGATCGCTTTGGTCCAGTTCCTCGAGATATTGTAGAAGCGAAGCCAGTTGAGCTGGTTCTTGCCGGACATAATCCCAGTGAGCATTCCCATGAGCTTGAGGGATTGTGATTTCATGCCGTTGAGTGCGGCTGTTGCCGATTCATCGAATTGCTGTGGGTTTTCCATCCCCTGGGAGGTGCGCTCCACCGAGTTTTTGTCCAATTCTTTCTTGAACAGCTCGTACATTTGGAAGTCTGCCGGCGTCGCGCCTGTGTAGTTGGGCAGGACGGGGAAGATATCACCTTCGCGGATCTGAGAAATGATGGTACCGGAGTCGTAAATCTCGTCGCCGAACATCTGCCCGCTTTTGTTCCCGACTGTCGGACGTGCCTTCTGCTTGAACATCCAAATGAAGGTCTTGATGATCATGTTTTCGACATCAGCCATGACACGCATCTTGGCCGGCTGCGGTTTCGAATATGCAAAATCATGCATCGGTTCGAAGTCGAACTTAGCGAACGGGATGGCTCCGCTCGGTGAGACCTCGGTGAGCGGAAAACCTGAAATGAGTGTCTTTGTTTCACCGTTTGGTAGGGTGATGTCCTTTTCCATGATCGGCAGCATGTCGATGCCGTTGATGGTGAGAGCAAACTCGTTCGCTACCGGGTCGTAGTAACGGATGATCTCGCAGTAGTTCATTGAGAGCGGCCTGAGGGTCCAGGCAGCGCTGAATGTGCCTTGCGTGATTTCTTGGCTGAACTGAACGGTTTTCGGGACGTATTTCCACATGTCGAAGTCGCCGAAAAGCTCCTTTGCCTTCTCATAAGGCTCGTACTCAGCGGTGAAGAAGTACGGCTGGCCTTGTGGTCCGTTCATAAAGTACTTCCGGATGTCACCGAAATAGCACTTACGTAAGTCCCAGAGCTTTGCCTGGCACTCCACACTGCCTTTAACACGCTTTTCAGTCCAAGTTGCTTTGGAGCTGCCTATCTTGAAGTCCTTGCCGCACTCTTTGATGACTTCCCAGCGCTCGAGGACACTGTCTTCGACGAGCGCAGTGCCAAATGTGACCGTTGAGCGATAGATCAGTGTGTCTTTTTCCTCCATCTGCTCGATCTGGAATGATTTTGTCACCAAATCTTCGGCAAGCTCGGCCAAATCCTCGCTCGGCTGGTCGTTGTCTTCCTCGTAGGCTTCTGCCATCGGTACGAAGTCGTACTTTTTGGCAAATGCGACCATTGAGGTGTCCTTGTCGCGGACAGTTCCGGTGTTGATGGAGGTGTCTTGGGCATTTTTGCGGGGAGCGACGTACTGATTGTCCATGTTCAGCATCTGGTCGTACCATTTGAGGAACGACATATCGTCAAACTCGGGGTGCGGCGCGTCCCGGGTGTCGCGTGCGGAGATGAACCGTAAGCGGCGCATCTGCTGGTACTCGATCATCGCTTTGGAATATTCTGGCTTCGGCGTGTCTCCGCTCTGCTCGTTGATGTGGAGCGTCTGGCTACCAACGACTGGAGCTAAAACGATCGAAGTATCAGTGCGGTTGGGCATAGAGAGGGTAGATTAATAGGCTCATGATAGCATGAGTTTATTTTGTCAACCGACCGGGCTGTGTGGATCGAATTGCTTGGGTTGAATGCTCCCCTGCGTTCCGCTCTGCGTCGTATCGCGGCGGTAGAACAACATCGATAATGCATCGGCCTTGTTCGGAGATTTGAAGCCAAGCTTGAGCATATCGACCTTGCTCATGATCTGAATCCGTCCTGTATTCGTGCGACGAAAACGGATGCTCATCAATTCTTCTTTGAGGCCCGGACTGTCCATGATCTCGCCACCAGCTCGGCACCATTGCATGAGGCGGTAGTAGAGCATCGCGCGGATGTTCAGGAACTGCTCTTTATCCTCGTCGTCCTCACATGGCTCCCCTACGTTGATAGGAAACACGCGCCAGGGCCGCTGCTGCTTTGCGGTCATTAAAGCGATTTCTTGCCCGACGTTCGCACCGCTCCCGAGGTTGTCGATCACAAAGTCATAGGGATCGATCTGATACTTATCGCAAACGGTGAGTGTGCGGACTGCCATCGACGCGGGTGTAGATATTTGCTCCGTGGCGACGATAGCCGCGCGCATGCGGTCTTTGATCGCCCACTCACTTGTGTCTTGACCCTCGCCAGAGGCGTCTAATGCACCTTTTACTTTCCCAACTGGCTTCCACTGTTGATCAAACGGGACAATGTGCAGGTCGCGCTCATTGAAGAGCTGAACGTAACCCTTGTCGTCGAGCGTCCCCTCGTCTGGGAAGCCACCAAGCACCTGGACGCGGTACTGAGGCGAATCCTTGCCGTACGTCACCTCGACGGACCGCAGGAATTCCTGGTCGACAATCGGGGATTCCTCAGAGTTGAACGTGAGATTGACCCATAGGGCGCTCATGCCGCTTCGGTGCGAGTCATAGAAGTAACCCAAGGAACGGATGCCTTGGGAAATCATGATGAAAAGGTAATTGTTGTTCGTGAGGGAGCCAGAGGCTGCGTCGAAAATGGCGTTGCTTTCAATGCCCGAGGCCTCATCAGCAATGAGCATCTGATTTTGGTGGTGTGCTCCGCTCAATGTTTCCGGGGATTCCTTGGAGGCGGTGATGGCTCGAGCAAACCACGTCTCAGGCGACGCTTTCATGCGTATGTAAGTCGCCTGCCAATCGTAGAGCTGCCCGATCTCCGAAGGCATCTTCTGAATCCAGCGCGACATCTCAGGCCAAAGCACCGACATCAAGTTCTTTTCAGTCGGGCCAGTCGCGGTGATGAGGGATTCGTAGCAGAACAGAAACCAGAGAATAAGGATCGAGATGCCGGAGCTCTTGCCGGTGCCGCGCCCAGAAACGATACTAATGCGTCGCGGGACTTCCCCTCTCAACGCTTTCTCAATGGTGAGGAAAAGAAGGTACTGCTGCCACGTGACCTCGTGGCCTTTGCGGAAGGGCTCAAACCAGAATGGGCGTACAGACTTGCAGAATTCATCCCACGCTTTGTCCTGAAGGAGCAGCCCGAGTTCGAATTGCGCTTGAAACTTCGGTCGGAGACGCTGCGGCGTGAGATGGAAAACAACGCGCACCCAGTAGAGCGGCGACGCCCGCATTTGCCGGTAAGTCCGCAGATCCTCATCCCGCGCTTGCATCCTCTTGTTGTTCGGCACGGCGTGCCAATAAAGCTAAGGGAATGAGCGGCGCGTCTGGATCGCCTTTGAGGGTCGTGCTGTCGCCGAATTTCTTGGGAAGGACTTTTGAGAGATACCACTTGCGAGTATCTACCCTGAGACGCGAGCGCTGAACATATTCAGGATTGGGTCGCGTGATGGTCAAAGTCGCAACATCGCCGTCCTCATCATCTATGCTGCCGGATCGCGCCACGGTCACTTGTTTGTAATCTTGCGACGAATCATCTGCGATCTCCAGCAACTCCTCAAACATAAGTTCGGCTTGGATATTTCTGGCTTTCTCGTACTGCTCCCAAAACGGTTTGCGTCTTTCGTCAAGTAACCAACGAAAGATAGTCGATGCTGATGGCATCTTCTCGTCTTTGACTATCGTTCTGACACTTTCACCTTCTGCAATACGCTTACAGATCCTGTCGCCGAGGGCTTTCGTGTAGACAGAGGGTCTGCCTCCGGTCCTCTTCGCATTCGCCATATATCCCGATTATACACCCAACTTGTGATCCCTGAGGCGATACCCCCGCCGTTGGGGAAAGTAGTTAAAAGAACGTGGCAACCCCTGATTGACACCGTAAGAAAATGCCGCGATTTTTCATCATTTCAATTGGTAGGGGGAAGCTATGGACCCGTCATCCTTAAACAGTGTTATCGCTACAATCCTGCAGACGAAGCCAGAATACATCCTCATGGCTCTAACGATTGTAATGATGCCAGTGCTCGCGATGGCGACGATAGTGCTCAAGAGGCAGCCATATGACGAAGAAGATAGGCACAAACTTATTTCGGAGCTGTTGAACAACCCCGCTGTGCAGGATCGAATGAGAGATCCGAATACAAATCTAACTGAGTTGGTGGAGCAAATGGTGAGGCTTGGTGCGCCGTCACCGACACCGAGTCCGGTCGGAAGGCCATCGGGTGTAGGGTTTTGGACCAAGGTAAGTCACGACATCACCTGGGATGTGTCGGGGATAATTGGGCTCATCGTGACTGTGGTGCTGATGTTTATGGTGGTGTCGAGATCGTTCGGGGACATGCCACGGGAATTATAGCCGGGTGGACCACGATCCTCGGCTTCTACTTCGGCAAAGCAACGAAGTAGAAAAGGAGCCGGTGGGACCTGCAAGGGCTGTCGCCTTGAGAGGAGAGAGGAGGAGACATCCTGGGCTATTGGCTATTCACCCAAAATCCCACCGGCACGCCATAGATAGCAAAAAGGAAGCCCTGCACGAATACAGGGCTTCTACGGTAGTCAGTGAACCCGATGACAAACACCATCGATAACCTGGTGAAGGTCTCTGGTGAGATCCGGGCGCTCTGCCACTTTGCCGGAGAGGGCGAAGGTTGCCGCATTCAGGAGTCTCCATGCTGTTTTAGCCCCGTAGTCGTGACTTGGCGTCTCCCATTCACGAACAACGTCACCGATCCGTTGTACTCCGATAATGTCGCGACGATACATATCGAGAATTGCATGGTCCGCCGCCATGTCGGTCAATGGGGTCTGTTGGTAGGTTAGAAGTTTCTGATTTTGGGCAATTCGCTCGGCCTGGAGAGGGGCGATAATATCGCCAAGAAGTGCGGGGAGCTCTCTTTTTGCCCTTGCTGTGTGTTTCCTCTTGATGACATGCGTGCCCATGAAAGATAGATTCGAGCAGACGAAGACTTTCGAGCCGAACGCAACGCCGATTGGGAAACTGCGATCGTTCGAATTTCGCAAGCCTAAGGTGTCCGCGTAATCTCCATATGAGCTTCGAAGGGTCATGAGTCCGAAGTACCGCATCCCCTCGTGATCGATTGCATGGTGTTCCTCGATGATTTCATGGCCGTGATAGTTCAACGTGAATCGAACCATTTCCACCAGCTCATGGTGAGGAAGCGGAAGATGAGTATCAGTGGCGGCTGGTACAGGCACGGCGCGGAGCTGATCGTAGGTGACAAGCTCACCGCCCGAGTGGAGATTGAGCGTCATTTCGTCCTCCTTTGTGTGAAAGAGCGCTCAACCAATCATACCATCTCTGCCAGTTCTCCCTTCAAAGCATCTTGAACAGTCCTGATACTGAACCCGTAGGCAAGAGCGATATCTTTTCTAGTAGCGCCTCTTGCGAAGAGCCCCCTCATCGCACTCAACAGTTCCGGGGTGAGTGCTCCTTTTCCACTTCTTCGTGGTGGTGGTTTAATGAGACCCATTTCCCACGCTAGTTTCGAGTTTTCGGCTTGCGTTACCCATTCGAGATTTGCTGACCCGTTGTTGGTTTTTACGCCATCAATGTGATTCACATGCAAAGTAAGATCGGTTCGCGGGACGAATGTCTCTGCGACGAGCCGATGAATCTTACGACTGCGAAACTTGCCGTCCTTGTAAAGAAATGCAATCAGGTAGCCCTTGTGATCAGGGCGGGATTGCAGAAAATGTGGTGTATGCGGACGCTTTCGAGACGGTTTATATGACCGCAACCGTCCTTGATCGCTTATCTGATAAAGACCTTCATACCCTTCGATCCACCTCCATTCTTCCATACGGATTACGCTCTTACTGCGGCACCGATAGCCATCAATGCCGCAACAAGAACGGGCTATCTGCTATGTCCTAATCATACCATGATTAGCACCATGAAGACCGCAAGGAAGACCATACCAATAATCGCGTAGACCTGTGCGGTCTGTAGAAGCTCAAGTGAGTCTGGTGGCGAGTTCTGTTCTACGAACTGGGCGATGACTCCGGCTGATGGCCCGAAGATGGCGACGCCAGCAAGGCAGATCCAGCACATTCGCATGCTCCACGAGACTATAAGCCTACCTGAATCAGATCGTCTATCGAGCGTGCAACGACATATCGGCCGCCATGCGTCTCGATTTCTCTGCCAAGCTCTTTTTGATCGTCAGATAGTTTGCCCTTTTCCGCCTTGACTTCAATCCCGATGAACTGGCCGTTCCGGATTAGGCAGATATCGGGCCATCCGCGCCTGGTGTATTTCGGGAGCGAGCGATGGATGCCGCGTGCCTTGTCGAAAACCGGCGTGTTATTGGTGCGCGAAAACAAATAGCCCTTGAGTGCAAGGTAGTCGCAGATTGCTGCTTGGATTTCGCTCTCTCTACTCCTTTGCATTCCGCCCGACGCAATAGTGAGGGTCGCGTGCGAATGACCTTTGTGCGTCTGGCGGAGAAATAGACCACCGATCTTACGATCGGGCGGAATGTAAGGGAACTCGGATCAGTATAGCACGCAAAAAAAGACCCGCTGGAAAGGCTCTCGCCACATCAGCGGGTCAGTTTAGCCAGTGCGCTGCTGGCTCTTAGATCTCGAGCACCACCGGATAATCCGAGTAGGTGTACTCGGTGCCGTACTGGTAGGTGTTCGCCCGTAGCTTCCCGACCAGGAAGCCCATGGTGAACGCGATGCCGATGAAGATGAGAACCATGCCGGTCGAGAAGTAGTACCGCAGTCCGCTCTTGTAGGTGGTCAGATTGGTCATGTGGCTCCTCCGTTTCCGAGTGATGTCTAACTACCATCATGACATTCCAGAGTGGAGTCTGCTGGCCGAGAGAGTGGAGAAACATGACGAACCAAGAAGAAGCCTCACAGAAATGTGTGAGGCGTTCGCGTTGGGACTTGCATGTCCGGTGGCCCGAGAGCACGGCGCGTCCGATGCAACGGGTCGTATCCGTGCTGCACCTCATGAGTGGGCAGCGATGAGTTTGTTTAAGCGCGACGAGAGAGCAAGTTGATCGATTTAGTGGGCGCTTCTGCCGTGCTCAATTCTAACACGTCACCGCACGTTCCTGCATCGCGGCATCGGACCTCGGGGGGTCATGATCACGTCGTCTTGCGAACATGGAATAACCCCGCCCTGTTGGGTTGCAGGGATGCAGCTCTGGCTCTCGCGATTAAAAGCGTAACCGGGATTGCAGACGGGAATGTATTCTTGTCCCCCGCCGTCCATCTGACGTGAGAAGCCGCCTCGAGGTGGGCATTTGGTGACAGACCAACCGTTTTGATCGAAGGTCTGAACGCAGCCCTGCTGCGCCTGAGCTACCGTACTGAATAAAGTAATGAAGACCGCTAAAATGAGTTTCATAGAACAGCCCCTACGTGTGAGGGGCTGAGTCTAGCTCAAGCGACGCGCTTTTGTCTATTGATCCACCGCATGTACGCGGCGGGATCGACGTCGGTGCACTCGAAGATCGAGAGGCAGTAGGCGGAGCAGAACCGCAGGGTCTGGCTGTGGTGCCGGCGCCGGTAGCTGATCAACCCGAATGCGGTAGTGCGGCAGCTATTGCAAGAATAGCGAACGGGGAAATGTCGGAAAAAACGCATGGGAGCCTCCTTTCACTCCCTAAATTGTACCAAGAGGAAGCCCGACCATTTCGGATCGGGCTGTGCACTAGACTACTTTGAACATTGCGCGTTTCGCTTCAGGTGTTGCGATCTCGTCCTTCTTTGGACTGCTGAGTATTGCTTGCACCTGCTCGATGACGCTCTTGTGGAAGATGAAAGGTACATCTTCATCCGGGCTGATTGCGAGGCCGCAGTAGCCGACGAGCGTGCCATCATCCATGCGGATAGGGACACAAACACGTCCAGCCATAGGACCACGTTTCGAGTAACCAAGACCGAGGGCCGTGCAGACGTCAGCGGGCATTCCCGCCAATCCGAGTACTTTATGGTCAAACTCAAGGTGGTCCAGGGCTGCGATACCACGGTCCTTGAGCGCCTGATTGACCGCGCGTTCAAGTTTCTTAGGATTGCCGAAATGGTCGACGAGCATCTCGGCGGCGCGACGTACGGTGACCTGCTTCACGTGTGCGACAAGTGCGAGCTGGTCGCCGGAGTGTTCGGGCTTCAGTTTGCCATCGACCCCCTTGTGGGTGCTTGCCCAGCATGAAAAGCCGGTCTTCTCGCCGCTGACGGTCACGACCAAACAACGGTCATCACCTCGGTTGCATGCGGGGCACTTCGTGCGAAATTCCCCGCCCTTCTGGGTCCAGCTGAGGCCCAGGAAGTCTTTTGCTTGGTGCAGTGATACGTGCTCTTTCAGCTCCTTGAAATTTATTTGATCAGCGGACATCTGATTCTCCTCTCTCAAAAATCTGTCCGCTTCTCATTGTAACCCGAATAAAAACCCCCGGACATTTGCGTCACGGGGGCTCCGAGAATAACGAGTGGGAGGGAAATACTCGTCATCCTTGGGGGCACGGTCAGCGTCACTGTTGCTCGGCGATCCAAGCCTCAGCGCGTTGAAGCACTTGAATGGCGTTGTGGATGTCGGCGTGGCCGAGCTGCGGAGTATCGTCGTACGTACCGTCATCCTTCTTGTAGCTCTTGGCAACGACGGTGTTGTAGTAGCCGTTGTTGCGCCAGATGGCCGCTTTCACGAAGCCGATCTGAAACTTCTTGACTGGTGTCACTTTCTCGTCAGCCATGATGAATCCTCCTCTCTTGGCTAGCCGAATTGTACCACGCTACATGTCAGCATCGTTGCCGGGGTGGTGATCGGGATCGACCGGACCAAGATCATTGTCGGGATCAGGATCGTCATCGAAACCGATGTGCTTCTCCCGCTCTGTATTCACGCCCTTGGACTGGTAGTAGTCGATCTCGAATTGCGTTGGTTGTGGTGCACGCTCGCCAACGACAGAGCAACCGCATTTCTCGCAGCTCGAGAGTTTGCTAAACCACTTGTCCTCGTCCCATACAGAGTTGCAGCAAGTGAATCGAATGAGGGGCATGTGTCTCTCACTTCTGTTTCGGCTTGCGCGGCTTGCGCTGGCCGTGGAGCATGACCTTCACCTCGCTCTCGACTTCAGCGGAGAGGGTCTTGATCTCCGCGTCAATTTGGGTGCGCTGTACTCTCAGTTCCTTGATGCGCTTCAGCTTCTCTTCCACGTTCTCCTCCTCTGAATGTAAACGGCGGAATATTCCCGACGCGTAGGTACTGCGATGTCGCGAACCAGCTCGTGAGCGGCGGGATATGCGTGACGTGACGCGTGAAGTGCCGGACAGCGCCCTTCTTCGTCTTCCACTCATATTTCAGGAAGCCAAATTGCTTCGCGTAGCGATGTGGATAGTTGTTGTTGTCGATAGCTATCTTCAGTTGCTTGCTGGCTTCTAGGTAGCGGCCTGGTCTGCTCAGAATGAAAACAACCATCAGGTCTTTGAACTGGCCGGTATGGATGAGCTTCAGGAAGTTGCATATTTTCTCGTAAATCTTCCGGTCCTGCTGCTCCGTGCCCATATCGATCTCGACGGCGGCGAAGTAGCCAAACATGCGGAAGAATGGACCGTCGGGACGGAAAGGAACATCAGGTTGCGTAGGGACGACAATCGGCTCGTTGAATTCAGACGAAGCCATTTCGATGGAAGCGAACGTGATGGACTCGAGCAATTTATGTGGCTCGGAATCCCGGCTGAGGCGGACGGGAAACCCATCTAGCTCCAGCTCTGCAATGCCTTCGCGACCTAGCTCCCAGACGAACTGTCTTGAGAGTGGTTCTCCGAAAACAAACGCTTCCGGAAGATCTATGTAGTCGTAGGCGCGGAGGTCTTCGAGCCGCTCCCGAGATGTGCGTGGATGAGTGCCGCGGCCAAGAAGCCGAAAGATGTAGCTGGTTGGGAGATAGCGGTACCCCCAGGGCTGTCGATACTTAGAACCAGGGGCAAAGAGTTTGCAAATCTCTAAGTCAGAGTCACGGAATTGAAAGCCATCCCGTTTGAGGGGCTTTGTGTATCTGTCGCGGATCAGGGTTTCCATACCGAATGTGTGGGTATTCCCGGCGTGCACCGGAAGATGCGCTACCTCGTAGGTGACGCACGGTGCACAAGCCTCACACTCAGTTTATCACGTCACCAGTGACGTTCGTCGTCCTCAGGTCGCTTGTCTGCTGAATCCAGCCGCCACGCTTCCATCTCTTCAGGGCGAGGATTCAGCTTCACAATAGGCTCGTCGTCTGATGGAGGCGGTTCGAAAGAATCGGGTTCGCCGTACTTATCGAGATCAGCCATGGTTACCCGGACCTTGATGCCGCTCTTCACCACGTCACGAACGTACATGATGAATTCGCCGCGGCGCAGCGCGTGCATCTCCTCGGGGGTGGTTCGAAGGGACGGCGCGAGTGCTTTCGCTTCCTGGTCAGAATTGGCAATTCTGATTGCGCAATTCTGGAGAGCCGCAAGGACCCGTTCGGACTGGATTTGGGTCGTATTCTGATGCGCCAACGTGAGAGCGATGTTCTGAGACCGGCATTCCTGGATGATGGTGGGGACCTTCTCGTCTTCTGAAATGACGGACTGACACTCGTCGATGTAGAAGAATACCGGATTCTTCTGCTGACGTTTCCTGCCGCTGCGCCGCTGGGCACCGGCTAGTACCTGTGCCACAAAAAACCGGCCGAAGAATTCGGCGCCCTTGTCGCCGAGGATGTCTTTGGTGTTCTTGATAAGGACCAGCGTGCGCGAGTCCATGGCCTTATCGATCTGAAAATCTGTCTTCGTTGCGGTGAGCATCGCGCGCATCGCATCATCTTCGAGCAAAAGCGAGATGCGCTGGATGACTTCTCTGCGGCGCCCACGGATGTTCTCGCTCTCGTAGTCCTTCCTGAAGAAGTCTTGAAGATCTGGCTCCATCTTCTCGATGTAGTCGGCGAAGTGCTTTGAATCCCACATGAGGATATTTCGCACTGTATCCAGGGTGGGATTGGGAAAGACGGTAATGACAGCACGTATGACGCGGCGGAACAGATACTGTTGCGTGGGGGTGAATTTGAACTGAAGCAAACCCTCGAAAATGTACTCGAGCAGTTCCACGGTCTTATTGATATCGGTCTTCGGAATATCGAGCGGGTTGATGCCAATTGGGTATTTCGGGTCGATAACAATGGTGCGGCCTCGCAATTCTGGCCGATCATAGAATGGCTCGATGAGGTCCCCCTTGCTATCCATGAGGATAACACATGCGTCTTTTTGCAAATCCTGGTCGATGAGCGCGTGAAGCAATGTCGTCTTACCGCGTCCTTGCGGTGCGACTATCCAGGTGCCGGAGAAACGGGGGGTGTCGAACAGGTAGAACGGGAAATCGACGTGAAACCACCGATCGTACAAGGTGTGCTTGGTAATGTCTTCCTTTGCGGCTTGATTTGCCAGCACCTGCGCGCGCACGGTTTGCATCGCGTCGAGCTCAATGAGTTCGGGGGCAACAACCGGAGAGGCGACAAGGCTCATGACCTTGCTCGGATTGCGCAGCACATCGATAGCGCGCACTGAAAAGGGGGATGGTGGCGAGCGCGTGGTATTCTCGTTCACCAGATACTGTTTGCCCAATTCCATACAAAAAATGAGCGCGGAATTGATGACGGACGTGCATATAGCGTCGAGGACCAATTGGGGATTCGCGAGTTTTTTCTGGAAAGCAATCAACCGGTCTCTGTATCTCGCTTGCTCGAGCGGACTCCACGCCGGATTGAACTCTGGAAGAGAATCAAACCCTTCGTCCCGATAGTAGTTGACGAACGTAGCTCCGATCTCGGTCGCAAGTGGGCCGGGCGGATACCTTCCCATGGCGCTGTGAAAGCGCTGATGGAAGCGATCGATCCAGAGACTGATAGCTTCGTCGCTCGTCGGTATGCTTGCTGTGGCTGCCGAAGCCGCTGTGAGCGCCTGTAATTCTTTGGTGCGCTTCTCAGCTTCAGCTAAATGGTTGGGGCGTACTTCTGAGTGTCCGACTGAGGAGTGATAGATATCAAGAACGAAGTCGTACAGTAGGACGACTGCTTTGAAGATGGCGCGTATGAGAGCAATTGGCAGAAGAAATATGATGGCGAGGATGTTGAGGATGTCGGACATCAATACTTCAGTTCAATGGATTGCGACGAGAGCGCAGCCTCGTAGTATTTTAGTGTGGCCTTGAAAGAAGGGAGGTACTTTTGCCGTAACTCGAGTACGTATCTGTAGGCAGCATGTGGGCTATCGAAAGCGCGCTCCATGGGGTTGAGCATGTAATCACCCATGGTTGTCTGTGAAGAGGGTTCGACAGTGACGAGGTCGAGATGATTGTGCTCGTAGACGAGCCTTTCGACTTCCGTCAGTTCTATGAATAGCTGGACGATGAATTGTTCGCGGGTGACTGGCACTTCGCGCTCGCGGCGGCGAAAGATTCCAGTTTCGACGATGCCGATTTCGGTGACCTGATCAGTTACCTGCTCGATGCGCACGTCCACCGCAGCCCCCCGAAGTCAAATGGGCTGGAGCAGTGTGCACCTGCCCCAGCCCTAGCTCCCTTGCGAGAGCCGTTCACGTGACTAAGTGCGGCAGGGCTGATTGAGCCACTCAACTATGTCCCGGCGCCGCCAGATCGGGTGGGTCGAGCGGTGCTTACCGGGATTGATAATCCCTGGAAAAGCGCCGCGCTTCATCCAACGCCAAATCGTAGAACGAGACCAGGGAAGGTTGAATTTCTCTTTCAGACCTTTCCAGTCAACTACTGCTTCGTCATCCATGCTCAGCTCCATTTGAAAGGAGCCGTCCATGGACGGCGGGTTCAGTCGCCGACGTCCAAAGCTATGACAATCGGAGGATGTGCTGCAAGAGAGATTCGTAAGCCTCTACTGCGTGTCGCTTTTCATCTAGGTAAGCGTACCTGTCATAAATTACCTGCAGCGGTCCACGAGCAGAGATGTGGTTGAGGAGCATCTCCGCTATGTGCGGTGGCACTTTGAGGCGGGATAGGTTGGTGCGATAGGTGCGGCGGATGTCGTGCAGGGTCCAGCCGGTCACGCCAGAGAGTTTATCGAGCAGCTTCTTGCTCTTCGACCATCCATTGAACGACTTTTCTGATTTCGTCCTTCGTGCGGGAAAAATCAGCGAGTTCTTGCTCTGAGTAGCGTCCACGGCTGAGGCCAAGACGTCGGCAGTGCGGGCAGAAATCGGGATCAGAAGCTCCCTGCCATTCTTTGTGATCTCTGCTGGCAGACATAAGGTTTGTTGATTATGCGAGTAGTACTCGCTTCGTAGTGCTGCACATTCTCCTCGGCGCAGACCTGTAAGGATTAAAAGTTTTACGATTGTTGCGAAGTGTGCGGGCAATGCTGGGGCGGATGGACTCGAACCACCGTTCGCGGGTCCAAAACCCGTTGTCCTGCCATTAGACGACGCCCCAATCTCACAAGCTCGCCAGATACATTTTAACTCGTCATCGGAAAGGATGCGAGCGCGGGATGTTGGTTTCGTACCTTCGATCCCGTCCATAGGATTTTCCGAAATGTACCGACGACGTTTGCACCAATTGAAAAACGTCCGACCGACTCTGATCGAAGCGTTGCGTTCTGGGTTGGTTTTGATCGCATTTATGCGTCGCAGGATTTCGCCATGGGAGACTTCACCGAGCTTCCCTTGGAAAGGGTAGTGACGATCGAGACGGTCTTCGAGGTCCTCGACCGTGCTCTGTTTCCGGTTCTTCCGCTTCTCGGCCAAGAAGCGTTCCTTGGCTGTCTCGAAGCTGATGGTGACGGGAAGGGTTTTGCCGAGCGCTCGCTCTGCAAGGATGCGTCTGGCCTGTGTGCGAGCTTCTGAGAGGGTCACAATGCCGTACCTGCCGAGAGCGCGGCGGCTGTTGTGGAGCTTCAAGATGAAGGTCCGGGAACCACCACAGCTCACTCGAATGCCGAAGGACGGGATCGTGCTGTCCCAAAAATCCCGCTGTCCCTTTTTTGGGATGGGCAGCGATCGGATCGTGGCGTCGGTGAGATTGCTAGGCACGTCCTAGGCACTCCCAGATGTTGGGTGCGGTGCTTCGGAGTGTTGCGCCTTGGAGAAGAAAAGGCAAATATTTTTAAAGGCTTGGACGCACGGTGGAGTATGGTGGCGCACGCTGAAGAAGCTATTTTTCGTTTTACAAAACCGCTGCTCTACCGCTGAGCTAAGCCGGCCACTTGCTGGGAACCGCGGGGTTACCGGCTTGCGCCGGCGCGTCCGCTTGTGCGCGGTCGCAATACCAGACTTGTCCGGGAAGTGCCAGAACTTGGAAGTGCCAGAACTTGGCTGCAGCGTTCTGCCGGCATGAAACAGGCGGCCCTCGGGGCCGCCTGAACCAATTGCCTGACTGCGAACCTACTGGCAGAGGTGCCGGCGGCCGTCTTCGCCCTTGAACCAGGTGCCGGGCGTGCAAACGAAGCCGTTGCGCTGGGCGTAGCTGCGGTGGTCCCAACCGCGATTGTCATAGGCGTAGCTGTTGTCCATAGCGCGGAACGGAGCGGTTGCGATTGCGCCCGCCGTGCCGACGGCAGCGCCGGCGACCGCGCCTGCCGTATCGAGCGGCCAGAATCCCGACTGTGTCTGATCATTCACTTGCCGGTGGGCCATGTGCCGACGGCGATAGGCGCGATCATTGGTCGGATTGCCGGCGCCAAGATTCTGGCAATTGGGATCCTTGAAGGGTCCCGTGCAGCGCGCCGAATTGTCGGCCGTGGCTTGCGCGAAGACCGGTGTTGCCAGCGTGGTCGCGACGATCGCGGCCAAGCCCAGAAGCTTCAGGCTCGTCATGGCATTCTCTCCATGTTGTTGAGACCTGTGCTAAGTGCGCCGTCTGGCAGTCGTTCCGCGGTTTCTCGCATGCGGGGTCACATCGACGTGAGCCCGCACAGGATGTGCGGCTTTTGCCACGCAACCTGGCGCATCCGCACCGGTGCGAGGGGTTTGCGTGCCGTTAACGTTTCGCTAGTGCGCCCGGCAGCATTTGAGCCGCTATCGCCCCTTGTGTGTTAGGCTTACCGGCATTTGGTGAGGGAGCCTTAACCCTCTGTCCGTCGTGATCGGATAGGTTGTGAGCCGGATAACCGGGATCCTTCCATGCGCGCATCCGCGCTTGCAGCCATTCTGATCGGACTGCCCGCGACGGCCTTTGCCGGCGGCGGTTTCGATATCGTCATTCCCGGCCGTCCTGGTGTGCCCATCATCATCAACAACATCGATGCGTCCTACACCGTCGTCGAAGGTGTCTGGGGCCTGGGCAAGGGCGTCCAGGTGCAGCCTACGATCTATGGCGGGCGTTACGTGACGGAGCGGCAGCCGACCGATGTCGGCCATTATTATCCGAGCATGGGCCTTCAGCCCGGCTATGGCCGTCTCGAGGTCGAGCCGCCAGCGAGCCGCAAATTGCCGAAGCCGGCGGAGAGCTATCACCAGAGCTGGGGCGCCTCATCCGCGCCGCTGCCGCCGCAAATGGATGTGCCGGTTAATCCGTCGCCGGTGATCCTCGCGCCTGAGATCAACGACCGTCCGCGGCGCCCTCGACCACGGCCGCATGCAGCAATGCCCGGCAAGCCGCCGGGTTAAGAAACGTCAAAATCCAACAAAAACGGAAATCAACAGGAGAGAGTAATGCGTCAGATGATTTCGGGACTGGTCGCGGCAGCTGCCGTGATGTTTATGGGCGCTGCGCCCGCCATGGCCTGCGGCTTCAACCCGTGCCAGCCGGTTGCGCCCGTCTTCTCCGGCTGTAACACCGGCTGTGGCGGTTATGGCGCCGGTTATGGCTACGGCTATGAGCGTCTCGCCGAGCCGACCACGCAATATTACTACGTCAACCAGGGCCCGACCTATACCGGTCCGGGCGCCTTCGCGCCGTACCCGACCTATCAAGAGGACGCCGTCGTCGCGCCCGCCAACTACGGCTACGGCCATGGCTATGGTTACAGCCACGGCTATGGACATGGCTACGGCTATGGCGCAGCTGCCGTGGAAGCGCCGGCCGCTTATCCCTACTATCACCGCCCGCACTATCGCCCGTATCACTACGGCTATGGCCCGCGCTACGGCTATCTGCCGCGCACGCATTACGGCTACGGCCCGCGCTATGGCTACGCCCATCGCTACGCGCCGGCGCCGTATTATGGCGGCCATCGCGTGCTGCGCCGCTATTACTGATCCCTGATCGGTCGAGCCAACGAAACGCCCGTCCGCACAATGCGGACGGGCATTTTGCTTTGTTAGGGCTTCATCAGCCCAAGCCGGCTCGCCCCGACATAGAGCGAGAGCACGGCGGCATTCGAGACGTTGAGGCTCTTGATCTCGCCGGGCATGTCGAGCCGCGCCACGAAGCTGCAGGTGTCGCGCGTCAACCGCCGCAGGCCTTTTCCTTCCGCGCCGAGCACCAGCGCGAGCGGCGCGCGCAGCGCGACGTGACTGAGGTCCTCGCTGCCTTCGCTGTCCAGCCCGACGGTCTGGAAGCCGATGTCGTTCAGCGTGGTCAGCGCGCGCGCGAGGTTTGTCACGGTGACCATCGGCACCAGCTCCAGCGCGCCGGACGCGGCCTTGGCCAGCACGCCGGTCGCCTCCGGGCTGTGATGTGCGGTTGTGACGATCGCCTTCACCGCGAACGCCGCGGCCGAGCGCAGGATCGCGCCGACATTGTGCGGATCGGTGATCTGGTCGAGCACCAGCACCATGCCGTCCTGTGCCAACGTCTCGATGTCAGGCGAGGGCAGGGGCTCGGCCTCGGCCAGCAGGCCCTGATGCACCGCGTCGGGCGACAGCAGGCGGTCGATCTCCTGGGGCCGCACGATCTCGGGCGCGATGCGGGTTTCGATGTTCTCGTCCGCCAGCCGCTTTGCGGCGTTCTCGGTCAGCGTCAGCTTGCGGATCTGGCGCTGCGGATTTTGCAGCGCCATGGTGACGGTGTGCCAGCCATAGAGGATGACGGGACCGTCGGGTCCCGAATCGCGCTCGCGCCAGGCCGGCCGGCCGGCCGATTTCCCGGGCCTGTTGAAGGGCTTAGATCCGCTCCGGGGCCCCTTGGGGGTGAATTTTCGATCCTTCATGGGCTCGCTTGTGTCATGGGTCCCGGAATATGGCAATTTGGGTGGCTTCGGGGGCGATTTTAGCTGTTCGCCTCGGTTGACTTTGCCCCACCCCATCGCCCATAAACGCGCCCGGTCGCGCCCCCATCCGGGCTGTCGCGGCCTTCACGTTCCATGGCCGTCTTCGGTCGCCGGCAAGGTCCGGCCCGATTGTGCTGCCGTCGAGCGGGGGAGTGTCCCGAGTGGCAAAGGGAGCTGACTGTAAATCAGCCGCCTTATGGCTTCGCAGGTTCGAGTCCTGCCTCCCCCACCAGCCTTCGCTCGCTTCGCGAGCTACGGCTCGGCAAGCCAGCATTAGAACGTCAGTGGCGCGAAGCGAGCGACGGCTGCCGCGCCGTAGCCCGTAGGGGCGTAGGCGGGCTGTTGTCCCGATCGGGATGCGTTTATTGTCCTCCATCAGAGGCGGTGCATCGAGCGATCGCGGGAGCATGCGCGCATGTTCTATGTGTACATTCTCAGGAGTACGAGCGATCCCGATCGCTACTATGTCGGCCTCACGTCCGACCTTCGCGCACGCCTTTAAAAGGCATAACGCTGGCGAGGTCTCTCACACGTCAAAGTTCATGCCATGGGAACTCAAGACCTATGTCGCGTTCTCGAACGAGCAGCAGGCCATCGCATTTGAGAAATATTTGAAGTCACCTTCCGGCCGCGCATTCGCCAAGAAGCGGCTTTGAAGAATTCGCCCTAGCCCACCATCTCCCGCACCATCGGCGCCACCTTCCGCCCATAGAGCTCGATGCTCTTCATCAGTTTCTCGTGCGGCAACGGCCCCGCCGAATATTTCAGCTGAAACCGCGAGACGCCAAGCGCCTTGGCGGTCTTGGCGATCTTGCGCGCCACCGTGTCCGGCGAGCCGACATAGAGCGAGCCGTGCTCGGCCTCATTGATGAACTCGTCGCGGCCCATGGGCGGCCAGCCGCGCTCACGGCCGATGCGGTCGCGCATGGCCTTGTAGTCGGGCCACAGCTCTTCGCGCGCTTGTTCGTCGGTCTCGGCGACATAGCCGGGCGAGTGCACGCCGATCGGCTTTGCCGGCCGTCCGAATTCCTTGAAGGCGCGGTGATAGAGATCGACGTAGGGCGCAAACCGCGCGGGATCGCCGCCAATGATGGCGAGCATTAGGGGTAAATCGTAATGTGCGGCGCGCACCACCGATTGCGGGCTGCCGCCGACACCGATCCAGGTCTTGAGCTGGCCGTTCTCGACAGGGGGATAGACCAGCTGATCCCTCAGTGGCGGGCGTAGCTTGCCCTGCCATGTCACCGGCTTCTGCGACAGCAACGCGGCGAACAGATCGAGCTTCTCCTCGAACAGCTCCTCGTATTTGCGCAGGTCGAAACCGAACAGCGGAAAGGATTCCGTGAACGAGCCGCGGCCGAGGATCACCTCGGCGCGTCCGTTGGAGAGCGCATCGAGCGTGGCAAAGCGCTGAAACACGCGGATCGGATCGTCCGAGCTCAGCACCGTCACGGCCGAGCCGAGATGGATGCGCTCGGTGCGCGCCGCGATGGCCGCGAGCACTGTTTCAGGCGAAGAGATCGCGAAATCGGCGCGGTGG
Source organism: Bradyrhizobium diazoefficiens (assembly GCF_016612535.1). NCBI lineage: Bacteria > Pseudomonadati > Pseudomonadota > Alphaproteobacteria > Hyphomicrobiales > Nitrobacteraceae > Bradyrhizobium > Bradyrhizobium diazoefficiens. The sequence continues at coordinate 561,523 of NZ_JAENXS010000003.1, forward strand.
TGCTCGCCGAGCCCGATGAAGTCGAGGCCGAGCTGGTCGGCCAGCACCGCCTCGTCGACGACGTTGCGGATCACCTGCGCATGCGGAAGCATGTGGCCTGTGGCGTCCCTGGTGACGTCGCCAAAGGTATCCAGTCCGAATTCGAGCGGTGCGGTCATCGATCAGGTCTCTGTGGGAGGATCGGCCAGACTTAAGGGATGGCCGCCAAGCCACAAGGCGGCTTTCGGAAATGCTCGGTTTCCGTTTGGTCGACCTACCGCCACATCCCGCGCATTCGTGCGCCGATGTCGACCTTCGGGCCTTGCGCCGCCGTCCGCGCCTGGCCGGCGCCGGCTTTCGGCCAGGCGGTGCGCTCGAACAGATAGATCAGCTGCTCCGGGATGAAGCGGGTGCGCGAGGCGTAGACGTGGCGATCGCCCTTGGCGGCCTGGCCGTGGACGAAGAAGCGCTGGGGAACGACGAGGTGGAGATCGTCCTTGGCGCGCGTCATCGCGACATAGAGCAGGCGGCGCTCCTCTTCTAATTCGGCGCTGGTGCCGGCGCCGAGATCGGAGGGCATGCAGCCGTCGACGACGTTGAGCACGAACACCGACTTCCACTCCTGGCCCTTGGCGGAATGGATGGTGGAGAGGATCAGATAATCTTCGTCCCGCAAGGGCGGGCCGGATTTGTCGCTGGTCGCATCCGGCGGATCGAGCGTCAGCTCGGTCAGGAATTTTTCGCGCGAGGAATAACCGCTCGCGATCTGCTCGAGCTGCATCAGATCGGCGCGGCGCGTCTCGGAGTCCTCGTGCAGGCGATCGAGATGCGGTTCGTACCACAGCCGCACGCGTTCGAGATCGACGGGCCATTCCGAGTAGCGCAGGTTTTCGACGGTGCGGACGAAGTCGGTCCAGTCCGCGCTAGTGCGCGGCGGCACTGGAATCTGGCCGAGTGCGACGAGCGGATCGGGGCTCTCTGCCATCTGGTCCAGCACGCGTTGCGCGGTGGCGGGGCCGATGCCCGGCAACAGGTGCAGGATGCGAAAGCCGGCGACGCGGTCGCGCGGATTTTCAGCGAAACGTAAGAGCGCCAGCACGTCCTTGACGTGCGCGGCGTCGAGGAATTTCAGCCCGCCGAATTTCACGAAGGGGATGTTGCGGCGGGTGAGCTCGATCTCCAGCGGGCCCGAATGCGAGGACGTGCGGAACAGCACCGCCTGATGCTTGAGCAGCGTGCCTTGCTCGCGATTGGCCAGCACCTGCTCGACGATGTAGCGGGCCTGGTCGGCCTCGTCATGCACGGTGACGAGCTGCGGCTTCTGGGAGGCGGTGCGGTCGGTCCAGAGGTTTTTCGTGAAGCGCTCGCGCGCAAGCCCAATGACGCCGTTCGCCGCGGCCAGCACGGGTTGCGTCGAGCGGTAATTGCGGTCGAGCGTGATCATCTCCGCGCGGGGCGAGAAGCTCTGCGGAAAATCCAGGATGTTGCGGACGGTGGCGGCACGAAACGAATAGATCGACTGCGCGTCGTCGCCGACGACGGTGAGGCCGCGTCCGTCGGGCTTCAGCGCCAAGAGGATCGAGGATTGCAGGCCGTTGGTGTCCTGATATTCGTCGACCAGGACGTGATCGAAGCGGCCGCCGATTTCATCGGCGATCAGCGCATCGCTCATCATCTGCGACCAGTAGAGCAGCAGGTCATCGTAATCGAGCACGTGCTGGGCCTGCTTGGCCTCGACATAGGCCGCGAACAACCCCTTCAGCTCGGCGGCCCACCCCGTGCACCACGGATAGTGCGCCCCCAACACCTTCTCGATCTCCATCTCGGCGTTGACGCAGCGCGAGTAGATCGACAGGCACGTGCCCTTGGCCGGAAAGCGGCTCTCGGTCTTCGACAGGCCGCGCTCGTGCCGGACCAGGTTCATCAGGTCGGCGGAATCCTCGCGGTCGTGGATGGTGAAGGCGGGATCGACGCCGATCCGCTCGGCGTATTCGCGCAGGAGCCGCGCGCCGATGCCGTGAAAGGTGCCGGCCCAGGTGAGCGCATCGCGCATGATCGCGGCGTTGTTCTCGCCCAGCACCTTGCGGGCGATGCGCTCGACGCGGCCGGCCATCTCGGCGGCGGCGCGGCGGGAAAAGGTCATCAGCAGGATGCGGCGCGGATCGGCGCCGGTGACGATGAGATGCGCGACGCGATGAGCGAGCGTGTTGGTCTTGCCGGAGCCGGCGCCGGCAATGACAAGCAGGGGGGCGCCCACGGTCACGCCGTCGGCCACGCCATGCTCCACGGCGCGGCGCTGCTCCGCATTGAGCGTGTCCAGATAAGTTGTCACGAATCGCCCCGGTGAAGCGCCCAGACTCGGCGATCTCCGCGCGAATCGCAATGCGGCTGGACGCGGAGCGCCCAAGGATTTAGGGGAGAGGGACAGCTCGAGTTCCAACCCCGACGGTTTTGCGGACATGGCCGATCCCACGCACGACCTTTTCGAGATGCGCCGGCTGGAATCGCTGAGCAACACCATTTTTGGCGTCGCGATGACGCTGCTCGCCAATAATCTACCGAAGGCTGGCGAGTTCAAGGCCATGCCCACCTGGGGCGATCTCGCCCAACTCTATTCCGGCCGCGTGACCGGACTGATCCTGAGCTTCATCATCGCCGGCGTGTTCTGGATCAGCCATCACCGCCGGCTCGCCCGCCAGCCGGAAGCGGGCCGCCACATCGTGCTGCTCAACCTGATGTTCCTGCTGTCGATCGTCCTGCTGCCGGTGACCAACGGCCTTTATGGCAATTACGGCATGAGCAGCGCGGTGGCCGTGCTGTTTGGTCTGCATCTCACTGTCATCGCCGGCCTGAATGCCACGCTGTGGTGGCTCGTGCACGGCTTCCGTCACCAGCTGATCGCAGCCCTGTTTCCGCTGGCCGTGTTTCTGCCGGGGACGGTGGTAGCGTCGGTGGCCCCGCAATATGCGAGCTATTTCTGGTTCCTGGCCTTTGGCTCGCTTCTGATCCGCCGCCGCATGGACGCGCCGACGGCCGGGAAAACTTGACGGCGCCGCTGTCCGTCATTCCTTGGTCGTTGTCGCGCCGAACCCGTCGGCCGGCACGTAAAGCTTGACCGGACGGATCTCGTAGACCGCCGAGGGGTTGACCTGACGAAGCTTCCGCGCCGCCGCGATCGCCTCTTCATCCGTGTCGTATTCGACGAGGTGGAAGCCGAGAAGCTGCTCCTTGGTCTCGGCAAACGGGCCGTCCAGCACCACGCCGGCGCCGGGGCCGCGCAAGGTGCGGGCCTTTCTTGTGTCATCGAGACGCGCGGCCGGCCCAAAGTGTCCGCTGGCCCTCAACGGCGCCTGAACTTCGATGACTTTGGCCACGACCGCGGCGTCCTCCTCCGGCGCCCAGGACAAAATCTCGTCTTCCACGTGGTAGGCCAGGATGGCGTAGAGCATCGTCACCTCGTTTGCTTTGAGCTCGCAGTCCGGAGGACGTATGACCGCCTCCGATACCGACGATCCCCGAGACCAAAATCGAACCTAAAATCGAGACTAAGATATTGCGCCGCGGCGTGGGCGACGAAACTGTCCTGAAACCCGATTGCCGCCCGGCCAGGTGAACGCTGCCCGAAGTCGAGGCGACTGATGGCCACCAAAGCAATTAAGGACCATTGGAGGCGGCAGTGTCGGGTCAGACCATCAAGATCATCTGCGACGCGCGGCGGGCAGGGAAGTCCGAGCCCGCCGATCTGCACGACCAGGCGGGTCATCATCGCTATTACGGCAGCTCCGCCGAGAGTGGCGGCGAACGGATCGTCGAGACGCGCCGCGGCAAGCGTCCGTCCATGTTCGCCATCCTCGGCTTCTGAGATCGCTGTGCGCGAGCGAGCGCGCGATCTGCGCCACGCGCAGTCTGGGCTTACCCACCCGAGCAAATTCCCAAAAGAAAAGGCGCGGCGGGAAAACCCCGTCGCGCCCGATTTCTTGCTCGCTGGTCCAGGGCCGAGAGCGCCCCGATGCCAAGCCTCTATTCAAAGCTTAGCGGGCGATCCCAGCGAGGTGACAGCGCTTGGTAAAAGACACTGGATCACCTCCTTTCGTTGATTACGGGAGACCTCAACATAGGCGGCAAGGCCGCCGCTGTTAAGGGGGCGGCGGAGCAGGGCGGAACCGGGCCTGTGCGCAAGGGCCGGAAAGCCGGCGAAAGCGGTCCTGGGGCCAGTTGAGACCGCCGCCCGGCCGTGTTAGGGACCGCCTGTTGCGGGTGTAGCTCAATGGTAGAGCAGCAGCCTTCCAAGCTGAATACGAGGGTTCGATTCCCTTCACCCGCTCCAATAGCGATTTCAATTGCTTAACTAGAAATGTCTACCTCGCTTCTCACGCCATTCCGACAATCTTGATTCGTCACGGCTGAACCCCGCGCAAATTCGCGAGCGTTTTCAGTCTCTATTTGAAGTGGCTAGCCTCTCTTGATGTGGCGGACCGACGCGCGCCTCGGAGTGTGGGCTGAGCTCGTCTCGCCTTGATGGCCGGGCTGTTGTTCGCTTCCTTCGCTGAACGGACTTTTTGTCGGAAGCGCTTGATCACGCGCTTTGTGTTGTCGTCGCACGACAGGCCCTCCGGCCGTTGCTCGATCGTCTCGATGATCGCGAGCAATTGCTTTTTGCTCTTGGCCAAGCGGTCTCGCAGCAGCTCGATTTCGGCGACCTTGGTCTTCAGCGCGAATAGAAGCTTGTCTTTCTGCCAGGCACCCAGGTTCGGCGGCAGCAAACTTCGGATCTCCTGCAAAGAAAACCCGGCATTCTGGGGACTGGTGACGATCTCGAGGGTCAGAACAGCTTCGCTTGTATATTCGCGATATCCATTGCCGTTGCGCGAGACGGCGGCGATGAAGCCGCTCGCCTCATAGAAGCGGATCCGGGAGGCTCCTTCTTGACCTGTTGCTTGCCTTCCTCGGCGAGTTTCCCGTCGCCGCTGATTTCGGCGACGGCTTGCTTCGCCTTTCCCAAGAACTTGCTCAAGATCTTGTCTTTGATATTGCCCATAACGGTCCGACCCTGGTGGCGCTCACGCGGCTGAACAGACGAGCCGACCGCGGCGATTGCGCGATCGTGCCCGCCTCGTCCTCGAGCCGATCTACGATGTGACGCTCGCCGTCGCCTTGTTCACCAGTTCCTTGGCGCGGTCGCGGGCGGCCGGAAGGCCCTTCGGGAAGCCGCTGCGGTTCGGGTACAGCTTGCGCCTTGCATTCGGCGACGGGCGCTTTGGCGCGGTGTCCTGCGCAGCCTTGTAGTCGAGCATGGCAATGCCGCCGATCATCGCCAGCGCGAGAGCGATGTTGGCCTTCTTGGGATTGTCCGGCGTCAGCCCAGAGAGCAGCGCCGCCGCGTCGAGGCCGTCGCCCCCAACGCGCGCCCACAGTCCCGCATTCTTGTCGACCGACAGGGACATGATTCCGCTGACGATCTCGCGGACGCCGAAGCTTCGGACCAATGTCTCGTGGCCTTCCATGCCCAGAGTTTCCGTGACCCGCCGCGGCGCCAGCAATTCCAATGCGCCCAAGCCGATGGAGAACCAGCCAAGCGCACGCGCAAGCCGGTCTTCGGGCCGCCCCAGGCTGGGTCCGCCCTCGACGATCTTGGGATCGCCCTTGGTTCGCACGATGTTGGAAAAGTGAAACATAGGTTTGCTCCTTCAGGGCTTCAGCACGACTTTGACACAGGAATCCCGCTTGTCGCGGAAGACCTGGTACATTTCGGGTCCTTGCTCCAGCGGCACCGTGTGGGTGATGACGAAGGACGGGTCGATCTCGCCCTCCTCGATGCGGCGGAGCAGGTCGTCGGTCCAGCGATTGACGTGGGTCTGACCGGTGCGCATCGTCAGTCCCTTGTTCATGAAGGCGCCCATCGGGAGCTTGTCGGAGAAGCCGCTGTAGACCCCCGGCACCGAAATGATGCCTCCGGGCCGGCAGACATAGATCATCTCGCGCAACACGTGCGGCCGATCGCTTTCCAGCATCACCATCTGCTTGGCGCGGTCGAGCAAGGTGTCGGGCTGGGAGGCCATCACATGCGACTCCATCCCGACGCAATCGATGCATTTTTCAGGACCCTTGCCGTCGGTGAGTTCCTCGAGCCGCTCGAGGACGCTCTCGGTTTCGAAATTGACCGTTGTCGCGCCGCCGGCTTCCGCCATGCTCAATCGTTCAGGCAAGCAGTCGATCGCGATCACCTGGTTGGCGCCGAGCAGGATGGCGCTGCGAATGGCCATCTGTCCGACGGGGCCGCATCCCCAGATCGCGACCGTGTCTGTCGGCACGATGTCGCATTGTGCGGCAGCCTGCCAGCCGGTCGGGAAGATGTCGCTGAGAAACAGCAATTGCTCGTCGGGAATGCCGTCGGGCACCTTGATGTGGGTGGCATCGGCAAAAGGCACCCGCAGATATTCGGCCTGTCCACCCGGATAGCCGCCGGTCAGATGCGTATAGCCGAACAGGCCCGCAGTGGTACGGCCGAAAGCCTTGTCGGCCAGATGTTTCTTGCGGTTGGTGGTCTCGCACACCGAGAAATTGCCGCGTTTGCACTGTTCACACTCGCCGCAGATGATAGTGAAGGGTACGACGATGCGGTCGCCCTTCTTCAACTTGCCGTCCACTCCGCCGCCGACGTCGACGACTTCGCCCATCGTCTCGTGGCCCATGATGTCGCCGGGCAACATCCCCGGGATGAAATTGTGGAACAGGTGCAGGTCCGAGCCGCAGATTGCGCAGCTCGTCACCTTGATGATGGCATCGCGCGAATCCTGGATCTCGGGATCGGTGACGGTGTCGCAGCGAATGTCTTCCTTGCCGTGCCAAACCAGCGCTTTCATGTCTTCCTCCGGTGCCGCGAAGCGTTCAGTCCAAGGCTCTAAGTCCAAGGCTCTAAGTCCAAGCCTCTAAGTTCAAGCCTCTAAGTCCAAGCCTCTAAGTCCATGGCTTTGCGATGGTTGCTAGGGCGACCCGAAATCTTCGCGCGAGCTGGCTTACGGTCGGCATGATGCCCCCCAGCGCGGCTGCCTATCGTTTCGATTGACGTTATCGCTGAACATGTTTTCGACCGCGAGCACCACCGCATGTGTGCCGGCGACGCAATTCATCAGGGCGATTTCGCCCTGCTGTTCATGGCGAATGGCATGTGCCATGACACGCAATCGCGGATCGCTGCCGCGGCTGAGTTCATCATCGGCCATCTTTACGGCGCCGGCGTGGTGGATGGTCATGAGCTTGACAAACAACCCATCGAATTCGGCAGAAGGAGCCTGGTGGAGCTGCTCAAGCTGCGCTCCATCGAGCAGGCCGGGCATGGTTGCCCTTTCCTCCGCCGAGCAGATCTGCATCGGCGAGCTGAACCAGCTGGTCCAGAGGTGGTCGAGAATACGTTTCTCGCCGTTCTGACTTGCGGCCATGAGTTTCGCGAGAGCGCGAAGATGAGGATCCCTGGCCTTATCTGCCGCCATCGATGCCAGTCCGATTCCCTGCTCGTGGTGCGTGGACATGTGTCGGATGAAGGTCCGGTCGATGTCGGGCGCGCGGCCGAGCCACGGAAGCTCACGGTCGGCGAGGGCGACGGCCGAAAGCGTGCTCAAGGCAAGCAATCCTGTCGCCGCGCCGGCGAGCCAAAGCTTGAGAAAGCTGTTCTGCCCGGATGCTGGACGATCCATGCAGGGAGGACGCAGCCACGCATAGAGCGGATACATCGAGGCCGAGGAGAGGTGAACCAGAAATCCGATCCAATACGGCTGCTGGAGCGTGAAGATGGGCTGCCAGAACGGGAAGAGTGGCACCAGCACCAACCATTCGAAGGCCGACGTGAAAACAGCCCAGGGAATTGCGACGAGCAGCAGGGTGATGGGCCGGAGGCCTGCCGTCCATCGGCCCAGGACACCGAAGAAGACCAGCGCCCAGGAAAAATCGGCCCATTGGTGAAAGGCGATGCCGACGACGATGGCGGCGGCCGTTGGTTCCGAACTAAGCGCCCAATCGCGGGCCGGGATCGCCGCGACCGACATCCAATCCACCGCAGCGTCGCGCCCGATCCGGGCAGCTGCCAACTGGCTGACGAGTGTCGAGAATGTGCTGCTGATCAGGCCCAGATAGATCGCGGCCTTCCACCGCTCGAACAGCGGCGCTTTGCTGCCGTGGATCGAGCTCAAAGGCCGGCGCCGTTGTGAACCTCGCTCACTTTTTTGCGGTGCCCGGTTCGGCCATCTTGCGGTGTTGCCCAGCCAGGACGCCGGCGGGCGTCACGTTGGCGACCGTGGTCTGCACCTTGTTTTTGAGGCCACTGACAATTTCGCCTTCACCCTTGATCATGGCGTCGAAGCCGTTGTTCGCGACCTCGGCGGCATCGTCCTTTTCATCCGTGCCGACCTTCGTGTCCATCATCCCGGCACGTCGGAAGAATTCCGTTTCGGTGGCACCGGGCATCAGACATGTCACGGTGACATCCGTGCCCTTGAGTTCTTCGCGGAGCGCGAACGAGAACGAGTTCAGGAACGCCTTGGTCCCGTTGTAGACCGCCTGGAAGCTGCCAGGCATGAAGCCGGCGATCGAGCCGGTGATCAGGATTCTGCCGGCGTTCCGGCGACGCATATCATTGCCGATCTTGTGGATCAGATAAACCGTGCCGGTGATGTTGGTGTCGATCACACGCCGGACCTTGGTGAATTCCTGGTCGAGAAACGCGTGGCCGAGACCGCGGCCGGCATTGGCGAGCAGCGCATCGACGGCGCGACCCCTGATGGCGGCGGTGAGCTTGTCGACACCTTCGGTCGTCGCCAGGTCCGCCTGCACCGCTTCCACGTCGGCGCCGCTGCCGCGGAGCGAGGTTGCGGCTTGTTCGATGGCCGGCTCATCGGCGGCGATCAGGAGGTCATATCCTTCTTTGGCGCACCGCCTGGCCAGTTCCAGGCCGATGCCGGTCGAAGCGCCGGTGACGATCGCGAAGGGGCGTGTAGCGGACATCAGGACATTCCTTCAGAAGAAGTTTGGGGATGGCATCATCCCTTCAAGGATGAAGGGCGACGACGGTGACAATCGGGGGTGGCTCCCTTATCTCGCTATCGGCTTTTGCGGGTCGTCCCTGCGCTGGGCAGCTTCCGTGTTTCGATCCAGCTGGGCCCGCTCGCTGCGGCGCAAATGGCCTGATCTCCTGATGCCGTACCAGACGGCGATGCCGAGGATGGCAGCGCCAAGGAACAGCAGCCACACTCCTTTCACGGAGAGGTCTCCCAAAAGCATCCCAACACCCGTGTTGCCCATCTGTGCGCTCCTGTCAGATATCCGGGAAATGCGAACGTCCCTCCTGTCGTTCCTAAGGCAATCCAAAGGTGGTGCATTCGATCTTTGGATCGCGTTGGGCTTAGCTCGGCGCACAGTCTCCCGCGATCGATCGTCGGACAATCTGTCGACGAAGTCGGCGACGCGCGCGGGGCTCCGCAGCACACGTCTTATCGTTTGTTAGATGCGGAACTGCGTCTCTGCCCATGTTCATAGGTTTGGTTCATAGGTTTGGCTGCGCTTGCCGAGCGCCGCCGGGGATAAGAGTGATCCGCGATGCCGGCGATCGGCGAGTCTTCGGACCGAGATGGAATGCGTTTCGGTGATTGGCGCGCGCGGCAAATCGCGCGATTGGAACGAGGCAATCGCGCTTCGCATTATGGGTTGACATCAACAGAGGAGGACAGCAATGCGAAAACTTGCTCTTGCAGTGTTGGCTGCCGGCGCAATCGCGACCACGACCGTAGCGCCCGCCGAAGCCCGTTGGCACGGCGGCGGTTGGCACGGCGGCTGGGGTGGGCCCGGTCTCGGCTTCGGCCTTGCCGCTGGTGCCCTGGCCTTCGGTGCCGCTGCCGCTGCCGCGCCCTACTATTACGGGCCAGGATATGGCTATTACGGACCAGGGCCATACGCGTATTACGGTCCCAGATATTACGGACCTAGATACTATCGTTCCTACTATCGTCCGTATGGCTATTGGTGATGTCGGAGGCCCGGTTGCAACGACCGGGCTTTCTGAATTTCCGTCCGGTGCAGTTCGTTGCTTTGCGCTCCGACACCGTCGACGCTGCGATCGACAGTGGGAGATGATCGTCAGACGTCGCCTTGAAGCCACCGCACGTTTGTGACGGCCAAGCAACCAAATTTGAGATTGGCGCTCGACGGAGCATGGCCGCTTCACACGAGGTCATTTTCGCTAGACTAAAGGCGAACTACATCGTCCCGTTGACGATTCGTCGCCGTTCTGACAACAGAAAATTCTGTAAGGATCAGAATGGGCCAAAAACGCCGAAAATGTCAGAACGGCCTTTGAAAACACTACAAGATTTCCCGACTTCCAAGCTGAATATGAGGGTTCGATTCCCTTCACCCGCTCCAGGCACCTCAGAAGACGCCGCTCCCCCGTTCAATCCTTCAATGCGTAGGCGATGACGTAATCACCGCGCTTGGTGCCGAACGAGCCGTGGCCGCCGGCCGCGGTGACGACATATTGCTTGCCGTCGACCTCGTAGCTCATCGGCGTCGATTGGGCGCCGGCCGGCAAGCGGTCTTCCCAGAGCACCTTGCCGTCGCGCACGTCGTAGGCCCGGATCGTGTACTCGTAGGTCCCGGTGTAGAACGCGACGCCGCCGGCGGTCGTCATCGGTCCACCCAGCATCGGCACCCCCATCTTGAAAGGCAGCGGCAGCGGCGTGGTGTCGCGGATCGTGCCGTTGGGATGCTGCCAGACGATCTTCATCGTCTTCAGATCGATCGCGGCCATCGAGCCCCATGGCGGCCGATAGCACGGCACGGAAAGTGGCGAGAGGAAGCTTTCGAGATCCACCCCGAACGGTGTGCCATACATCGGCTGCGTCCCGGCCTCGCTGCCGACCGGCTTCTGGGCTGTCGGCGCCGGAGGATTTTGCGGGCCGCGTGGAATGAGCCTTGAGACGAACGGCAACGACATCGGGTTGGCGATGGCGATCTGTCTCACCGGATCGATCGCGATGCCGCCCCATTCGAACATGCCGAGATTACCCGGGAAGACCAGCGTGCCCTGCAACGACGGCGGCGTGAACGTGCCCTCGTAGCGCAGCCGCTGGAACGTAATCCTGCAGAGCAACTGGTCGAAGATCGTGCCGCCCCACATGTCCGCGCCGGTCAGCTTCGCCTCGGGGCGGAATGTCAGCTCGGAGAACGGCTGTGTCGGCGCAGTGCGGTCGCCGGGCGCGGCGCCCTGCGGCGCGGGACGCTCCGGCGCCGGCACGATCAGCTCGCCGGTCCTGCGATCGAGCACGAAGATGTTGCCCACCTTGGTCGGCTGAATGATCGCGGGAACGACGCCCTTGGCCGTGGTCACATCGACCAAGGTCGGTTGTGAGGGCACATCCATGTCCCAGAGATCATGATGCACGGTCTGGTACGACCAGGCGCGTTTCCCGGTATTGACGTCCAGCGCAACGATCGAGCTGGAATAGCGCTCGACCAGCGCATTGCGATTGCCGCCCCAGATGTCGGGCCCGTTATTGCCGGTGGGGATGTAGACGAGGTTCAGTTTCGGATCGAACGAGGCCGTGATCCATGAATTCGGCGAACCGTTGGTGTAGTGCCGCGTCGGCGACGGCAGCTCATTCTCGTCCGCCGCGCCGGAGTCCCAGGCCCAAACCAGCTTGCCGGTGTAGACGTCGAAGCCGCGGATCACACCTGAAGGAACTTCGACCGCATAATTGTCGATCACCGCGGCGGCGACGACGAGAATCTTGTCACTGACCACAGGCGGTGACGTCGGCTCGAAGAAGCCCGCCGTCTTGATCCCCATCCCCTGCTGGAGGTCCAGGCTGCCATGATCGCCAAAACTGTCGCAAAGCTTGCCGCTGTCGGCATCGAGGGCGATCATGCGCCCGTCATTGACGGGCAGGAAAATCCGCCGCGGGCATTCGGCGGGCGCGGGACTGCCGCTGCTGTCGACGGCGCCCGCCGCGGTTTCGTGGTAGGAGACCCCGCGGCAGGTCATGTGCTGGAACGTCTTGTTGAACACCAGCTTGGGATCGTATCGCCAACGTTCCTTGCCGGTCTTGGCGTCGAGCGCAAACAGCACCTGGTGCTGTGAACAGAGATAGAGTGTGTCGCGCACCTTGATCGGCGTGACTTCGAAAGTGGTCTCGCCGGAATCGTTTGGTGTCGGCATGTCGCCGGTGCGGAAGGTCCAGGCGACCTTGAGGTTGCCGACATTGTCAGGCGTGATCTGTTTCAGCGGCGAATAGCGCTGACCGAATTGCGTGCGTCCATACGCCCGCCAATCGCCATCCGGCTGCGGGTCGGCCTCGCTTTGCTGCACGGCAGAACCGGATTCGGCGATCGTGCCGTTGATATCGTGATAGCTGGACAGAAGCGCGACCACGAGGACGACCGAAGTCGCGACCACGCCGATCCAGAGTGGCAGCGTCGCGTTTCGGTAAGACACCGGCTCGTCTCGCAGCAGCCCGCGCACGATCACTGGCGTGAGAAGCCAGAGCGCCATCGGGAAGACGATGTCGCCGCGCGATGCGAGCGGCCACCAGTCGAATTGCACCTCATAGACGGCCCACGCCAGCGTGCCGACCAGCACGACCGCAAACAGCCAGAGCGCCGAACGGCGCCGTGCGAGCAGCAACGCACCGGTGGCGAGAATGCCGACGCCGAGGATGACATAGAAGATCGATCCGCCCAATGCGGCGAGCCAGAGGCCGCCGCCCGCGAGCACCAGACCGATCAGAGCGTAGATGAGAGCCGTGATAAAGACTGCCCTGGATCGCTGCATGGCTGCTCCGGCGCGGAAAAACGGATGGCGTCTGTGCAGCGCAAGCGCAACAGGCGACCTCCACCATCAAGGACTGTGGTCCACTCAACCACAACTGACAACCTTCAAAGTGCTGCGTTTATGTGACATCCTCGCGCAGAAGCATCCAAGAGCGAAGTTCTTCAAAATGCAGGCGACATGTTCAACAACAAGTGTCCGCAGTCGCCGCTAAATCTTTGGAACCACACCCACCATGTATCTCGGCATCGATCTCGGCACCTCCGCGGTCAAGACGGTTCTCGTCGATAGCGCCCAGCGGGTGATTGCGAGCCAGAGCCGGGCGCTGACGATCGCCTCGCCGCTATCAGGCTATTTCGAGCAGGATCCCGCCCAGTGGATCGAAGCGACCTTTGCCACGCTGGACGCCTTGAAGGCGTCACATGGAAAAGAGCTGGCGGCGGTCGAAGGCATCGGGCTGTCCGGCCAGATGCATGGTGCCACGCTGCTCGATGCGAACGACACGCCGTTGCGGCCTTGCATCCTCTGGAACGACGGACGCTCCGCCGCGGAGTGCCGCATTCTGGAACAGCGCTGGCCCGCCTTGCGTGCGACGACGGGCAACAAGGCGATGCCCGGCTTCACGGCGCCAAAACTGCTCTGGATTGCCACGCACGAGCCTGAGATTTTTGCGGCGACAACACGCGTCCTGATGCCGAAGGCCTATCTGCGGCTGGTCCTGGCAGGCGAGGCGATCGAGGACGTCTCGGATGCATCGGGATCGCTCTGGCTCGACGTGGCGCGACGGGACTGGTCGGATGCCGCACTGGCTGCGACCGGCCTGTCGCGCGCGCACATGCCGAGCCTGGTCGAGGGCTGCGCGCCCGCGGCAACGCTGCGCAGCGAGCTGGCGCAGCGCTGGGGCATGGCGAGGTGCCCGATGATCGCGGGCGGGGCCGGCGACAATCCCGCGGGCGCCATCGGCATCGGCGCAATCAGGCCAGGAACCGCGTTCATTTCGCTGGGAACCTCAGGCGCCTTGCTGGCGCCGACAAGCCATGTTGCCGCCAATCCGGACCGCGTGGTCCACACGTTCTGCCACGCGATCCCCCGCATGTGGATTCAGGCCGGCGCGATCCTCTCGGCGGCCTCCTGTCTGGCCTGGGTCGCGCGCCTGTTCGGCGCCGCCGAGGCCGAACTGCTGGCGCCGCTGGGGTCGCGCCCGCAGGCGCCGTCTCCGGTGAGCTTCCTGCCTTATCTCGCGGGCGAGCGAACGCCGCATGACGACCCCGTCGTGCGCGGCATGTTCGAAGGTTTGAGCCACGGCACCGACCGCGCGGCGATCGTGCAGGCTGTGCTCGAAGGCGTTGCCTTCGCGCTCGCGGATTGCCGGGACTCGCTCGCCGCGGCCGGCATCTCGGTCGCGGAGGCCGATGTCATCGGCGGCGGATCGCGGTCCCGGTTCTGGCTGTCAGTGTTGGCCAACGTTCTGAACGTTCCGATCCATCGCTTTGCCGAAGGTGAAACGGGCGCAGCGTTTGGTGCGGCGAGATTAGGGCGGCTTGCTGTCACCGGCGAGGCAATCGCCACCGTCTGTACGGCCCCGCAACGGATCGAGACCTTCGAACCGGAGCGCGCGCTGGTCGAAGCCTATGCCGAACGGCTTCCCGGCTGGCGCGAACTGTATCGGCCGCGCCACTAGCATCGCTTCGCCCCCGAATTTCTGACTGTTCGCTGTTGCCCTGCGCCGCGGCCTTTTGTTTAATGCGTAGACCGCGCTTTAAAAAAATGGAGACGCGGACGGGAAACGCAACATTGTGCGGCGGGAGGCAGGATGAACGATCCGATCCTCGAGATGCGGGGAGTTTCAAAATCCTTCTTCGCCATCAAGGCGCTGCGCGCGGTCGACCTGACCGTCTATGCCGGCGAGATTCATGCCCTGATGGGCGAGAATGGCGCGGGCAAGTCGACCCTCATGAAAATCCTGTCGGGGGCCTACCGGCCCGATCCCGGCGGCGAGATCCGCATCGAGGGTAAGCCGGTGCGCATCGAAGGTCCGCTCGGCGGGCGGGCCGCGGGCATCTCGATCATCTATCAGGAGCTCTCTCTGGCTCCCAATCTGAGCGTCGCGGAGAATATTTATCTCGGCCGCGAGGTCTCCCGTTCGGGATTTCTGGCGCGCGGTGTCATGCGCGAGGGCGTCGGCCCGATCCTGGAGCGGTTGGGCGCGGACTTCCTGCCGTCGACGTTGGTGGCGCATCTCTCCATGGGGCAGCGCCAGCTCGTCGAGATCGCGCGTGCGCTGCACGCGCGCTCGAAAATCCTGATCATGGACGAGCCGACCACCGCGTTGTCGGCCGGCGAGAGCGAACGGCTGTTTGCGCTGATCCGGCAACTCCGCGCGGAGGGACTCGCCATCATCTACATCTCGCACCGCATGGACGAGGTCTATGCGCTCGGGGATCGCGTCACCGTGTTGCGCGACGGCCGCCTGGTCGGCTCGCTCGACAAGCAGGATATCCGCGCCGATGCCATCGTGCGCATGATGGTCGGGCGCGATGTCTCATCCTTCTATAAGAAGGATCACGATTCCGGGGCCGAGAGGGGGCACCCCGTGCTCACAGCCATCGACATGGCGGACGGGCAGCGCGTCAAAGGCTGCTCGTTCACTGTGCATGCGGGCGAGGTGGTGGGGCTTGCCGGCCTGATCGGCGCCGGTCGCACCGAGCTTGCGCATCTCATCATCGGCGCGGCTCCGAGAATTTCCGGCCGTCTCGAGCTTGAAGGCCGCCCGATCGAGATCCGCACCCCCGGCGAGGCGCTCGAGGCGGGCATCGCCTATTTGACCGAGGACAGGAAGGCACTCGGCCTGTTCCTCGACATGTCCTGTCTGGACAACATCAATCTCGCCGTGCTCGGACGCGATGCCAAGCTCGGCTGGCTCTTGGATCGCGACAAGGCGCGCGAGCGGGCCGACCGGGCCTTTGTGGGACTGAGCATCCGCGCCACCAATGTCGGTGTCCCCGCAGGGGGCCTGTCCGGCGGCAACCAGCAGAAGGTCCTGCTGTCGCGGCTTCTCGCCATCGCGCCAAAGGTCCTGATCCTCGACGAGCCGACGCGCGGTGTTGACGTCGGCGCCAAGTCCGAGATCTATTCGATCATCGACAATCTCGCCAAGGCCGGCACCGCGATCCTCGTCATCTCGTCCGATCTCCCGGAAATCATCGGCATCTGCGATCGGGTCATCGTGATGCGGTCGGGACTTGTCGCGGGCGAGGTCAGGCGAACCGAGGCGGCGCCGCTCGCTCAGGAAGACATCATGGCCCTCGCCACGGGAACGGAGCATCTCGATGCCTGACAACGGATCGACGCAGGCGAAGGCGGCCACCGCAAACGGCCTTGCCGCCGCCCAGGCGACGAAGCGCCAGCGCGTCAGGCTCCTGATCCGCGCCGCCGGCATGCTGCCGGTGCTGCTGCTATTGTGCGCCGGCTTTCATTATTTATCGGATGGCCGTTTCTTCACCGGACAGAATCTCGGCATCGTCCTGCAGCAGGCCGCGGTCAACACCGTGCTCGCCGCGGGCATGACCTTCGTCATCCTCACTGGCGGCATCGATCTCTCGGTCGGCTCGATCCTGGCGGCGTCCGCGATGGCCGGCCTGACGATGTCGAAATTGCCCGAGTTAGGTGCGCTGTGGCTGCCGGCCGCCGTTCTCACCGGCCTCGGCTTCGGCGTCGTCAATGGCGCGTTGATCGCTCTGCTGCGGCTGCCGCCCTTCATCGTCACGCTGGGCTCGCTCACCGCCGTGCGCGGCCTGGCGCGGCTGCTCGGCGCCGACACCACGGTGTTCAATCCGTCGATTCCCTATGCCTTCATCGGCAACGGCTCGCTGACGCTCATTCCCGGTGTGGCGTCGATCCCGTGGCTCTCGGTGATCGCTTTGCTCGTCATCCTCGTTTCGTGGCTGGTGCTGCGCCGAACCGTGCTCGGCGTGCACATCTATGCTGTCGGCGGCAATGAAAGCGCGGCGCGGCTTGCCGGCATCAAGGTCTGGGCCGTTCTGATCTTCGTCTATGGCGTGTCGGGGCTGCTGGCCGGGCTCGGGGGCGGCATGCAGGCGGCGCGGCTCTATGCGGCCAACGGCTTGCAGCTCGGACAGAGCTACGAGCTCGACGCCATCACCGCGGTGATCCTCGGCGGCACCTCGTTCGTCGGCGGCATCGGGTCGATCTGGGGGACGCTGGTCGGCGCGCTGATCATCGCCGTGCTCTCGAACGGCCTCATCCTCACCGGCGTTTCCGACATCTGGCAATATGTGATCAAGGGGCTGGTGATCATCGGCGCCGTCGCGCTGGATCGCTATCGGCTGCAAGGCTCGGCCAGAACTTGAAGGCTCCGCGAGAACCTAAGGGATCGGGGCGCGCTGCGAGATTCCGTTACGGCAACTGGTCTGCCGTGTCGGGGATGAGGACAGACCAGGGAGGAAGCCAATGTTGAAGATGACCACGCTCGCCGGCGCCGCGATGGCGCTTGCCCTGACCACCGCGCCGTCTTTCGCCAAGGAGCTCAAGTCGATCGGCGTCTCGCTGGGGTCGATGGGCAACCCGTTCTTCGTCGCCTTGTCGAAGGGCGCCGAGTTCGAGGCCAAGAAGACCAATCCCAATGTGAAGATCACCACCGTCGGCTTCGAATACGATCTCGGCAAGCAGGTCACCCAGATCGACAATTTCATCGCCGCCGGCGTCGATCTGATCCTGTTGAACCCCGGTGATCCCAAGGCGATCGGGCCTGCGATCAAGAAGGCGCAGGCGGCGGGTATCGTCGTCGTCGCGGTCGACACCGCGGCCGAAGGCGCCGATGCCACCGTGACCACCAACAACGTCCAGGCCGGCGAGATCTCCTGCCAGTACATCGTCGACAAGCTCGGGGGCAAGGGCGACGTCATTATCGAGAACGGACCGCAGGTCTCGGCCGTGATCGACCGCGTCACCGGCTGCAAGAACGTGCTCGCGAAGAATCCCGGGATCAAGGTGCTGTCGAGCGACCAGGACGGCAAGGGTTCGCGCGAGGGCGGCCTCACGGTCGCGCAGGGCTATCTGACGCGCTTTCCCAAGATCGACGCCATCTTCGCCATCAACGATCCGCAGGCGATCGGCACTGACCTTGCGGCGCGCCAGCAGAACCGCAGCGGCATCATCATCACCTCGGTCGATGGAGCTCCGGATATTGAGGCGGCGCTAAAAGATCCGGCGTCGCCGCAGATCCAGGCGTCTGCATCGCAGGATCCGTTCTTCATGGCGCGGCGGGCCGTGCAGATCGGCGTCGGCATTCTCAATGGGCAGAAGCCGGCCTCGACCGTCGAGTTGCTGCCGTCGAAGCTCGTGACCCGGGACAATATCAAGGATTACAAGGGCTGGACCTCGGACCGTTCGCAGTAGCCTTTGCAGTTTCGCGGGCTGCGGCCCATTTCGAGAGGGGCGTCCGGAAAACCCGTCCGGGCGCGCCTGTAAGGTTGACCCCAGCGACCGATATGTCAAAGAAGGGCGGGGTTTCGGCCGGAGCTGGAAGCCAGCGGACGTTTGCCCAGTTTGTCGACGAGATTTTGTCGAAGAGATCATGGCGAGCGATCTCGCTGAGGCCAATCGGGACATTGCAAAATGGTAAGCGCACCGTTTGAGCTGACGGGCAAGAGCGTCTACGTCGCCGGTCATCGCGGCATGGTTGGCAGCGCGCTGGTGCGACGGCTGGCGCGTGAGGACGTCAGCCTTGTGACCGTGGAGCGGCGCGAGGTCGACCTCTGCAACCAGGCCACAGTGTTCGACTGGTTCGCGCGCGTGCGGCCGCAGGTGATCTTTCTCGCCGCCGCCAAAGTCGGCGGGATCGTCGCCAACAACACGCTGCGCGCCGAGTTCATCTACGACAACATCGCGATCGCGACCAATTTGATCCACGCCGCCCACATCAACGGCGCCGAGAAGCTGATGTTCCTGGGCTCGTCCTGCATCTATCCGAAGCTGGCGCCACAGCCCTTGCGCGAGGATTCCGTGCTGACCGGCCCGCTGGAGCCGACCAACGAGCCCTATGCGATTGCCAAGATCGCCGGCATCAAGATGGCGGAGGCCTATCGCAGCCAGTATGGCTCTGACTTCATCAGCGTGATGCCGACCAATCTCTATGGCCCCGGCGACAATTATCATCCGGAGCTGAGCCATGTGGTCGCCGCGCTGATCCGGCGCTTTCATGAGGCAAAGGTTTCAGGCGCGAAGACCGTCGCAGTGTGGGGCACCGGCACGCCGCGGCGCGAGTTCCTCTATGTCGACGACATGGCCGATGCCTGCGTGCATTTGATGAAGACCTATTCCGGCGCGGAGCTGATCAACATCGGCACCGGCGAGGATATCGCCATCGCCGAGTTTGCGCGCGTCGTCGCCGAGATCGTCGGTTATCGCGGCGAGATCTCCTTCGACACCTCGCGCCCCGACGGCACGCCGCGCAAGCTGCTCGATATCGGCCGGCTGACGAAGCTTGGCTGGCGCGCCTCGACCTCGCTTCATGACGGCTTGAAGCGCGCCTATGCGGCGTATCAAGCAGGTCTGGTCGTGCCGGCGCAAGAGTAGGAACCATCGCCTCCAGCGCGAGTTGGCCGATCGGGTGGGCAAAACGTCACACGAGGCCAACCGTGCAAGACATCGTGCGCGTGCGCTCGACGGCGCAAATCGCGGGCCATCCGATTCATCCGATGCTGGTGCCCATCCCAATCACGTGCTTCATCGGGGCATTGCTGACCGACATCGCCTATCTCGTCACCGCCGAGATGATGTGGGCCGATTTTTCGGCCTGGCTTCTGGTGGTCGGCGTCATCTTTGGTGTGCTGGCCGCAATCGCCGGCCTGACCGATTTCCTTGGCAATCGCCTGGTGCGCGCGCAGGCGCCGGCCTGGCCGCATCTGATCGGCAACGCGGTGGCGCTGATCCTGGCGATCTTCAATGCGCTGATCCACACGCGTGATGCCTGGACCTCGGTGTGGCCGCTCGGTCTCATTCTGTCGGTGCTCACCGTCCTGATCCTGCCTGTGACCGGCTGGCTCGGCTGGGCCATGGTGTACCGCCACGGTGTAGGAGTTGCGCGATGATCTCTCTGCCTGCCCGCGCCTTGCTGTGCGCTTCGCTCCTGTGTCTCGCCGGCTGCAATGACGGCAGCGGCGATCCGAGGGCGCAGATCGGCGCCAATCCGAAGCTGCCCGACATCCAGCAATATCTGCTGCCGCCGATGCACATCGCCCGCATCGTCGGCTGGAAGAAGGGCGAGACGCCGACGGTCGCGCAGGGCCTGCAGGCCAAGGCGTTCGCCACCGGATTGCAGCATCCGCGCTCGCTCTACGTGCTGCCGAATGGCGACGTGCTGGTGGTGGAATCCAAGGCGCCGAAGGCCGCCGCGATCAAGCGGCCCAAGGAGATCGTGATGGGCTACGTCGAGTCCTGGGCGACCTCCGGCGGCGACACCGGCCAGAGCAATCGCATTACGCTACTGCGCGATACCAATGGTGATGGCGTGCCGGATACGCAGAGCGTCTTCCTCGATCACCTCAACTCGCCGTTCGGCGTCGCGCTGGTCGGCAACGATCTCTATGTCGCCAACACCGACGCGATCATGAAATACCCCTACACTGAAGGCGACACCAAGATCACCGCACCGGGTACGGTGCTGACACCATTGCCGGGCGGACCAATCGACCACCACTGGACCAAGAGTCTGG
The DNA here is from genome assembly GCF_016612535.1 of Bradyrhizobium diazoefficiens. NCBI lineage: Bacteria > Pseudomonadati > Pseudomonadota > Alphaproteobacteria > Hyphomicrobiales > Nitrobacteraceae > Bradyrhizobium > Bradyrhizobium diazoefficiens. Next base: position 582,049 of record NZ_JAENXS010000003.1, read on the forward strand.
TCGCAAGCCCCGATGGCTCAAAACTCTTTGCCGGCGTCGGCTCCAACAGCAACATCACCGAGAATGGCATGGAGGCCGAGCACAACCGCGCCGACATCCTCGAGGTCGATCGCGCCAGCGGTCGCTGGCGCATCTTTGCCAGCGGTCTGCGCAACCCGAACGGCCTCAGCTTCGAGCCGCAGAGCGGCGCGCTGTGGACCGTCGTGAACGAGCGCGACGAGCTCGGTCCCGATCTCGTGCCTGACTACATGACGTCGGTGAAGGACGGCGCCTTCTACGGCTGGCCCTACAGCTATTACGGCCAGCACGTCGATCCCCGCGTCAAGCCGCAGCGGCCGGACCTCGTCGCCAAGGCGATCGTGCCCGATTACGCGCTGAGCTCGCATGTCGCGCCGCTCGGGCTGGCCTTCTCCAGTGGTAGCAGCCTGCCAGGCCCCTATCGCAGCGGCGCCTTCGTCGGTGAGCACGGCAGTTGGAACCGTCAGGTCTTGAACGGCTACAAGGTCGTCTATGTGCCATTTACCAACGGCAAGCCAAGCGGGCCGGCACAGGACGTCGTCACCGGCTTCCTCAACAGCGACAACCAGGCACGTGGCCGTCCCGTCGGCGTCGCCATCGACAAGACCGGCGCGCTGCTGGTCGCCGACGACAGCGGCAACACGGTATGGCGGGTGACGGCGGCGCAGCCGCAGGTCACGCAGCGATAGGAGTGGGATGATGGGCCTTGCCCAATACGCGATCGTACCGGTCCAGGACGAGTGGGGCGTGCTGCACGACGGCAACGTCCACGGCAAATACGCCACCAAGGAATCGGCGTTCGAGTCAGCGGTGGCCGCTGCCTCGCTGGCGCTGCGGCAGGGGCATGAGGTTCATGTCAGCGTGCCCGGTCGCGAGGAGGGCGAGACTGCGCTCGGCAGCTAGGCCGGCCACAGCCGGGCAGCCGTCATCAGACCAAGCCTTAGGGCGCCAACCGGGGTTGGATCGCGGCGAGCGGCCAGAGCGACCGCAGTCGACGTCAGGAGGGCTTGCGTGCCGCTTTGCGGGAATCACACGAAATCTTGACCGCGAAGCCGCGCGTTGATTGCTGCGGAAGTCTGACCGATTTTCGACATCACTGCCATGCACGCCGTCGCCGGGTCACGCTCGGCGCTTGCCAAGTCGGGAGGCGTTTTATAACGTTCGATCTAAATCGACCGGCGGCGAAGCGAGGCCGGTCGTCGGCCGCAAGCTCGAACGCTGCAGAGGAGCCACTGCAATGATCCGTTTTTACTTCCATCACACGCCCAACCCGATGAAGGTGGCGCTTCTGCTCGAGGAAGCCGCGATCCCCTATGAAGTCGTGCCCGTCGATACGCTCAAGGGCGAGCAGCACACGCCCGAGTTCAGGGCGATCAATCCGAACGGCAAGACGCCTGCGATCATCGACACGGAAGGGCTCGGCAAGGGGCCGGTGCGGGTGTTCGACAGCAACGCCATCCTGCTCTATCTCGCTGAGAAATCCGGCAAGCTGCTCGGCGACCCGGCCGACCGCGGCGAACTGCTGTCGTGGCTCATGTTCGTGGCGACCGGGCTCGGACCGTATTCGGGCCAATCGGTCCATTTCCGTCGCGCCGCGCCGGAGCAGATCCCATACGCCCAGAACCGCTACCTGCGGGAAGCGGAGCGGCACTACCAGGTGCTTGATCAGCACCTTGAAGGTCGCAGCTTCATCGTGGGCGACGGTTTCACGATCGCGGATGTGGCGGCGTGGGGCTGGGTCGACCGCTCGACCTTCGTGCTCGGCGAGGGGCGTCTGGGAGAGTTTCCGAACGTGGCGCGCTGGTTTGCCGGCGTGGATGGCCGTCCCGCCGTGGCACGCGCCCGTGCGATCGGCAAAAACCTCACCTTCAAGCGCGAGATGGACGAAGAGGCGCGCCGCAATCTGTTCCCGCAAAATTACGCCGCAGCCTGACCGCAGCGGATCCGATTGGAGCAAGTCGATATGAGCAATACACTGTCCGCACAGCTCGAGGAATTCCTGGCCGGCTGGATGCAGCGCGTCCCGGCGGAGCGCCGGGCTGTCATGGAGCGCCACATCGCACATCTATCCGATGTTGGCCTCGGCAAGCTCGCCAAGCAGGTTGGGGAGCGGGCGCCTCAGATCACCCTCCCGGGAGTCGATGGCAAGCCGTTCGATGTCGCGACCTTGCTGGCGAAAGGGCCGGTCATCGTGACATTCTACCGCGGCGGCTGGTGTCCTTATTGCAATCTCGAGCTGCGGGCCTACCAGAACCTCCTGCCGCAGATCAGCGCTGCCGGTGCGAGCCTTGTGGCGATCAGCCCCGAGAAGCCCGACGACAGCGTCACGACTGCTGAGAAGAACGCTCTGACATTTCCGGTGTTGAGCGATGTCGGCCAGATCGTCGGGAAGGCTTTTGGCCTCGTCTACACGTTCACTGACGAATTGAAGTGGGCTTATGGCGGGTTCGGTCTCGATATCCCGGCGAAGAATGGCGCACCGGACGAGTGGTCGCTTCCGCTCTCGGCGACTTATGTCATCGGCATGGACGGTGTGATCCTGTTCGCCGATACGGGAGTGGACTATCGCCGCCGGGCCGAGCCGCTGGAGGTCCTGGCCGTGCTACAGAGGCCTGCGCAAGCGGCCGAATAGGCGGTTTGCAGATCGCGGCCGAGTTGATTCCGCCGCGTGCAGGAGGAACACGATGACCGTCTTGCGAACCCCGGACGAACGATTCACCGATCTTCCGGGCTATCCGTTTCCGCCCAACTATCTCGAAGATCGGCCAGGTCTGCGCATGCACTATCTGGACGAAGGCGCGGCCGACGCTCCGGTCGCGCTGTGTCTGCATGGGCAGCCCACCTGGTCTTATCTCTATCGCAAGATGGTGCCGGCTTTCGTGGCCGCCGGCATGCGCGTGGTGGCGCCGGATTTCTTCGGCTTCGGCCGATCCGACAAGCCGGCGGAGGAGGCGACCTATACTTTCGACTTCCACCGCGCCTCCGTCATCTCCCTGATCGAAGCGCTTGACCTCAGGCGGATCACGCTCGTCTGTCAGGACTGGGGCGGGCTGATCGGCCTCACCATTCCGATGGATATGCAAGCCCGGTTCGAGCGGCTTCTGGTCATGAACACCACGCTCGGGACCGGCGACGTGCCGCTCGGCGAAGGCTTTCTGTCCTGGCGCGCATTCTCGAACAGCAAGCCCGACATGGACGTTGCGGCTCTGATGCATCGCGCGGTGCCGACGCTCGGCGACGCGGAGGCGGCGGCCTATGCAGCTCCGTACCCGGACATCCGATACAAGGCCGGTGTGCGACGGTTTCCGAACCTTGTGCCGGACCGTGCCGACGCGGACGGGGCGGCGCTGTCACGCCGGGCCCGCGACTTCTGGTCGAAGCAGTGGGCCGGCAAGAGCTTCATGGCCATCGGCATGAAGGATCCCGTTCTGGGGCCGCCGGCGATGCTGGCCTTGCGGGCAATCATCCGGAACTGTCCGCCGCCGCTCGAATTGGCGGATGCTGGTCACTTCACCCAGGAGGCGGGCGCAGTGATCGTCGAGGCGGCAATGACGAGCTTCGCGGGCTAGGCACTCAACGATGGCACGACCGAGAGAATTCGACGAGACGGCTGTCCTCGATGCCGCCGTCCAACGTTTCTGGTCGCAGGGATACGAGGCGACTTCGGTCCGTGATCTTGCCGAGAGCATGGGTATCACGGGCGCGAGCCTCTACAATGCGTTCGGGGACAAGCGATCGCTCTACAGGCGGTCGCTGGATCACTATGTCAGCATGAGCTTCGGCGATCGCGTGCGGCGCTTCGAGAATGAGCTCCCGCCGTTCGATGCACTGAAGGCCTTCTTCGAGGAGATCGTCGAGCGGTCGCTTGCGGACAAGGAGCGCAAGGGGTGCATGCTGGTGAATTCGGCGCTCGAACTTGCGCCGCATGACAAGGAATTCGGGCAGGTGGTGGCCCGTGTGCTTGGCGACGTCGAGGCTTTCTTCCGGCGTTGTGTCGAGAGAGGGCAATTGTCGGGGACAATCACGAGCGCCCAGACGGCCGAGGATCTGGCGCGCCTGCTGCTCAGTGTTCTCCTCGGTATCCGCGTGCTGGCGCGTTCGCGCCCCAAGCGTGACTTGCTCGAGGGAGCGGTCCGTCCGGTGTTCATGTTTCTGTCGGTGAAGGAGTGAGCCGCGCCTGAAGCCAGCGGGCGGCCGCTCTGCGGCCAGCGCCGCCATGCCATTCGGAACCGATATGCCTGCGGGCTTGAGTCTCCGGCTAAAACATAGGCTCACAGGCGTGTTCTGCGCCTGCCGGGCAGGCGACGGCTGGAATGCGGTTCTTGAAATCTGACAGCAGGCTCATCGGCGTCCTGCTGGTGCTGGCAATTACCCAACTCATTGGATGGGGGACGATCGGCCTCCCGGCCGTGGTCGGGCGCGACCTTGCGGCCGATCTCGGCCTCAGCCTGCCGGCGGTGTTTGCGGGCAGTTCGGTGCTTTATGTCACCATGGGCTTATGCGCGCCCTGGCTCGCCAAGGCCTTTGCGCGGCACGGTGCCCGCAAGGTGATGATGGCGGGCACAGTCGTTGCCGTACCGGGCTACATCGTTCTGTTCTTCGCCCGTGAGCCGATGCTCTATTTCACCGGCTGGATCATTCTCGGCATGGGCGGCAGCGCCACCCTGTCGACCGGCGCCTACATCATGCTCAATGAGGTCGCCGGGAGGGAGTCCAAGAATGCCATCGGTGCGCTGATGCTGGTGACCGGGCTGTCGAGCAGCATCTTCTGGCCGACCACCTCGTTCCTGAGCGGTCATCTCGGCTGGCGCGGGACGTGTCTCGTTTATGCGGCCATGTTGATGCTGATCTCGCTGCCGCTTTACGCATTCTGCGCGCCGCGTCGGAGTTTGCCGAAGGAGGAGGGCGGCGCGGCGGCGATGGACTCCGAAGCGCCTGCGATTTCCAAAAGCACGTTCAACCTCGTCGTCTGTGCGATTACCCTCAATGCCTTCGTCAATTTTGGCCTCAGCGCCGTCCTGATCGAGTTGTTGCGGGCAGAGGGGCTGACGCCGGCGCAGGCGATTGCGTTCGGCTCCATGCTCGGCGTGATCCAGGTCAGCGCGCGCGGTCTCGACTTCCTCGGCGGTGGCCGATGGGACGGCATCACGACCGGGCTCGTCGCCGGCACGGCGCTTCCCGTCGCGATGCTGCTGCTGATGCTGAGCGAGGGCGCGACCTGGGCGGTCGCGGTCTTCATCCTGCTCTATGGCGCGGGCAGCGGCGCGATGGCGGTGGCGCGGGCGACGATCCCGCTGGTTTTCTACGACCAGGCCGAGTTCGCCAAGGCGATGTCGATGATCGCGCTGCCGCTCAATCTGGCCTCCGCGATCTCGCCGCCGCTTCTGGCCGGCTTGCTCACCCAGTTCGGCAGCCGCGGCGCACTTGGCCTGACCCTGGCTTTTTCCTGCGCGACGGTGCTGATCCTGGTGCTGCTCGGGCGGCGTCGGCCGCAGGTGGTTGCTGCCGGGGCAGGCTGAGGCGTTCTTCGCGGCACGGAATTCGCCGTTGCGGAGCAGCTTCCGCTGCCGGCCAGGGGATGGTCGTATGCCCCCAGTGCAGTGCTCGAGGCCCGAAAATGGTGTATCCGCAGGGAGCGCGGCCCGCGATCTCGCCGCCGCGCCAATATCCAGTTCCCCGGAGGAAATCGACATGTCGGCCCTGCCGCTCTCAGGCATCAAGATCCTTGACCTCACGCGCGTGCTCGCCGGGCCCTTGTCGGCCCAGATGCTGGGCGATCTCGGCGCCGACGTGATCAAGATCGAGCGGCCGGGCACCGGCGATGACGCACGCGCCTTCGGCCCGCCGTACCTGACCGATCCCGAGGGCAAGGCCAACAACAACAATTCGTTCTATCTCTGCGCCAACCGCAACAAGAGGTCGGTCACCGTCAACATCGCCAAGCCCGAGGGGCAGGCGATCATCCGCGAGCTTGCGAAGGACGTCGACGTCTTCATGGAGAACTACAAGGTCGGCGATCTCAAGCGCTACGGCCTCGACTACGAGACCATCAAGGCGATCAATCCTAGGATCATCTATTGCTCGGTGACCGGCTTCGGCCAGACCGGCCCGTATGCACCGCGCGCCGGTTATGATGCGATCCTGCAGGCGATGGGCGGCCTGATGAGCGTCACCGGCCACATCGACGGCGAGCCCGGCGAGGGGCCGATGAAGGTTGGCCCGTCGATCGTCGACTACATGACCGGCATGAATACCTCGATCGGGCTTTTGTCGGCACTCTACCATCGCGACATTAATGGCGGCGTCGGGCAGCACCTCGACGTCTGTCTGTTCGACACCGTGATCGCCTCGCTCAGCCACTGGCTCCAGATCTATCTCGTCAACGGCAAGACGCCGCCGCGCCGCGGCACCTGGGGCAATGGCGGCATGCCGGCCGGCGTGTTCCGCTGCACCGACGGCGAGCTGATGCTGGTGGTCGGCAATGACGGCCAGTTCCAGCGCACCTGCGCCGTGCTTGGCGAGCCCGAGCTCGCCAACGACAAACGCTTCATCAAGAACAACGACCGCGTCGTGCATGGCAAGGAGATCATGGCGATCTTCGCCGGCCTGTTCCTTAAAAAACCGGTGGCCTATTGGCTGGATAGGCTCGAGGAGGCCGGCGTGCCGTCAGGTCCGATCAACAATTTCGAACAGGTGTTCAGCGATCCGCACGTCCAGTCGCGCGGCATGCGGGTGAAGGTCGACCATCCCTTCGACCCCGATCTGTCGCTGATCCGCAACGCGCTCACCTTCTCGGAGACCCCGATCAAGACTTACCGCGCTCCGCCGCTGTTAGGCGAGCACACCCAGGAGGTGCTCGGCGGCAAGCTCGGCTATGATGCGGACAAGATCGAGACGCTGAAGAAGCAGGGGATTATCTGATTTCATGACCGGCAAGACTATCATCACCTGCGCGATCACGGGCAACCTGACGAAACCCGAGCAGTCGCCGTATCTGCCCATCACGCCCGAGCAGATCGCGACATCGGCGCTGGAAGCCGCCGAAGCAGGCGCCGCCATCGCCCACATCCATGTGCGCGATCCCGCGACCGGGCGACCCTCGATGTCGGTCGACCTCTATCGCGATGTCGTCGAGCGCATCCGCGCGCGGAACAAGAGCCTGGTCATCAACCTCACCACCGGCCCCGGCGGGCGCTTCGTGCCCTCGATCGAGGATCCGCGCGTCGCCGGCCCCGGCACCACGCTGCTCCAACCCGAGAAGCGCGTCGAGCATATCGAGCAGTTGAAGCCCGACATCTGCACGCTCGACCTCAACACCATGAATTCCGGCAGCGAGGTCGTGATCAACACGCCGCGCAACGTCCGCATCATGGCGGACCGGATGAAGGCGGCCGGCGTGCTGCCGGAGATCGAGCTGTTCGATTCCGGCGACTGCCATCTCGCGCGCGACTTGCTCGCCGACGGCGCGCTGAAAGGGCCTGGCTTGTTCTCGCTCGTGCTCGGCGTCAAATACGGCTTCTCTGCGACGCCGGAAACGATGTTCTACGCGCGCAGCCTGCTGCCGCCGGGCGCGATCTGGTCCGGCTTCGGCATCGGCCGCGCCGAATTCCCGATGGTGGCGCAGGCGTATCTGCTCGGCGGCCACGTCCGCGTCGGTATGGAGGACAATCTTTATATGTCGAAGGGCGTGCTGGCGAAGACCAATGCCGAGCTGGTCGCGCATGCCGCGTCCATTCTGAACAGTCTGGGGGCGAGCGTCGCGACTGCGACGGAGGCGCGCGCGATGCTCGGGCTTGGCTGATCGCGTTGAACGATTAGTGACGGAAGCATGACGATCGCGCGGCCTTGTGCGAGGCTTGCACGCAATCCCCAGATAAACCCGGTCCGTACTCACACAGGCTTCCGCTTCGGCCGCGACTCAGATTCGATCTCTCCCACTGGGTTCGGGAGGGAAGTGCATGTCCTACACGATCGGGTTCCAAGCGAAGAACCAGAAGGCAATTCTGGCGACCGAGGCTGCGACGGCCAACCAGGCTGTCGCCATCATTGCCGCACTGCGGCAAAGTGCCGAAGAGATCAAGTTCATCCGCTCGCCGCAGGAAGGCGACATGGGCATCGAGATGCTGCTCCTGCTCGCCAAGGAAGAGGCCGAGGAGATGCCGCAGCGGGCGTAATCCCGCGGCCACACTTCGATCAGAAGCGAAACATGCCGGCTGCCTAACAATGTAGTCAGGCCCCAGTCTCGCTTGAACCGAAGGTAGCCGCCCATGAAACGCGAAGCGCTTCGCGTCGAACCGATCTCGTCCTTTCTCGATCGCGTGAAGGCGCCGACCTCGCCGGTGACGCGCGCCGGCAACATGATCTTCGTCGCTGGCCTCCCGCCATTCGACCCGAAGACGGGCGAACTTGCGGAAATGCCGATCGAGCGGCAGAGCGAGATCATCATGGAGCAGATGAAGCTGTGCCTGGAGACGGCCGGCGCATCGCTGGACAACGTCATGAAGTGCAACGTCTATTGCACCTCGACCAAGCACTTCGCCGCGTTCAACGCGGTCTATGCAAGATACTTCCCGGTCGATCCGCCGGCGCGGATTTTCGTTTGCACGCCGGAATGGTTCGGCCCCTTCGACGTCGAGATCGATTGCATAGCGATGATGTGAGACACTAGACTAGCGCACCAGCGCGCGCGGCTTTGTCTCCGTCCGTCCCGCCGTCAGCGCCATCGTCGACACGCTGACGACGCGCGCAACCACGTCTTCGACGTCGTCGAGATCGCATTTGCCTTCCGACAGCTTCGTCAGCCGCTCGCTCTCGCGGATGGTGTGGTGCGCCATCGCCAGTGCAAAGTTGAGGCCCCAGTAGATCTCGACATCGCTGCGGTCGGGGAGGGACCTGCGCATCGCGCCGGCGAATTTCCGCAGATGGTCGATCTCGCGGTTCTTGATGCGACGGATCGGCGGCACGGATTCGATGGAGGCGCGGATCATGAAGCGCGCCGCGGTCGAGCGCTGGTTCTCGGGGCCGAGGCAACCGCGCAGGGTCGGGCCGACCAGCGCGCGCAAGATCACCTCGATCGGCGCACGGCCGCCGCCGTCTTCCTCTGCTGCTTTCAATTCGCGCAAGCGCTCGCGGTTGGTTGCGATCGAGCGGGTGACAAATAATTCCGCGATCAGCTCGTCCTTCGAGCCGAAATGATAGTTCACCGCGGCCAAATTGACATTGGCCTCCGCGACGATGTCGCGCAGCGTGACATCGCCGAAGCCGCGATCGGCATAGAGCCGTTCGGCGGCGGCGAGAATGGCAGACCTTGTGTGATCGCTGGCCATGAAAGTCCCCTCGGGGAGGGAGTTGCATTTCAAACACTTGTATGAAACTATCGTTTGAAGGTCGGAAAAGTCAATCCGCAATCGAGACTCGTTCGCAACTCGCGAACCGGTTCGGGAGGCACACCAGCGCACGCATTCGCGCTTGCGGGCCGCGCATTGCGGGAGGACAGTCCGGCGCAAAACAGCTTTGCAAAGAGAGACCGAGGAGCGTCCCATGGATTTCGATCTGTCCCCCAAGCAGAAGGAATGGCTCGACCGCGTGCAGTCCTTCATGGCCAAGCACGTGCGCCCGGCGGTGCCGATCTATGACGAGCAGGATCACAGCGGCGAGCGCTGGAAGGTCATTCCGATCCTGGAAGACCTGAAGAAGAAGGCCAAGGCCGAAGGTCTCTGGAACATGTTCATGCCGCCGAACGAGCATGAAGATGATGAATTCCGCGGCGCGGGCTTGACCAATCTCGAATACGCGCTGCTGTCGGAACAGATGGGCCACATCACCTGGGCCTCGGAAGTGTTCAACTGTTCCGCGCCCGACACCGGCAACATGGAAGTGTTCATGCGCTATGGCTCCAAGGAGCAGAAGCGCAAATGGCTGCGCCCGCTGATGGACGGCGAGATCCGCTCCGCCTTCCTGATGACGGAACCTGCGGTGGCGTCGTCGGACGCCACCAACATCGAGACCAGCATCAAGCGCGACGGCGACCACTACGTCATCAACGGCCGCAAATGGTGGTCGTCCGGCGTCGGCGATCCCCGCTGCAAGATCGCGATCCTGATGGGCAAGACCGATTTCAACGCGGCCAAGCATCAGCAGCAATCCCAGATCCTGGTTCCGCTCGACACACCAGGCATCAAGGTCGAGAAGATGCTCCCCGTGTTCGGCTTCGACGACGCGCCGCACGGCCACGCCCAGGTGCTGCTCGAGAACGTGCGCGTGCCGAAAGAGAACATCCTGTTAGGGGAGGGCCGCGGCTTCGAGATCGCGCAGGGCCGCCTGGGGCCTGGCCGTATTCACCACTGCATGCGCACCATCGGCAAGGCCGAGGAAGCGCTGGAGAAGATGGTGAAGCGGCTCTCTTCGCGCACCGCCTTCGGCAAGAGGATCGTCGAGCACAGCGTGTGGGAGCAGCGCATCGGCGAGGCCCGCACCAACATCGAGATGACGCGTCTGCTCTGCCTCAAGGCCGCCGACATGATGGACAAGGTCGGCAACAAGACCGCGCAGGCCGAGATCGCCATGATCAAGGTCGCAGCACCCAACATGGCGCTGAAGATCATCGACGAGGCGATCCAGGCGTTCGGCGGCGCCGGCGTGTCGGACGAAGCTGGTCTTGCCAAGGACTACGCCCACATTCGGACTCTCCGTCTCGCCGACGGTCCGGACGAGGTGCACAATCGCGCCATTGCAAGGCTCGAAGTTCGGAAGTATGCCAATTCTCCCAAGCATTAAGAACGGGGAGGGCTTCGTGGCGCTCCCTTCAAGAAATTCAAGGGAGCGTCACCGTGGCTGACGGCGTCAGGAAAGACGAAGAGTTCTCGGGCACCAAGCCTGTCGAGGAGCGTCATCGCATCGACGAGATGCGGCTCGAGGCCTGGATGCGCGACAACGTCGAGGGCTATGAGGGTCCGCTGGTCGTCCTCCAGTTCAAGGGCGGGCAGTCCAATCCGACCTATCGCCTGAACACGCCGAACCGCTCCTACGTGATGCGCCGAAAACCGTTCGGCAAATTGCTGCCGTCGGCGCATGCGGTCGATCGCGAATATCGCGTCATCGCGGCGCTTGGAAAGCAGGGCTTTCCGGTCGCGCATGCCTATGCGCTGTGCCAGGACGACAGCATCATCGGCGCCGCCTTCTACATCATGTCGATGGAGGAGGGCCGCGTGTTCTGGGATCCGACCCTGCCGAGCCAGGACAACGATGCGCGCCGAAAGATATTCACCAGCAAGATCGAGACGCTGGCAAAACTCCACATGTACGATCCCGTCGCGATCGGTCTCGGCGAGTTCGGCAAGCCCGGCAATTATTTCGCGCGCCAGATCGACCGCTGGACCAAGCAGTATCGGGCGTCCGAAACCCAGCACATTCCAGAGTTCGAGAAGGTCGCCGAATGGCTGCCCAAGACCGTGCCGGAGCAGGCGCGCGTCTCGATCGTCCATGGCGACTATCGCCTCGACAACATGATTTTCCACGCGACGGAACCGCGCGTTCAGGCCGTGCTCGATTGGGAGCTGTCGACACTCGGCGATCCCATGGCCGACTTCACCTATCTGCTGATGCAGTGGGTCATGCCGGGCCTCGACGGCGCCGACCTCAAGGCGCTCAACATCCCGAGCGTGGAAGAGGCCGCACAGATCTATTGCAGCGTCACCAGGATGACGGTGCCCGATCTCAACTGGTATTTTGCCTACAATCTGTTCCGCCTCGCCGGCATCACCCAGGGCATCGCCGGCCGCGTCCGCGACGGCACCGCTGCGAATGCCAAGGCGCTGGAGTCCGCCAAGCGCACCGTGCCGTTGTCGAAGGCGTCATGGGACTACGCGCAGAAGGCGGGAGCGGTTTAGGAGAGAGGCGCGGCTGATGGCTGCGCCTTTCTTCTTTCGGAGCACCTCACTCGTGTCCCGGACGCGGTGCAGCACGCAGTGCTGCTCCGCAGAGCCGGGACCCAGTCATGTCGCCAAGGTATTCAGCTCATCCGAGAGGTCGCGCCAATCCGGATTGAGTCCTTCGATTAACTTGAGCTTCCAAGCACGGCGCCAGCGCTTCAGCGAATGTTCGCGCGAGCGAGCTTCGAGTATCGACTCGAAGGTTTCGAAATAAACCAGCAGAGTTACGTCGTATTGCTTCGTGAAGCCGGGCACGAGCTTGGCCTTGTGCGCGCTCAGCCGGCGGGCAAGGTCGTTCGTTAACCCGATGTAGAGAGTGCCGTTTCGTTTGCTTGCCAGGATGTAAACGAAGAAGGACATAGCCGTGCAACCAGCGCAATGGCAATGCCATCTAAGGTAGCATATTTCGATATTGTCGCCAAGCGTTCTGGGTCCCGGCTCTGCGGAGCGTCACTTCGTGCCGCACCGCGTCCGGGACACGCACCGACCGCTATTCCTGGTTTGACAGCGCGCCACTTGACCCTATCTCCTCCGGACCATTCGCCCTCATCCAGCCTCCTGCACTGATACGCCTTCGGAGCCGCTCTCATGATCGATCACGCGACCCTGATCACCTACGTCCTCATCGTGCTCGGCTTCGTTTTCATTCCGGGACCGGCGACTTTGCTCACCGTGGCGCGGGCGGCAAGCTCGGGAGCGCGGGTCGGCATCGCAACGGGCGCAGGAATTGCGGTAGGCGACATGATCCACACCAGCATGGCGATCGCCGGCCTGTCGGCGATCATCGCGACGTCGGCACTCCTGTTCAGCGTCGTCAAGTATGCGGGCGCCGGTTTCCTGATCTATCTCGGCATTCGCGCCATGCTCGACAAGGCGCCGATCGAGCTGAACGGCGGCGCGCCCGCCATCAGCGCGGACCGCGCCTTCCGGCAGGCTGTTCTGACCGAAGTACTCAATCCGAAGACCGCGCTGTTCTTCCTTGCCTTCCTGCCGCAATTCGTGCGGCCGGAGCACGGTTCGATCGCAGCTCAACTTGCGATACTCGGCCTTGTCTTCGTGTTGCTCGGCCTTCTCAGCACCGTTGTATTCGCCGTCGGCGCCGGCCGTCTCGGCAATCTCCTGCGTCGCCATCCGGCCGTCGTGAAGTGGCAGGGCAAGGTGGTCGGGACCATCTATTGCGCCGTCGGCGTCCGGCTGGCGTTGCAGGAGCGCTGAGGCGCAGTGCGCTCTCGTAGCCCGGATCTGTAGGGCGGATTGGCGCAGCGTAATCCGCCGTTCACACGATGCGAGAGAAGTGGCGGATTACGTCGGCGGACTGCGCTTCGCGCAGCCGCTCGCCAATCCGCCCTACGTTCTCAATTCTTCGCGCAGTGCGCGATCAATTTCTCCACGAACTCCGCGCATTTCTCCAGCTCCGCCATCTCCACGAACTCATCCGGCGTATGCGCCTGGGCGATCGATCCCGGGCCGATCACCACCGAGGGGATATCCGCCATGCTGGCAAACAGGCTCGCTTCGGTGCCGAAGGCGACCTTGGCGTGGTCGTTGCGGCCGGCGAGCTGCTTTGCCAGCGTGACGATGGCGGCGTCGGCCGCGGTGTCGAGCGCGGGATAGTCGAGGATCTCCTCGAAATCGATGCCGCACTCCGGGTGTCTTGTCTTCATCGCCGGCTCGAGCTCGGCCTTGGCCCAGGCGACGATCGCATCCGTGACCTCCCTGGACTCGGTGATACCGATGCCTCGGCATTCGAAGTCCACCGTGCAAATATCCGGCACGATGTTGAGCGCCGCGCCGCCATGCACGATGCTGGTGAGCAGCGTCGAGTGCGGGACATCGTAGAGGCTGTTGCGCTCGGCCTGGCTTGCGAGCTTCACCGCGCGGCGGCGGATCTCGGTGATCAGCTCGGCGGCGTATTCGATGGCGTTGACGCCGTCAGGCGCGATCGAGGAGTGGCGGGCGAGACCTTTGAACGTCGCGCGCACGCCGTGCTTGCCCTTGTGGCCGATGATGACCTTCATCTCGGTCGGCTCGCCGATGAAGGCGCCGAGCGGTCTGACCTTTTTTTTGGCCACTTCGGCGAGCATCGGCCGCACGCCGACGCAGCCGATCTCCTCGTCATAGGAGATCGCGAGATGGATCGGCGTGGAGAGCTTCGCCTCCAGCATCTCCGGCACCATCGCGAGGCATACCGCGACAAAGCCCTTCATATCGGTGGTGCCGCGGCCGTAGAGCTTGCCGTCGCGCTCGACCAGCTTGAACGGGTCGTGGCTCCAGTCCTGGCCTACGACCGGCACCACGTCGGTATGGCCGGACAGCACGAGGCCAGGGCGATCCTCCGGCCCGATCGTCACCCAGAGCGACGCCTTCTTGCCGGTCTCGTCGGTGATGCGCTCGCCCTTGACGCCGAGGAAGGCGAGATAGCTCTCGATGTGAGCGATCAGAGGCAGGTTGGTGCGATCGCTGATCGTGTCGAAACCGATGAGGTTGGCAAGCATGTTGCGGATGCGATCGGGTCTTGAACTCGGGAAGATCGGGTTGGGCATTGTCACGTTCTTGTCAGGAGATTGCGGAGGCTGAACCGCTTGCACGGATCATACCAATGTGGTGACCGATCAGGCAAATCGACACCATAGGCCCGTTGCCCGGATGGAGCACAGCGCAATCCGGGACCTCCGCATCCGCGCGAGTACCCCCGGATTACGCTTCGCTCCATCCGGGCTACGAGCCCTTGCGTTGCCCGACAGGCAAAACACCCAAACCGTCGGTCAATGGGCGGTCACAAAGATATTCCACTTTACCGAAATTCGGAAACGGCGTATGTTTCGCTCACTCCGGCCCAAGGAAGAGGGGCGTATCGCGATCGTCACGAACGCGGGCCGGGCGGCGGTGGACGTGGATCACCTCGGCGCGAAGGGTTTTGCAGGGCGGGCAACCGTGAGCGAAGCCGTCGCGCGCACGACCGGTGTGATCGGCGTACGGGGAAATCGTGTGGTCCTGGCGCCCGGAGCCTGTGCGCCAAGTCTTGTGGTGATGCGTGCCGTCCAACCCGACATGCGCATCAGTCATCCGCAAGGCGACGGGGGCAATAGTGCATCGCTCCCCGGGGAGATCACGACATAAGCCGTTCCAACCATCCGCGCAGGGAAGGCCGGGATGTCTCCGGCTGCCCTGTTACCCGCTGTGCAGTGTAGCGCAATCTACTCATGGCATGGCGGTCAATGGGAGCCAGCCGGCTCCCGGCCTTCCCTGCGCCCTTTTTCAATTGAGGGTGAGGCGACCACGCAGAGCTCGGGCGAATGAGCCGCGAGAGGGCGAAGGTGTGTCTGCAATGATGTTTGATGCAGTTGCGCACACTATTTCGCCACCGTCGTCCCGGCGAAGGCCGGGACCCATAACCACAGCAACCATTAAGTATGGCGTCCCGATAGCCTTGAGGCTGACGCCGCGCGCCGCGGCCGT